>NZ_JAIQDH010000069.1:0-1143 GCF_020037095.1 Myxococcus sp. XM-1-1-1
GAGGAGTGTCATGGCCAAGGAGAAGTTCGAGCGTAACAAGCCCCACGTGAACATCGGCACGATCGGACACGTGGACCACGGCAAGACGTCGCTGACGGCGGCCATCACGAAGGTGCTGGCGAAGACGGGCGGCGCCACGTTCCTGGCGTACGACCAGATCGACAAGGCGCCGGAAGAGCGCGAGCGCGGCATCACGATTTCGACGGCGCACGTGGAGTACCAGACGGCGAACCGTCACTACGCGCACGTCGACTGTCCGGGCCACGCCGACTACGTGAAGAACATGATCACGGGCGCGGCGCAGATGGACGGCGCGATTCTGGTGGTGTCGGCGGCGGACGGCCCGATGCCCCAGACGCGTGAGCACATCCTGCTGGCGCGCCAGGTCGGTGTTCCGTACATCGTGGTCTTCCTGAACAAGGTGGACCTGCTGGACGACCCGGAGCTGCGCGAGCTGGTGGAGATGGAGGTGCGTGACCTCCTGAAGAAGTACGAGTTCCCCGGCGACACCATCCCCATCATCCCGGGCTCCGCGGTGAAGGCGCTCGAGGGTGACACGAGCGACATCGGCGAGCCGGCCATCCTGAAGCTGATGGCGGCGGTGGACAGCTACATCCCGACGCCGCAGCGCGCGACGGACAAGCCCTTCCTGATGCCGGTGGAGGACGTGTTCTCCATCGCCGGCCGTGGAACGGTGGCGACGGGCCGCGTGGAGCGTGGCAAGATCAAGGTCGGCGAGGAGGTCGAGGTCGTCGGCCTGCGCCCGACGCAGAAGACCGTGGTCACGGGCGTGGAGATGTTCCGCAAGCTGCTGGACGAGGGCATGGCGGGCGACAACATCGGCGCGCTGGTGCGCGGCCTGAAGCGTGAGGACATGGAGCGTGGGCAGGTGATTGCCAAGCCTGGCAGCATCACGCCGCACACCAAGTTCAAGGCGCAGATCTACGTGCTGTCGAAGGAAGAGGGTGGTCGCCACACCCCGTTCTTCAAGGGCTACCGTCCCCAGTTCTACTTCCGCACGACGGACGTGACGGGAACGGTGAAGCTGCCGGAGAACGTGGAGATGGTGATGCCGGGCGACAACATCGCGATCGAGGTGGAGCTGATCACCCCTGTCGCGATGGAGAAGGAGCTGCGCTTCGC
>NZ_JAIQDH010000070.1:0-1094 GCF_020037095.1 Myxococcus sp. XM-1-1-1
ATGGCCGTCGCCGTCCTCGCCACCCTCAAGGCCGGCGCCTTCTACGTCGCCCTCGACCCCAACTACCCCGCTGAGCGTCTGGCCTTCATGCTCGCGGACACCCGCGCGCCCGTCGTCCTCACCCACTCCTCCCTCTCCTCCGTCCTCCCCGCCTCCTCCTCCGCTCGACGCATCCTCGTCGACTCCGAGGCCGACGCGGTGGCTCTGCGCCCCTCGGTGGCGCCCGCCATCCACGTCTCCCCCGAGGACATCGCCTACGTCATCTACACCTCCGGCAGCACCGGCATCCCCAAGGGCATCGTCATGCCCCACAGGGCCCTCAGCTTCCTGCTCGCCTGGCAAATCCGGCAGTCACCCAACCCCCTCGCGGTGACGCTCCAGTTCGCCTCCCTCAACTTCGACGTCTCCATCCAGGAGTTCTTCGCCTCCTGGTGGGTGGGCGCCCACGTCGTCCTCCCTCTCGGGGGCCTTCGCCAGGACATCCCAGCCCTCCTCGACTTCATGCACGCGCAGAAGGTCGAGCGGCTCTTCCTCCCCTTCGTCGCACTCCAAGCCATGGCCGACTCCGTCTCCCATGGCGCCACGTTGCCCAGTGCGTTGAGGGAAGTCGTCACAGCCGGTGAGCAGCTTCAGGTCAACTCCACCCTCACCGCCTTCTTCGAGAAGCTCCCCGGCAGCGTCCTCGAGAACCAGTACGGCCCCTCCGAGGCCCACGTCGTCTCCGCCTTCCGTCTCGACGGTGCGCCCTCCGCTTGGCCTCGCCTGCCTTCCATCGGCAGCCCCGTTGGCCACACGCAGCTCTACGTCCTCGACTCCCTCGGCCAGCCCGTCCCCATCGGCGTCGCCGGTGAAGTCTTCGTCGGTGGCACCCACCTCGCTCACGGCTACCTGGCTCGGCCGGACACCACCGCCGCGGCCTTCGTGCCGAATCCGTTCAGTGGCATCCCCGGCTCTCGTCTCTACCGCACCGGTGACTCCGCTCGCTGGAAGGTCGACGGCACCCTCGAGTTCCTCGGCCGCCTCGACTTCCAGGTGAAGGTGCGTGGCTTCCGTGTCGAGTTGGGCGAAGTCGAGTCCGTCCTCCGCATGGCTCC
>NZ_JAIQDH010000071.1:0-1015 GCF_020037095.1 Myxococcus sp. XM-1-1-1
TTGGCGACGGGCCTGCCGATGGGGATGGAGGAGAGGGAGGAGCCGCGAGCGCAGTGGAAGAAGGAGACGTCGACGGCGGCCTCGGTGGGGCCGTAGAGGTTGTGGAGCTCGGAGGAGGGGTGAAGGCGCGAGTGGGCGCGGTGGACGAGGTCGGCGGGGAGTGCCTCACCGGAGCAGAGGACGCGGCGCAGGTGGTTGAGGGAGTCGAGCCCCGGCTCCTCGAGGAAGGCGCGGAGCATGGAGGGGACGAAGTGGACGGTGGAGACGCGCTCGTCGGAGAGGAGGCGGACGAGGTAGGCGGGGTCCTGGTGTCCGCCGGGCCTGGCGAGGACGAGGCGAGCGCCGGTGAGAAGGGGCCAGAAGAACTCCCAGACGGAGACGTCGAAGCTGAAGGGAGTCTTCTGGAGGACGGTGTCGAGGGCGGTGAGGGAGTACTGCTGCTGCATCCAGAGGAGGCGGTTGACGACACCGGAGTGGGCGTTCATGGCGCCCTTGGGGCGGCCGGTGGAGCCCGAGGTGAAGATGACGTAGGCGAGGGAGTCCGGGCCCGCGAGAGGGGAGGGGGAGGCGGAGGACTGACGGGAGACGGCGTCCCACTGGGTGTCGAGGCAGAGCACCTGGGAGGCGTGCTGAGGCAGGACGGAGGTCAGGCGTGAGTGGGTGAGGAGGACGGGGGCCTGGGCGTCCTCGAGCATGCCGGCGAGACGCTCGCGCGGGTAGGCCGGGTCGAGGGGGACGTAGGCGGCGCCGGACTTGAGGACGGCGAGGAGTGAGACGACGAGGTCGAGGGAGCGCTCGAGGCAGACGGCGACGAGGAGGCCCGGGCGGGCGCCGAGGGAGCGCAGGTGGTGGGCGAGCTGGTTGGAGCGGGCGGCGAGCTGAGCGTAGGAGAGAGACGTGCCCTCGAAGCGGAGGGCTTCGGCGTGAGGCGTCCGGAGGGCCTGGGCCTCGAAGAGGGAGTGGAGGGTGGCGTCCTCGGGGTAGCGGACGTGCTCGCCCTGGAAGTCGGAGAGCA
>NZ_JAIQDH010000072.1:0-980 GCF_020037095.1 Myxococcus sp. XM-1-1-1
CTAAACCGAAGTTCGTGATTCTCGATCAGGCTGAAGGGCGGGCAGGCGGGAAGTGCGCGGGAAGAGGGAGCAGGGGCACTTCTCGTTCGGCTCTGTGTGCGCAGAAGACCTGAGAGCGAGAAGGCCCTGCCCGAGGGCAAAGGTAGGCAGTGGCTGAAGAGGAAGCAGCGGCAGGCGCTGCTGAGGTGGGGTGAGCGGAGTGGCTGCCCGCTCACCATGCGGCGGTGCATGGCCGTGGCGGCTGTGGGGCGGGGAGCCTCATGCAACGCGGCAGCCCGGGAGTTGGGCTGTGCAACCTCCACCGTCGTCAGCGCAGTGCGCCGCTACCGGGAGGACGGACGCGGAGCGCTACGAGACAGGAGGGAGGGCAACGGCCAGCGCAAGGTAGACGAGCGATTCCGAGAGAGGCTGGCGCGGGTGCTGGTGGGAACGCCCGAGGACTGGGGCTGGTGCCGGCCCACCTGGACACGGGAGTTGCTGTGCCTGGAGCTTGAGCGCCGCGGGCTGCCCCAGGTCTCCGTGGCGACCATGGGCCGCGCGCTCACCTGGCTCGGCGCGCGGCGCAAGGCCGCCAGGCCCATCGTCAAGTGTCCCTGGCCCGCGTGGAAGCGTCGGCGCCGGCTCTACGAGTTGAAGTGCCTGCATGCACACACGCCCCCCGAAGAGCCCGTGCTCCACGTAGATGAGGTGGACATCCATCTCAACCCCAAGGTCGGACACGACTGGTGTCTTCCGGGGCAGCGTCGGGTGGTGGTGACCCCGGGCAACAACCAGAAGCGCTTCCTGGCTGGAGCGTTGAATGTCCGGACGGGAAAGCTGACGTGGGTGGAGGGCAAATCCAAGGCCAGCGACCTCTTCATCCAGTTGCTCTGGCGGCTGGCGGGGGAATACCGGCGCGCTCGTCGCATCCACCTCGTGCTGGACAATGCAGCGGTCCACACCAGTCAGAAGACTCGCAAGGCGCTGGTCCAACTCAAAGA
>NZ_JAIQDH010000073.1:0-964 GCF_020037095.1 Myxococcus sp. XM-1-1-1
CCGTCTCCCACTCCCCCTTCCCCTTCCTCAAACTCGCCACCCACTCCAGCCCCTCCTCCTCCAGCGTCTGCCTCCCCATTCCCACCAACACCGGCGCGGGCCCCACCTCCAGGAAGATTCCCACCCCCTCCTTCCTCAGCGCCTCCATCCCCTCCGCGAAGCGCACCGCCTCCCTCACGTGCGTGCGCCAGTACTTCGCGCTCGCCACCTCCGCCCCCGCCTTCTTCCCGCTCACATTCGAAATCAGCACCCGCTTCGGGGCTTCCAACTTCACCGCACCCACCCGCGCTTCGAAGGCGTCCAGCATCGGCTCCATCTGCGGCGAGTGGAACGCATGCGACACCTTCAGCTTCTTCGTCTTCGCGCCCTTCTCCCCCAGCCGACGCTCCGCCTCCTTCACTCCCTCCTTCAACCCCGCCACCACCCACTGCTTCGGGCCGTTCCTTGCCGCAATCGAGACGCTCGCCTCCAACCCCTTCACCGCCTCCGCAATCCACTCCTCCGGTGCCTCCACCGCCACCATCTCCCCCTCCCCCCCCAGCGCCTGCATCAGCCGGCCTCGCTCCGCCACCAGCTTCAGCGCGTCCTCCACTCCCATGACGCCGGCCACCACCGCCGCCACGTACTCCCCCACGCTGTGCCCCAGCACCGCGTCCGCCTCCACTCCCCAGCTCCTCCACATCCTCCACAGCGCGTACTCCACCGCGAACAGCGCCGGCTGCGTGTACCTCGTCTCGTCCAGCTCGCTGCCCTGGCCGAACATCACCTCCAGCAGCGGCTTCTCCAGCACCCCCTCCAGCACCTTCGCGCACTCCTCCAGCGCTTCCTTGAAGGCCGGCTGCGTCCGGTACAACTCCTCTCCCATCCCCACGTACTGGCTTCCCTGGCCCGTGAAGAGGAAGGCCACCTTCCTCTTCTCCTTCCCCACCGCCTGCCCCTTCACCACTCCCGCCACGGACTCTCC
>NZ_JAIQDH010000074.1:0-939 GCF_020037095.1 Myxococcus sp. XM-1-1-1
TGAGCAGACCCTGGCCGGGCTGTTCGAAGCGACGGTGGCCGCTGGACCTGACGCGGTCGCGGTGGTCGACAGTGCCGGGGAGTCACTGACGTACGGGCAGCTCAACGAGAGAGCGAATCAGCTGGCGCACCACTTGAGGGGAGTGGGAGTGGTCCCCGAGGTGAGGGTGGGGCTGAGCGTGGAGCGCTCGTTGGAGTGGGTGGTGGCGGTGCTGGGGGTGGTGAAGGCGGGAGGAGCGTACGTGCCGCTGGAGGGGAGCAACCCGGCGGAGCGAATGAGGTGGATGAAGAGGGAGGCGGGGGTGGCGGTGGTGGTGGGCCGCGAGGAGTTGGTGGAGGAGGTGGCGGAGAGCGCGGACGTGGTGGTGAGCCTCGACGCGGACGCGGCGTTGATTGGACGTCAGCCAAAGAGCAACCCGCCGCTCCGAGGAGATGGAAGCAGTCTGGCGTACGTCATGTACACGTCGGGAAGCACGGGGACGCCGAAGGGCGTGGGCGTGCCGCAGAAGGCAGTGGCGAGGCTGGTGAAGGGAGCCACGTACGCGAGCTTCAGCGCGGAGGAGGTGTGGTTGCAGTTGGCGCCGGTGGGCTTCGACGCGTCGACGCTGGAGGTATGGGGCGCGCTGCTGAACGGAGCGAAGCTGGTGGTGTACCCGGCGAAGGAGCTTGCGCTGGAGGAAGTGGCGGCGACGCTGAAGGCGCACCAGGTGACGTCGCTGTGGCTGACAGCGGCGCTCTTCGAGCAGATGCAGGCGTACCAGCTGGAGGCACTGGCGGGAGTGAAGCAGGTACTGGCGGGAGGAGACGTGCTGCCGGTGCAGCGGGTGAAGGAGCGGCTGCGCGCGGGAGGCACGCTCATCAACGGGTACGGCCCGACGGAGAACACGACGTTCACGACGACGTGGAGGATGCAGAAGGAGTCGGACGTCGGAGAGAGAGG
>NZ_JAIQDH010000007.1:0-412836 GCF_020037095.1 Myxococcus sp. XM-1-1-1
CGCCATGTCGTGAGTCTTCATCCGGCCTGGCGCAGGGGCTTGATGGGCCGTGACGAAGAGCCCGAGTCACGGGCTCAAGGCCGCGTACGACCGCGGTCATCCTGAAACCCTCGTCGCCACCAGGGTGTGAGGCCTCTACCTGTCTGGCGCGTGGGCTTGAGGGCCAGGTCCCTGTCTCGAGGCTGCATACGAGCAGCGTCACCCCGCGACGCTCGTTGCCGTCACAGGCCGTGAGTTCGCTGACACCACGGCGCGAGGGCTCGAAGAAGGACGCGCTGACAGGTCAGCGATGGGCTCGTGAGCGCCCCGTCACTCCGACGTGCCCGGGCCGCTGCTCTCGGAAGCGTCCGTGGACTTGCGGCGCCGCGCCCGCTTCTTCGGCGCGGGCTTCGCGTCCTCCTGGGCGGTCTTCACCGGGGCCACGTCCTCGAGCTCGCCCTGCTTCGTGGGCATGGCCGCCGCGCCCGGAGCCTCGGGCGTCGTGGACTCCTCCTGGGCTCGCAGCGGCGTCGAGCGCCTCAGGGGAATCTTGAGCACGTTGGGCACGCCCTCGACGACGTCTCGCGTGGAGACCACCGCGCCCACCGTCGTGTAGCGGATGGCGCCCGTCTGGGTGAAGGCGTGCTTGAGCGGGTACTCCTTCGCGCGCGGGAGGAACCAGTCGCGCGCTGCGCGCAGCGGCAACACGTGCATCTCCCCCTGCGAGAGGAACACGTACACGAGCAGGTCCGCGCCGCTGTAGAGGAAGCAGCCCGGGGTGTCCTTCTCCAGGTTGGACACCAGCTCGAAGAAGTACCGCTTCCGGGTGGCGTTGCGGTCCCCCTTCACCTCGATGCCGCGCACCTCGCCCGAGGGCAGCTCCCACAGCAGGTCCACGCCCCGATGCTGGAAGCGCGGGTCCGACTGCACGTCGTGCACGCGCGAACCCGGCTCCGTCTCCAGCAACCACGCCCTCGCGTGCTGGACGGCGCGGTCCGCGGCGCCCTGCACGCCCTTCATGCTGAAGCTGCGCGCCATGTGTTACCGGCGCAGCTCGACGCCCGTCGCCACCAACTGCACCTCGCGTGGCTTGCCGTCCGCGCCGCGCGGGACGATGGCGCCCTCGGCCTCGTAGTGCGCCGCGTGGCCCTCGCTCAGCTCGGCCACCTTCACCACGCCCTCCACGCGCGCCTGCGAGCCCGCCGAGTCCAGCGGTACGAAGAAGCCGTAGTCCTTGAACGTCACGCGCACGCCCGGGCCCTTGGCCTGGCCCTCGGGGGCGAGCTCCATCCAGCAGCCCTTCTTCTCACACGCCTTGCGCACCGTGCCCTCGAGCCGCACCGTCTTCCCGTCGTGGGCCTGGGGCTTGGAGAGCAGGTCCGCGAGCTTCACCTCGGAGGCGCCCTTGAGGGCCTCGCCACGGGTGAGCTTCCAACTGTCGTCCTTCGCGGCCTCGGGCTTGGGCGCGGCCGCGGCCTTGTCGGCTGGGTGGTGACAGTCGGCGGCGGCCGCGGCCTTGTCAGCCGTCTTTCCCTTGGCGGGCGTCTTGTCGCCAGCGAAGGCCACCAGGGGAACAGCGACCAGCAGCATCAGGGACGTGCGGAGCGAGTTCATGACCTGCCCGCTTAGTCAAAACTCGTTGCCCCGGCAAGGCGGCGCCCGTACTAGAGTGTGACTCCCGCACACCCCGGGGCGCGCAGCCCATGAAGGTCTTCCTCCCTCCTCGCAACCGCCGGCTCGGCACGGTGGACTACCTGGGCCTCATCGGCCTCGTGGGGCTGCTCGTCGCCCGCTTCATCCCGGTGGCGAAGCTCATCCCGTTCTGGGGCTGCGTGCTGCGCGAGCGGACAGGGTGGCCCTGCCTCGGCTGTGGCCTCACCCGCGTGGCGGACCGCGTGGCCCACTTCAACTTCGTGGGCGCGTGGGAGGCCAACCCCCTGGGCACCGTGGCCGCCGTGCTGTTCGCGCTCGCGGCCGTGGCCATGGTGGTGCACCTGGTGTTCGCCGTCCCCATCCCCGAAATCCAGCTCTCGCTTCGGGAGTGGAAGGCGTTCCAGGTGGTGATGCCCGTCATCGTCCTGGTGAATTACGCCTACGTGGTGGTGAAGACGCGCTTCCCCCACCTGCTGCTATAGCGTGGGGTCGTGACTCTCGCGCTCGTCCTGCTGGGCTACCTCGCCGGCTCCATCCCCTTCGGTGTCCTGCTGACGCGGTGGCTTCGCGGCGTGGACGTGCGCCAGAGCGGCAGCGGCAACATCGGCGCCACCAACGTCACCCGCGTCGCGGGCAAGAAGCTGGGCGCGGTGGTGCTGGTGCTCGACGCGGTGAAGGGCGCGCTGCCGGTGGCGCTCGCGATGCGGCTGGTGCCGGAGCTGCCCGGGGTGCACGTGCTGGTGGCCCTCGCCGCGGTGCTGGGCCATGTCTTCCCGGTGTGGCTGAAGCTGCACGGTGGCAAGGGCGTGGCCACCGCGCTGGGCGTGCTGCTGGTGCTGGTGCCCCAGGCGGCGCTGGCCGCGGGGCTCGTCTTCATCGCCATCTTCGCGGTCTGGCGCGTCAGCTCGCTGGGCTCGCTCGCGGCGGGGGCGACGGCGGTGGGCACGTCCGCGCTCACCGCTCGCGCGCCCGAGTACGCGGGCCTCTCAGCGGTCCTCTTCGCCCTCATGCTGTGGACGCACCGGAGCAACATCCACCGGCTCATGCGACGCACCGAGCGGCGCTTCTGAGTCCTCGCCGCCGCCGCCCGAGGGCCGGTAGCCGAGCAGCGTGCAGTCGATGGGGCCGTTCATCAGGTCGCGCCGCGCGGAGGGGCGCGCGTGGAAGGCGCTCTCGAAGGCCGGGTTGCCGCTGAGGACCCAGACGCGCCAGCCGGGCACACGCAAGGACTCGCCCAGTTTGTAATAGAAGCTCTTCATGCCCTTCTGTCCGCCCGTGCCGATGCGGTCTCCATAGGGCGGGTTGGTGAGGATGAGGCCACTGGAGGCCGGCAGCGGCGGCAGCTTCGTCGCGTCGCCCTCGGCCAGGGTGATCTCCTCGGACAGCCGGGCCGCGCGCACGTTGCGCTGGGCGGCGTCGAGGGCCTCCGGGTCCTTGTCGAAGCCCCAGAGGGGGACCTCCACCTTTCGCTCGTCGCGCCGCGCATCCGCGCGCATATCCGCGAGCAGCTCCTTCGCCCGAGCCCCCAGCTCCGGCCAGCGCTCCACGGCGAAGTCGCGGTTGAGGCCGGGCGCGCGCCGACGGGCCATCATGCCCGCCTCAATCAGCAGCGTGCCCGAGCCGCACATCGGGTCCACCAGCGCCTCGTCGCCCGTGTAGCGCGCGGCGCGCAGGATGGCGGCGGCCAGCGTCTCCTTGAGAGGCGCCACGGTGGGCCGCACGCGGTAGCCCCGGCGGTGCAGCGGCTCGCCGCACAAATCCAACGAGAGCGACAGCGTGTCGCGCGACAGGTGCGCCACCACGCTCACGTCCGGGTTCTTCGTGTCCACGTCCGGCCGCGTGCCCACCACGTCGCGCATGCGGTCGACGATGGCGTCCTTCACCTTCAGCGCGACGAAGCCCGAGTGGCTGTGCTCGCTGTCCTTCAGCGTCGCGTCCACGGCGAACGTCGTGGTGGGCGTCAGGTGCTCCTCCCAGGCGACCCCGCGGGCGGCGTCGTACAGGCCCTGCGCGCCGCGGGCCTCGAAGGCGCCCAGCGGGTAGAGCACGCGCATGGCGATGCGGGACCAGAGACAGACCTTCAGCGCCTCGTCGAGCGAGGCCATGAAGCGCACACCGCCACGGTCCTGGCGGATGCGGCGCGCGCCGAGCTCCTTGAGCTCGTCGGCGAGCAGGTCCTCGGTGCCTCGGGTCGTGGTGGCGAATAGGGCGATGCGTTCAGCCATGGGACACCGCCCATAGACGACCTGCGCCTGCTTGGGAATCCAATACGCGCCTCACGTGCCCACCACCTCGTAGATGGCGAAGGTGGCCCCCTCCTGCTCGGCGCTGGCCTCCTTCGCCTTCCGGAAGTCCTCCGACTGGAAATAGCGCCGCATCGCCTCCTTGTCCCGCCAGCGCGTCACCAGCAGCAGCTCCGGCGAGCGCTCGAACGAGCGCAGCACCTCCAGCCCCAGGAACCCCTCGTGCGCGTCCACCCTGCGCGCGCGCTCCTGGAAGCGGGCGACCAGGCGCTCGGCGTCCTCGGGCGCGGCGCGGAAGCGGGAGATGGCGACAATCATGGGCACTCACCTGGAACACGTCGGGGCGGGCTGGGGATGCCCGCGCGGGGAGGAGAAACGGACAGGGGGCGCCCGGACCGAAGCCGGACACCCCCTGGGAGAACAACGGTGTGCCGCGGGTGGACTACATCGCGCCCGCGCCCGGCATGTCGCCCACCCCTCGGATGAGCACCTCGCGGGGCTTGGCGCCATCGGCGGCGCCGACGACTCCGTCACGCTCCATGCGCTCAATCATGCGCGCGGCGCGGTTGTAGCCGATGCGCATCTTGCGCTGGAGCATGGAGATGGAGACGGCGCGCATCTCGCTGACCGTGGCGAGGGCCTGGTCGTACAGCTCGTCGGACAGCTCGTCCTCCTCGCCGCCGGACTCCACGTCCTCGTCGCGCGGCTTGAGGATGGACTCGTCGAAGACGGGCTTGCCCTGGGCCTTGAGGTGGTCCACCGCCTTCTTGATTTCGTTCTCCGACACGAAGGCGCCGTGCACACGCTGCAGGTGCGCGCTCGTGGGCGGCATGATGAGCATGTCGCCCATGCCCAGCAGGGCCTCGGCGCCCACCGTGCCCAGAATCGTCATGGAGTCCGGCTTGGAGCGGAGCATGAAGCTGATGCGCGTGGGGAAGTTCGCCTTGATGATGCCGGTGACGACGTCCGTGGAGGGACGCTGCGTCGCGACCATCAGGTGGATGCCGGCCGCGCGAGCCATCTGCGCCAGGCGCGCCACGTACGTCTCCACCTCGCGGCTGGCGACCATCATGAGGTCCGCCAGCTCGTCGATGATGACCACGATGTAGGGCAGCTTCTTGAGCTCCTTCTTCTCCGGCTTGGACGCGGCGGCGTCCAGCGGCGCGCCCGCGTCGTCGTCCTCGGGCTCGGCCTCCACCTCGGGCACTTCCGGGGCGGACTCGTCCTCGGAGGACACCAGCGCCTCGCGCAGGTCCTCCACGTCCTCGCGCGGCGCGGCCACGCCCAGCCCGTCCGACGCCTGGGCCGCGGGCTTGGGCTCGCCACCCTCCAGGTCCACCACCAGGACCTTCTTGGGCTTGGACTTCTTGGGCGAAGGCTCCGCGGCGGCGAGCACCTCCTTCACCTCGGAGGCGGAGCTCTCCACCAGCTTGTTGTAGCCGGCGATGTTGCGCACGCCCGCCTCGGACAGCATCTGGTAGCGGCGCTCCATCTCCTCCACGGCCCAGCGCAGCGCGAGCGCCGCCTTCTTCGGGTCCGTCACCACGGGCAGCAGCAGGTGCGGGATGCCCTCGTACACGGAGAGCTCCAGCATCTTCGGGTCCACCATGATGAAGCGGACCTCCTCCGGCGTGGACTTCAGGAGGATGCTCATGATCATCGAGTTGACGGCCACCGACTTGCCGGAGCCGGTGGTGCCGGCGATGAGCAGGTGCGGCGCCTTGGCCAGGTCGAAGACGTACGGCATGCCCTCGATGTCCTTGCCCACGCACATGGTCAGCTTGCTGGGGCCCTTGAGGAACGCGTCCTGCTCGGCGATCTCCTTGAGATAGACGGTCTCACGGTCCTTGTTCGGCACCTCGATGCCCACCACGCCCTTGCCGGGGATGGGGGCGACGATGCGAACGCGCATCGCCTCCATCGCCATGGCCAGGTCGTCGGCGAGCGCGGCGATCTTGCTCACCTTGATGCCGGGGCCCGGCAGGAACTCGTACATGGTGACGACGGGGCCGGGGCGGATCTCCACCACCTCGCCGACGATGCCGAAGTCGGCCAGCTTGGCGCGCAGCTTCTCCGCCGTGGACAGGAACGCGTCCTTGTCCAGCTCCGAGCGCTCCTTCTTGTCGTACTCGAGCACGTCGAGCGGCGGCAGCGAGAAGCTCTTGCGGTCACCCACGAACTCGAACTGGTCCTGGGTCTTCTTGACGGTGGGCTTGGGCGGCGCCTTGGGCTCCACGATGAGCGGCATGCGCGCCAGCGCGGACGCGGCAGGCGCGGGCTGGGGCGCTGCGGCCTGCGGAGGCTGGGGCAGGGAGATGACGGGCGCGGGCGCCGGGGCCACGGGCTCGGTGGACTCGGGCAGCGCGGCGACGGGCGCGGAGGGGCCGGTGACGATGTTCGGCGTCTTGCGGCGGCCGCGCGGGGGCTCGACGCCCTCGGGGACGATGGGGGGCGCGGAGTGGGGCTGGGGCGCCAGGAAGGACGCGGCCCAGGCCGGGTCCGCGCCGGGGGCGGGGCGCTTCTCCGCGATGCGCGGCAGCAGCTTCTCGGCGGCCACCGGCGGGGAGGACGTGGGCGGCAGCGAGTCCGTGTCCTCGGGCAGGGGCAGGGCCTTGCGCGTCTGCTTCTCCAGCTTCTCCTTCTCGCGGGCCTCCTTGAGGGCCAGCTTCGCGGCGGCGGCCTGCTCCTTCTCGTTCTGACGGGCCAGGCGCACGGCCTCCTCGGCCATGGCCTCCGCCTCGGCGGCCTCGGCCTCCTCGGCGGCGCGCTCGGCCTCGGCGAGCTCCTCCTCGTCGGCTTCAATCTGCGCGAGGAATGCGGCCTCCTCGAGCTTCTCCTCGGCAGCGCGCTCCTGGCGGGCCTTGTAGGCGACCTTCTGCTGCTCCCAGAAGGCCTCGGCGGACTCGGAGACTCGGCGGCCCAGCACGCACAGTCCGGCCCACACCAGCGAGCACAGCTTGAAGAACGTGTACTGGGTGCCGACGATGAGCGCCGCGGCGCTGATGGCGGTGACGAGGATGACGGTGCCGACGGTGGAGAACAGCCCCTCCATGACGCCGCCCAGGCTCGCGCCCAGCGCGCCGCCGGGCGGGTGTGCCCAGCCCTTGTCGCCGGCGAAGATGAGCTGCGCCAGCACGGCCACGCTCGCCGTCAGCAGCACGAGGCTGACGATCTGCGGCCCGCGCTTGCGCTCGCGGCTGCCCACGAAGAGCACCATCGCGGCGTAGACGCCTCCGACGGGTGCCAGGTAGGCGCACACGCCGAGCATCCCCCGCAGGGTCTCCGCGATGAGGTGGCCCATGGGGCCCACCGCGTTGCGGAAGCCCGGTCCGACCCGGTCATGGGCGTCGAACGTGGCCACCGACAACAATGACAGCAGGGACGCCGCCAGCAGGAAGACACCGGTGATGGCTCGGGCCGTCGTGCCGTCGCCGCCGTCGACCCCCGCCTTGCGCCGTTTGTCCGCGAGCGCCTTTCGACGCGTCGCGATCTCCTGCCGGGACAGCACTGCCTTCTCCGCCCGACCCTTCTTCGCCGTCATGACCTTCTTCCCTCTGCGCGTCTCAGCCGCGTAGCGGGCTGTAGCAATGCCCGCGACGAGTGTAGGGAGGGAGGGGGTCCGGTCAATTTTCCGGCTGCCGGACAGGGGGCCTACATTTCGGCTGCGCGTTGCACCAGAGGGGGTATGGTGCCGCCACGATTTCCCGGAGGTACATCGCCATGGCAGACAACGACAAGCCGTCCTCGAGCGAGGAGGAGTACTTCGCCCGCGAGGAGATTGAGAAGAAGCGGAAGCTTGCGCTCCAGCAGGCCGCCGACACGGCCCAGGCCCAGCGCGACGAGCTCAAGAAGCTCCACTGGATGAAGTGCCCCAAGTGCGGCATGGACCTGCAGACGCTCAAGCAGGGCAAGGTCGAGCTGGAGACGTGCTTCAACTGCGGCGGAGTCTTCCTGGACGCCGGCGAGCTGGACCAGATGGTGGCGCAGCACGGGCACGAGGGTGGCGGCAAGGTGATGGGCGCCATCCTGAACCTCTTCAAGAAGAAGTAGACCCGAGGTCCCGGGGAGGTCTGCGGGCATGGCCCTCACGCTCGAGCAGGTGCGACACGTGGCCACGCTGGCGCGGCTGGCGCTGACTCCTGAAGAGGAGCAGCGCATGGCCACGCAGCTGTCGGCGGTGTTGGACGCGGTGGCGCAGTTGCAGACCCTGGACGTGGGGGACGTGGAGCCCACCTCGCATGCCACGCTCACGGCCTCGCTGCTCCGCGAGGACGTGACGCGGCCCTCCCTGCCGCCGGAGAAGGTGCTGGCCAACGCCCCGGCGAAGTCGGGGACCTCCTTCGCGGTGCCGAAAATCATCGACTAGCCGAAGGGGTTCCACGTCATGCAGCTGACGGACCTGACGATGCTGGAGCTCGCGCGGAAGCTGGACGCGGGCGAGGTGTCCTCCGTGGAGGCCACCCGCGCGTGCCTGGCGCGCATCCAACAGGTGGACCCGAGGATTCGCGCCTTCCTGCGCGTGGACGAGCAGGGCGCGCTGGCGGCCGCGGAGGCGAGCGACGCCCGCAGGCGCGCGGGCACCCCGGCGAGCCCGTTGGACGGCGTGCCGGTGGGGCTCAAGGACCTGTTCCTCACCGAGGGCGTGGAGACGACCGCCGGCTCGCGCGTGCTGGAGGGCTTCGTGCCGCCGCTGGACGCGACGGTGGTGCGGCTCCTGAAGGAGGCGGGGCTGCCGCTGGTCGGCAAGCTGAACCTGGACGAGTTCGCGATGGGCTCCTCGAACGAGTCCAGCGCGTACCACCCGACGCACAACCCCTGGGACGTGACGCGCACGCCGGGAGGCTCCTCGGGAGGCTCGGCGGCGGCGGTGGCGGCGCGCGAGGTGTTCGGCGCGCTGGGCACGGACACGGGCGGCTCCATCCGTCAGCCCGCGGCCTTCACCAACACGGTGGGGCTCAAGCCCACGTACGGGCGGGTGTCCCGCTACGGCGTCATCGCGTATGCGTCGTCGCTGGACCAGCCGGGGCCCATGACGCGCACGGTGGCGGACGCGGCGGCGCTGCTGCAGGTCATCGCGCGGCACGACCCGCTGGACGCGACGAGCGCGCCGGCGAAGACGCCGGACTACTCGGTGGAGCTGGAGAGCGGGGTGCGCGGGCTGAAGCTGGGCGTGCCACGCGAGTACTTCGCCGAAGGCATGGACCCGGAGGTGGAGGCTTCCGTCCGCGCCGCGCTGGCCGAGTACGAGCGGCTGGGTGCGACGCTGGTGGACGTGTCGCTGCCGCATACGCAGTACGCGCTGGCGACGTACTACCTCATCGCGCCCGCCGAGGCGTCCAGCAACCTGGCGCGCTACGACGGCATCCGCTACGGCCTGCGCGCGAAGGACGCGCGGGGGCTCAAGGAGCTGTACGCGCAGACGCGCGAGCGGGGCTTCGGGCCGGAGGTGAAGCGCCGCATCATGCTGGGCACGTACGCGCTGTCCGCCGGCTACTACGACGCCTACTACCTGCGCGCGCAGAAGGTCCGCACGCTCATCCGCGAGGACTTCACGCGCGCCTTCAAGGACCTGGACGCGCTGGTGGCCCCCATCTCCCCCGTGGCGCCGTTCAAGCTGGGGGAGAAGGTGGACGACCCTCTGTCCATGTACCTGATGGATGTCTACACGCTGCCCTGCAACCTGGCGGGCATCCCTGGCCTGTCGGTGCCCTGCGGCTTCACGAAGGCGGGGCTGCCGGTGGGGTTGCAGGTGCTGGGGCGGGCCTTCGACGAGGCCCTGCTGCTGCGCATCGCTCGGGCCTTCGAGCGTGAGCACGACTTCTTCCGCCGCCTCGCGCCTGTCCCGGCGTAGGGCCGCTTGGTGACACCGCCATGCCCGTGAGCGATTTCCAGCCCGTCATCGGCCTCGAGGTCCACGCGCAGCTCCTCACGCAGTCCAAGATTTTCTGTGGCTGCTCCACCGCGTTCGGCGCCGAGCCCAATCGGAACACCTGTCCGGTGTGCCTGGGCATGCCCGGCGTGCTGCCCGTGCTCAACGAGCGCGTGGTGGACTTCGCCATCCGCGCGGGGCTCGCGCTGGAGTGCCGCGTCAACGCCAGGAGCGTGTGGAGCCGGAAGAACTACTTCTATCCGGACCTTCCCAAGGGCTACCAGATCACCCAGTACGACCTGCCCATCTGCGAGTTCGGGCGCCTGGCCATCGAGACGCCGCGGGGGGAGAAGGTCATCCGCGTCCGCCGCATCCACATGGAGGAGGACGCGGGCAAGAGCGTGCACGACGGGGACGGGGGCCAGAGCCTGGTGGACCTGAACCGGGCGGGCGTGCCGCTGATTGAGATTGTCAGCGACCCGGACCTGCGCGACGCGGACGAGGCGGTGGAGTACCTCAAGGCGCTGCGCGACATCCTGGTGTACCTGGGTGTCAACGACGGCAACCTGGAGGAGGGCAGCTTCCGCTGCGACGCCAACGTGTCGGTGATGCCCAAGGGCTCCGACACGTTCGGCCAGCGCTGCGAGCTGAAGAACCTCAACTCGTTCCGCTTCGTGAAGCAGGCCATCGAGTACGAGATTGCCCGGCAGGTGGACGTCATCGAGTCCGGCGGGAAGGTGGACCAGGAGACGCGGCTGTGGGACCCGAACAAGGGCGTCTCGCGCTCGATGCGCAGCAAGGAGGACGCGCACGACTACCGGTACTTCCCGGAGCCGGACCTGCCGCCGCTGCACGTGACGACGGAGGTCGTCGAGGCGGTGGGCAGGTCACTGCCCGAGCTGCCGCGCGCGAAGCTCCAGCGCTTCGTGAGCCAGTACGGGCTGCCCGCGTATGACGCGCGCCTGCTGACCACGGAGCGCCCGCTGGCGGACTTCTTCGAGGCGTGCGCCCAGCGCTACCCGGACGCGAAGAAGCTCTCCAACTGGTTCCAGGGGGAGCTGCTGCGGTTGCTCAAGGAGTCGGGCACCACCGTGGGCGAGGTGCGCTTCACGCCCGCGCAGCTCGCGGAGTTGCTGACCTTGGTGGACCAGGGCACGGTGTCCGGCAACGCGGGCAAGGACGTGCTCGGGGAGATGTTCCGCACGGGCCGCGCGCCCGCGGACATCGTCGCGGAGAAGGGCCTGGCGCAGGTGAGCGACACGGGCGCCATCGAGGCGGTGGTGGACGACATCCTCGCGAAGAACCTGGGCGAGGTGGAGAAGTACCGCGCGGGCAAGAAGCAGGTGTTCGGCTTCTTCGTGGGGCAGGTGATGCGCGCCATGAAGGGCAAGGGCAACCCCGCGCTCGTCAATGATTTGCTGAAGAAGAAGCTCGGCGACTGACGACGCGGGCCCTCTTCCGCAAGGGGGCTCCGCATGCGCGAGGGCCCGTCGTGGGTTGGCACTGGGGCAGAGCCGATGGGCGGGCGCGAGCGCAGGACGCCGTCCATCACCTCACGAGGACTGCCGCGCGTTGGAGGCGATGTTCAGGGCGCGAGCGCGTGAAGCGCTCATCACCTTTCGAGGACGTGCCTCGGGTTGGCGCGCGTCAGGCGGCGCAGACCGGTACGAGCGCGTGAAGCACTTCATCGGCTCGTGAAGGCTCCGCTCGTGCGAGGACTCGCGTCGTTCCCCCGCTCGTGCGCTCGACGATGAGCGAGGGCGCCTCGAAGCGCTGGTCGAACAGCTCACCCGCGAGCTGCGCCGTCACGGTGTAGCGGACGTGACGCAGGGCCTGCAGTTGCCCGAGGAGCCCCTCGTCGAGCGAGCGTTCATCCCAGTCCCCTGGATGCGCGGAGGGATGGGCGACGACCTGTGCTCGCCATGTGTCCAGGTACTGTGCGCAGGGGACGAACCAGGGCTCCTTCGACGTGCGAGGTCGCGCGGCACCGTCGTAGCCAAGCAGTGTCCCCAGTCTGCCGAACGGCGTGTCGATGAGCGTCAAGTCCTCGGGCCGGCCGGGGCTCAGGCGCAGGCGGTCCTCGCTCGCAGGCAGGACGTTCACCTTGCGCGCCGTGGCCACGCGGACACCCTCGGGTGAGAAGGTGTGGCTGGTGTTGAAGATGCGCGCGCCCCGGGGCTCGAAGTCCGGGCCGTCCCGGGTCAGGCGGTTGTCGGGGAGGAACGCGCTGCCCGCGACGACCCACAGGCCGAAGTCCCGGGCGATGGCGGAGAAGGTCTCGTGCATCACCCGGTGCACGCGCGACGCGAGCGTGGCGTGCAAGCACTCCACCATCGTCGGCGGGTGGAGCTCCTTCCACGTGCGCCACACGTCCCACCACTCGGCGCGCGCCACCCTCCGCAGCGCGCTCCTCACCGTCGTGTGGCGCTGCACGCGCTGCACGTGGCCCAGCAGCTCCAGCGGCGCCCCCACCCACTCGGGCCACACGGCGAGGGCGGGATGGCGCGGACGACCTGCCTCGTCGCGGGTCCGCAGGCGGTCCACCCGCTCGGCGAGCGCGCGGTGCCTCGCGGCGAAGGTGGAAGGGGAGGCGTAGTCCTCCAGCGCGACGCGCGGCTGGAGGGCGAACAGCTCCACATGCGTGGGCAGGGGGGCTTCGTCCACGAGTGCATCCAATGCCCGGTGGGACGCGCGCGTCGGACACCGGACGGTGAGGGACTACTTGATGAGCCCGTTCTCGCGCAGGCGCTGCTGCAGGAAGGCGCCGGCGGTGATGGGCCCGTGGCGGGCGGGGTTCTCCGGCGTCTGGGTGCAGGGCAGGGGCTCCAGCACGCAGTCGGAGTAGGGGTGCACGAAGAAGGGCAGCGAGTAGCGGACGGTGTCCTCGTCCGCGCTCTTCGGGTTCACCACCCGGTGCGTGGTGGCGGGGATGACCTCGTTCGTCACGCGGCTGAGCATGTCGCCCGAGTCCACGACGATCTGCCCGCGCAGCGTGTCCACCGGCAGCCACTCGCCATCGCGCGTGAGCAACTCCAGGCCCGACGCGGTGCCCTCGCACAGCAGGGTGATGAGGTTGATGTCCTCGTGCTCGGCGGCGCGCACGCCTCCGGGGATGAAGCGCTCCTTCAGCGGCGGGTAGTGGATGAGGCGCAGCACGGAGTTGCCATCCGTGGCCATGCCGCTGAAGGTGTCGCGCGCCACGCCGAAGAACTCGGCCAGCGCGTGGAGCATCACGCTCGCGGCGCCATCCAGCTCGCGGAAGAGGGCGAGCGCGTGCTCGCGGAACGAGGGGACCTCGCCGGGCCACACGTTGGCGCCGTAGTGCTTCAGGTATGGGTGGCCTTCGGGCAGCTCGCGGCCCACGTGCCAGAACTCCTTCAGGTCCCCCACCTTGCGGTCCTTCGCGTGCTCCTTGCCGAAGCCCGTGTAGCCGCGCTGGCCGGCGAGCTCCGGCACCGCGTAGCGCGTCTTCACGTCCTCGGGGAGCTGGAAGAGCTGCTCGACGTCCGAGTAGGTGCGGCGGATGAGGCCATCGTCGATGCCATGTCCCACCACGGAGACGAAGCCGAACTCACGCAGACCCTCGCCGAAGACTTGGACGAAGCGGGCTCGCTCGGTGGGAGTGCCGGTGCGGTAGTGGGACAGGTCGATGAGGGGGATGCGGCGTGAGGTTCCGGACATGGGCGCCGCACTCTAATCGAGCGTGATGGATTGTCGGCACCTTCAGCGTCCGCCGGAGGACCGTCTCCTGGCACCGCGGCGCGAGAGCCCACTTCGCCAGCCGACATCACCGGAGGCCGGCAGTGGCCCCGCCTGGACGTGAATGTCCAGATTAGCTGGGCAGGCCCGGGGGAGTGGCATGGCCCAGGAGAGCAGCGCTGATGCGTGCGAGGCGTGCGGCCACCGACATGGGTCGGCGTCGTCATGCTCGACGCTGGTCCGAGCCGAGGGTGAGAGCGTGCCCGCCCGGCCCCGCTGTTCGTCCGTCTCCGTGGAGGTGGACCCGCTGGTGGGCACGAAGCTGGGGAGCTTCCGGCTGGTGCGTCGGCTGGGCCGCGGGGGGATGGGCGCGGTGTACCTGGGCGAGCACGTGTCCATTGGCAGCCGGGTGGCGGTGAAGGTGCTGCACGAGCACCTGGCGACGTACCCGGAGCTGGTGCAGCGCTTCCACGCGGAGGCGCGGGCCGTGAATGTCATCGGCCACGAGAACATCGTCAGCATCTTCGACCTGAACGCGGGGCCGCCCAGGCCGTACCTCATCATGGAGTATCTGGATGGGGCGCCCTTGTCCGCGTGGGTCGGCTCGCCGCTGCCGGCGCCGGCGGTGGTGTCGGTGCTCTCGCAGGTGTGCGACGCGCTGCAGGCGGCGCACCTGAGCGGCATCGTCCATCGCGACCTGAAGCCGGACAATGTCTTCCTGGTTCGGCGCGGGCGGGGCACGCCGTTCGTGAAGGTGCTCGACTTCGGCATCGCGAAGCTGGCGGACGCGAACATGCCGCAGACCCACGCCGGCATCATCGTGGGTACGCCCGAGTACATGGCGCCCGAGCAGTCCCTGAGTCGACGGGTGGATGGTCGCGCGGACCTGTATGCGCTGGGGGTGATTGCGTATCAGTTGGTGACAGGTCGGCTGCCGTTCGAGGACGAGGGGCTGACGGCGCAGTTGGTGGCGCATCAGATGCGGGCGCCTCCGCCGCCCCGGTCCGTGCATGCGGCCGTGCCCGTGTCGTTGGAGCGGGTCATCCTGCGCGCGCTCGAGAAGGCGCCGGAGCAGCGGTACGCGACGGCGGCGCTCCTGCGCGCGGCGCTGGAGGGGGCACTGGCCGAGGAAATCCATGTCCGGTCGCGGCAGGCGCGGCCCGTGGAGCCCGCTGTTCGAGCCCGGAGTGTTCCCGCGCCCGTGGCGGGTCCGGGGCCCGTGGCGGGCGATGGGAGGAACGCGCTTCCCGTTCCGGTGATGCTCGAGACGGACCTGCCCGAGCCCGTGTCGAACGGGAGTGTGGCGCCGCGACAGGGCCGGCCCGTGGAGGGCGTGAAGTCGACTGGGGGCCGGCCCGTGGAGGGGGCGATGCCGCACGGGGCACGGTCCGAGGAGGCCCGTCTCTCGCCGCCGGGACTCGTGCACGCGGTGGGCGAGGTGTCGACGTCGGGAGGCCCGCGACCGTCGCCGCGCGCCCAGGTGTCGCAGCCTGTGGATGCGAGGGGGGCGGGTGCGGGGGCGCGTCCGTCTCCGCCTGTGCCCGTGCAATCGCCGGTGGGAGCGATGCCAGCGGGGGCGCGTCCGTCGCCGTCCGTACCCGTGCAATCGCCGATGGGGGCGATGCCACCGGGGGGGCGTCCGTCGCCGTCCGTGCCCATGCAATCTCCGATGGGGGCGATGCCACCGGGGGGGCGTCCGTCGCCATCCGTGCCCATGCAATCACCGATGGCAGTGGTGCCATCTGGGGCGCGCCCATCTCCGTCTGTGCCCGTTCACTCACCAGTGGGCGCGGTGCCACCGGGGTCGCGTCCGTCGCCGCCGGTGCCGGTGCAATTGCCGATAGGAGCGATGCCACCGGGGTCGCGTCCGTCGCCGCAGGTGCTGGTGCAATCGCCGATAGGGGTGATGCCACTGGGGGCGCGTCCGTCGCCGCCGGTGCCGGTTCAATCGCCGATAGGAGCGATGTCGCCGGGGGCTGGGCCTGCCCCGATGCAGGCTCGGCCGTCCGTCGAGGCACGACCGGAGGCTGCTCGACGTCCTTCGCCATCGCCTCACGCACAGGCCCGACCGTCCGTCGGCGAGAAGTCAGCGGAGGCACGTCGTCCTTCGCCATCGCCTCACGCACAGGCCCGGCCGTCCATCGACGCGAAGCCAGCAGAGGAGGCTCGTCGTCCTTCCCCATCAGGGATGGCTCGTCCACGCACCGACGAGATGCCGACGGAGGCTCGTCGTCCGTCGTCCCCGGGCAGCCCACCCCGCGCGTCCGATGTCGCGCCCTCCGGGCGCCCGTCATCCGACAGACGCGATGCTCCAATGCTCGCCACACCGAACCACAGCGCGCCGGCTGCCCCGCTGTCGTCCGGACGGAGCGTGCCTCCCGTCCCCACGCCGAAGGGGGTCGCGGCGTCGGAGGACTCCGTCGCGCCCTGGTCCCCGGTCGCGAGCCTCGCATCCCGGAACTGGGGCGCCGCTGTGCAGAACGCCTCGGGCGCTGCACCTCCGGTCCTCCACCCCTCCGGCGACGGAGCCCAGCCCAGCCCCAGCGAAGTCTCACAAGCCGCCCGGCCGCGCACGGTGGAACTCCCCGTTCGCGTCGTGCTGCGCCCGGGCGAGACGCCGGTCTGGCTGACCGCGTCCGACCTGTCTCGTGGTGGGTTGTTCCTGCGCAGCGACGGCCTGTTGCCACCGCTGTTCGCGCGACTGCCGCTCGTGCTGGAGCTGGAGTCGGGCCCGCAGTCCGTCGTCTGCGAGGTGGTGCGCCACGTGCCCGCGGAGCAGGCCCAGGTCTGGGGGATGCCCACCGGCTTCGGCGTCCAGTTCGTCGAGGCCACCCTGGCCCTCAAGTCCTCCGTGGACGCGCTCCTGCGCGCGGGTCCTGGCAGACGGGTGGCTCCGCCCGCAGCCGCCTCACCCTCGGAGGACAAGGAGGCCGCCCGCGTGCTGGAGGCCTATCGGGCCCGCTTGACGGGGGACCACTACGCCGTGCTGGCCGTCCCCCCCGACCTGGACATGGGCTCCCTGCGCCGTTGCACCCGCGAGGCCCGAACCACCCTGGAGTCCCTGCGACAGCGTCCCCTGTCCTCCGCGCAGTCCCTGCTGCTCGACTCGGTACTCACCCGGCTGCACGAAGCGGGGGAGGTGCTGGGCACCGTGACGCAGCGGGCGCTGTACGACGCCTGGCGGGGCAATCACCGGGGCGTCGCGCGCTGCCTGGAGGCAGGGCTCACGCCCGAGCAGCTCGAGTCCCTCCGCCGCGAGTTCCTCACGCGGCGGCCCCAGTCCGCGGGCATGGCGCGCGTGCACTACCTGTCCGGCTCCGCCCTGGAGCGCGAGGGCCAGCTCGCCCGCGCCCTGGAGACCTACGAGCGGGGCCTCGCCCTGGACCCCCTGGAGTCCAGCCTCCATCACCGCTACCGCAGCGTCCGTCGCGCGCTGGACGCCCGGGGCGCCGCCGCGGAGCCCTCGAACGAGAGGGCCCGGCCCCCCTGAGGGGAGCCGGGCCCGGTGCCACCAGCTCGGACGGCGGGCTACCCACCTACCCACCGGCCGCCGCGGCGCAAGCGGCGCTCAGGCCCTCTGCCCGCTGGAAGCAGGCGCTGAACTGATCGACCCACTCCATCTCGGCTCCCACCCGGCAATCGGGCAGGCCCCGGATGCAGTCCGCCACGTCCCGCAGGCGGTCCTTGTCGCTGTCCGAGCAGGCCTCCAGTGCGTCCTCGCAGCGCCCCTTGTCGAAGTCCTCCCCGTCCATCCCCGTGTCGGTCCCACAGGCCTCCGTCTGATCGTTCACCGCCCGGCTCGCGTCGGCCAGGTCGTCGCAGACGTCGTCGCCGCCACAGCCGACGCCGAACAAAAGGGTGCCGGCGGCCACCAGGCCGTACATGAGTTTCTTCATTGTGGAATTCCCCCCGGGGGTTGATGGTAGGACGGTGTGAGGCCGGGCTTTTTCGGCCGGACCATCAGGTAGGGGCGCCTGGGAGCGGGGGCAATCTGCACCGCCGGACGAGATGATCCAGCATCCGTCTTGACTCCCCAGGGCATCTCCCGTAAATCCGGCCGTCCTTTGCGCTAGGGCGGCCCGTCCGTCCGAAATGCGCGGCCGATTCCACGGGTTGACCCAACCCGAAGCTGACAGGGGTTAGACGATGTACGCAGTGATTCGCACGGGCGGAAAGCAGTATCGCGTCGCCGAGGGCGATGTCCTCCGGATCGAGAAGATCGCCGGCGACATCGGGGCCGAGGTGTCCTTCACCGACATTCTCCTGCTGGGCGGTACGGACAGCCCGAAGGTGGGCCGGCCGACGGTCTCCGGCGCTCGCGTCGTGGGCAAGGTCCTGGCGCAGGACAAGCACCGCCGCGTCCTCCACTTCCGCAAGGAGAAGGAGGGTTGGACCCGTCGCCGTGGCCACCGTCAGCCGTACACCGAGGTGAAGGTCACCTCCATCTCCGGCTAGTCCGGACGGTTTCACCTCAACTTCAGGAGCAAGGTGTCATGGCCCATAAAAAAGGTCAGGGTTCTTCGCGCAACGGTCGCGATTCCAATCCGCAGTACCGCGGCGTGAAGGTGTACGGAGGCCAGGAGGTCTCGGCCGGCAGCATCCTGGTTCGCCAGGTCGGCACGGTCATCCACGCGGGCGCGAACGTGAAGCTCGGCCGCGACTACACCCTCTACTCGGTGGTGGACGGCGTGGTGAAGTACGAGCGCCTGGGCCGCGACCGCAAGAAGGTCTCGGTCTACCCGGCCGCTGAGCAGCCCAGCGCCTGACGGTTTCCCGGCCCCTCTGAGGGCCGGTCGCCGCGCGGCATCCACGAGCGGGTCGCTTCTCCCGTCCCCGCGCCTTCTGGCGCACAGGACGTGAGGCGGCCCGCTCTGCGTTTTTCAGGAGAGCTTTCATGAAGTTCGTCGACGAGGTCCGCATCTTCGTGAAGGCGGGCGATGGCGGTAACGGCTGTGTGTCCTTCCGCCGTGAGAAGTTCATCGAGCGCGGGGGTCCCAACGGCGGTGACGGCGGCAACGGTGGCTCCGTCATCTTCGTGGCGGATCCGCAGCTGACCACGCTGCTCGACTACCGCTACCAGCAGCACCACCGCGCGAAGAGTGGCGAGCACGGCATGGGCAACGACTGTAACGGTCGCGCCGCGGAGGACATGATCCTCAAGGTGCCGGTGGGCACGCTCGTGAAGGACCACGCCACGGAGGAGCTGCTGGTGGACCTGAGCCAGCCGGGGCAGGTCTGGGAGGCGGCGAAGGGCGGGCGGGGCGGCCTGGGCAACATGAACTTCGCGACCTCGACGCGGCAGACGCCGCGCTTCGCCCAGGACGGGACGAAGGGCGAGGAGTTCACGCTGCGGCTGGAGCTGAAGCTGCTGGCCGACGTGGGCCTGCTGGGCTTCCCCAACGCGGGCAAGAGCACGTTCATCTCGCGGGTGAGCCGGGCGCGGCCGAAGATCGCCGACTACCCGTTCACCACGCTGGCCCCCAACCTGGGCATGGTCCAGTACAAGGACCACCTGTCGTTCGTCATGGCGGACATCCCCGGCATCATCGAGGGCGCCAGCGAGGGCGTGGGCCTGGGGCACCAGTTCCTGCGGCACGTGGAGCGGTGCAAGGTGTTGATCCACCTCATCGACATGGGCGCGGAGGGCGAGGGGCGCGAGCCGCTGCACGACTTCGACGTGCTCAACCGGGAGCTGGAGAAGTACAGCGAGGAGCTGTCGAGGCGGCCCCAGGTCGTCGCGGCGAACAAGCAGGACCTGCCGGACGCGCAGGCGCGGCTGGGGCCCTTCACGGAGGCCCTGCGTGAGCGCGGCATCCGCGTGTTCCCGGTGTCGTGCGCCACGGGTGAGGGGATGCAGGCGCTGATGGACGCGGTGGCGGAGGTGCTGTTCACCGGCCGCACCGACAAGCTCCACGTGGAGGCGCCGCCTCGGGCCAAGGGCGCGGCGAGGAAGTCCGGGGCCTCCGTGGCCAGGGCGACCATCGCGGCGGTGCGCGAGGCGTTCTCGGGCAGCGAGGCTCCGAGCACGAAGAAGGCCCCGGCGAAGAAGGTCGCCAAGGCGAAGAGCACGAAGGCTCCGGCGAAGAAGGCCGCCAGCGCGAAGAAGAAGCCGGCCACGAAGAGCGCGAAGGCTCCGGCGAAGAAGGGCGCGGCGAAGAGGGCTGCGGCGAAGACCACCAAGGCCGCCGCGAAGAAGGCTCCGGCGAAGAAGCCGGCCGCGAAGAAGACCTCGGCCAAGAAGGCCGCCACGAAGAAGGCTCCGGCGAAGAAGCCGGCCGCGAAGAAGGCCCCGGCGAAGAAGTCGGGCGGGAGGCGCTGATCCGATGTCCGGTGGTGGCCCTCGCTACGAGCGCTTCGAGAAGGACAAGCTGGAGCCCGAGCAGTTCCTCCTCGACGTGCGCAAGGAGAAGATCGACCGCGTCGTCAGCCAGCGCACGCGCAACTTCACGGTGGTCCTGGACCGGCTGGAGGACAGCTTCAACATGGCCGCGGTGCTGCGCACCTGCGAGTCCATGGGCGTCCAGGAGGTGCACGTCGTCATCAACCCGGAGGCTCCCTTCCTGCCGAACTCGAGGGTGGCCCAGGGCTGTGACAAGTGGCTGGACGTGAAGCTGTACAAGTCCTTCGCCGAGTGCCGCGAGCACCTGAAGTCGCGGGGCTTCCAGCTGTACGCCTCGGCCATCCGCGAGGGCGCCACCAGCCTCTACTCGCTGCGCTTCGACCAGAAGGTGGCCATCGTCCTCGGCAACGAGCGCTACGGCGTCAGCGACGACGTGCTCAACGCCGTGGACGGCACCTTCTGGGTGCCGATGAAGGGCTTCAGTCAGAGCCTCAACATCTCCGCGGCCGCCTCGGCGTGCGTCAGCCGGGCGATTGCCTGGCGGGACGAGCACCTGGAAGGCGGCTCGGGGGACCTGCCGCCCGAGGAGGCCCAGGCCCTGCGCGAGCGCTTCTACGTGCTGGCCATCAAACAGAGGAAGCGGCTCTTCAAGAAGCAGCCATGAATGCCGGCCCCCCGGGGCGCGTCGGTATGGGGTAGATGGACGCCGGGGGCCTACCTGCCCTCCTGGAGACGCACGCCATGTTCCTGGAAACCCTGCTCGCCACGCTCCTGTCCGCGCAAGCCGTGCCGCAGTCCTCCGCTCCTGCTCCGGCCGCCACGGTGGTCCAGGGAGCCCCGGCGGGCGCTGGAAAGCCCCTGGTGACCCCGTCCGAGGCGGCGAAGACTCCGGCGCCCTCCGGTGTGAATCAGGCCGCTCCCGCGCAGGCGCCGGGCAAGCCGGCCACGACGCCCGCGCCGGCCGCCGAGACGAAGCCCGCGGCGAAGCCGGCCACGCCGATGACGCCCGAGGTGAAGACGCTCGTCGACCGGATGCAGGCGTTCTACGAGAAGACGGGCGACTTCCGGGCGAGCTTCAAGCAGGACTACAAGTACAAGACCTTCCGCCGGACGCAGTCGTCGGAGGGCGTCGTCACGTACAAGAAGCCGGGGCTGATGCGGTGGGAGTATCAGACGCCCTCCGCGCGCACCTTCGTGCTGGCCGGCAACAAGGTCTACGCGTACGACCCCGCGGCCCAGTCGCTCACGGTGGCCAGCGTGGACACCAGCCAGCTGTCCGCGTCGGTGACGTTCCTCTTCGGCCAGGGGCGGCTCGCGGACGAGTTCGCCATCACCAAGGGCGCCTGCAAGGACTGCAAGGGGACGCTGCTGGTGTTGAACCCCCTGAAGGAGGAGCCGCGCTTCAAGCAGGTGCGGCTGGAGGTGGACCCGGCGTCGGCCCAGGTGCTGAAGAGCACGGTGGTGGACCCGGATGGCAGCGAGAACACCATCTCCTTCGTGAACCTGAAGACGAACGTGGGCCTGGCCGCGGACAGCTTCAAGCTGGATGTCCCGGACGACACGCGCGTGGATGACTTCACCAAGCAGAAGAAGCAGTAACCTGCGCGGCGTGCGCGGCGCGTTCCTGCTCTGGCTGTGTCTGGGTGTGGTGGGCTCGGGATGTCACCGGGAGGTGGCGCCCGGCCCGTCGTCCCGGACCGAGGTGCTGGTGGGCCGCACGTTGCCGCTGTTGGCCTCGCCCGCGCTGAGGCTCACGGTGGCGGGGAAGCTGGGGACGCGGACGGTGCCCGTCGTCCTGGACGTGGCGCGGCCCCTGTCGATGGTCTCCCAGGAGTGCTTCGAGGGCGGCATCCCTCCGCCCGAGGGCACCGTGCGCGCGCCCGAAATCGCCGGGGGCTTTCGTGCCTGGCCGGTGGTGCCGTTGCCCGCGCTCACGGTGGGTGGCGCGTCCGTGCCGCTGCGCACGGCGGGCGTGTCCGGGGAGAAGCCCTGCTCGGTCACGCTGGGCTCGGACGTGCTGGAGCCCTACGCGCTCACCGTGGACCCCTTGCGTCGCGAGGTGACCTTCACGGCCTCTCGGTCGCGGGAGGCGTATGTGGCGGAGACCTCCGCGTCGGACGCGGCGCGGGAGGTCCACCGCGTGGAACTCAGCCGCGAGCCGGTGGGGGACTGGCCGCTGCTGGCCGCTCGGGTGGCACAGGGGGAGTCGGAGCTCACGGGCCCGTTCGTGTTGTCGACGCGGGAGCCCTTCTCGCGCATCGCCCTGGGGCCCGCGGAGGCGCAGGGGCTGCAGCCGCTGGAGACGGCGGCGAACCTGCCGCCACGCACCTTCGCGGTGGACTCGGTGGACGTGGCGGAGGGCGTGGGCGTGCGGCCTCTCGTCGTCGAAGCGGCGGGGCGATGGGACTCACCGAGCAGCCTCGGTCGACTGGGCCCGGATGTCTGGGGGCGCTTCACCGCGACGCTGGACGCGAAGGGCGGGGTGCTGGTGCTGCGCAGGCCCCGGGTCCTCGCGTCCGAGGCTTCAGCGTCGAGGGGCACCGAGGCGCTCGGCCCGGACAACGTGGAGAGCGTGGGGCGGATGCAGGGCAGCTCTCCCGACTCGGGCATCGCGTCGGGAGGAGGCGCCTCGTCGAAGGGGGCTCGTCCCGACGGCCTCTCCACGCCAGCGCCAGGGTCCGTAGCCGCGTTGGAGGACACGCATGACGTATCGAGACCCGGGCCGGCGGCCACACCGGCGGAGGTCTCTCGGGAGGTCTCCAGCCCGTCGGGAGCTCCATCTTCACGGCTGACACCGCGCCAGCGCTGCGCGGATGCACACGGTGTCTTCAGCGAGGAGGCCTGTTACGGGCTCCATGTGCGCCGCGAGCCGGACGGGACGGTCTCGGTGGTCGGCGCGGTGTTCCGAGACCTCCCAGAGGGAGGCCGGGTGCACCTGGAGCCGGTGGGCGCGGAGGGGCAGCGCCTGGAGCCGGGCTGCGCGGTGGGCCTGAGCTTCCCCGCCACCAGCCGAGGTCTCACGACGCAGCACCGTCTGCCCTGGCCCTCCCTGGCGCAATCGCTGCCCGCGTGCCACGCCGCGCTCACGCAGGCGAAGGACTTCCGGCTGTCCCTCTACGAGGAGGCACGTCAGCCCGAGTGCCCCACGGCGTGCGCCTTCGTCACCGAGACGGCCACGCGCCGCACGGTGTGCGAGTGCCAGCCCACGCCGCTCGGAGAAGGCGTCGCGGCGCCATCCCGCAAGAAGACCTCGCGCGAGCCCCCGCCCGAGGAGCGCGAGCTGGAGCCCGAGGACCCTCGGTAGTCGCGCGCGGGCTCGCGTGACACGCGCCGAGGCCCCGTGCACCCGCGTGAGCGGGCGGGACCTGTAGCGCATGACGGGCCGGTGGCTTCGCGACGGCGCGGCACTGTCGAGGAGCCTTGCACCCTCCAATCACCGGGTCCTTCCTCGGGGCTCCGTCGCGAAGACGGTGAGCTGCCCCGAGGCGCGCGGTGCCGAGGAGCCACGCTCCCTCCAGGCACCTCACCCCAGACAGCCAGACGCCCGGGCCACGTCGCGAAAGGCGCGCGGCCCGGGATGCTTCACGTCTACTCCAGCCGCGTCACCGGCCGGGGCGCGGGCACCACCGGCACGGGGGCCGGGTGCGCGTCACGCGCCACGTGCTGACGCTGCTTCGGGTCCGGCCGCTCCACCACGCGCGCCACCAGGTCGTAGTCGTGCGCCTCCGTCACCTCCACGGTGACGAGCTCACCCGGGTACGCCAGGCCGTCGTTGATGTAGACCAGACCGTCAATCTCGGGCGCCTGCCCCTGGTGGCGCCCCACCAGCAGGTGCTCCGTCTCCGGCGCCGGGCCCTCCACCAGGACCTCCAGCCGCTTGCCCACGAGCTTCTTGTTCTGCTCGCGGTTGATGCGCTTCTGGATGGCCATCACCTCGCGCCACCGGCGCTCGATGATCTTCTGCGGCACCTTGTCGGGAAGGTCGTACGCCGCCGTGCCCTCCTCGTCGGAGTACTGGAAGACGCCCAGGCGCTCGAAGCGCTGCGTCTTCACGAACTCCTTCAACATCTCGAAGTCCTCCTCCGTCTCACCCGGCAGGCCCACGATGAGCGACGTGCGCATCACCAGCCCCGGCACGCGCTCACGCAGCTTGGTGAGCAGCCCCTTGAGGAACTCCGAGTTGCGGCCGCGCTTCATCGACAAGAGCAGCTTGTCGCTGACGTGCTGCACCGGCATGTCCAGGTAGCGGGCGATCTTCGGCTCCGCCGCCATCACCTCGATGAGCTCGTCCGGGAACACGCGCGGGTAGGCGTAGTGCAGGCGGATCCACCGCACGTCCACCTTCACCAGCGCCTTGAGCAAATCGTGCAGCTTCGGGCGGCCCGGCAGGTCATGCCCGTACGCCGTGAGGTCCTGCGCGACCAGGTTCAGCTCCTGCACGCCGCTGTCCGCCAGCCGCTTCGCCTCGATGACGATGTCTTCGATGGTGCGCGAGCGCTGCCCGCCGCGCAGCGTGGGGATGATGCAGAACGCGCAGGCGTTGTCACAGCCCTCGGACACCTTGAGGTACGCCGTGTACTTCGGCATCGAGTTGATGCGCGGCGTGTCGGCGTCGTGGATGTAGTCGGGGTCCGGAATCACCTGACGCGGCGACGCCTCGGCCGCCAGCAGGTCGCCAATCTGGGCGTACGCGCTGGTGCCCAGGAAGTGGTCCACCTCCGGCATCTCCTTCGCCAGCTCCTCGCCGTAGCGCTGGGACAGACAGCCCGTCACCACCAGCGTGCTGCAGCTCCCCGACTTCTTCAGCTCGGCCATCTCCAGGATGGAGTCCACCGACTCCTGCTTGGCCGGACCGATGAAGGCGCACGTGTTGACGACGATGACCTGCGCCTCGGAGGCCTCCTGCACCAGCGTGTAGCCGCGGTGCTTCAGCGTGCCGAGCATCACCTCGGAGTCCACCCGGTTCTTCGGGCAGCCGAGGGTCATCATGTACAGGCTCTTGGTGGTTTCCACTGCGGTCTACCTGCTTCCCAGTTCGGTTCGCGTGAAGTGGTCCCCACTCCAAACGAAGTTCATCATCGCGCCGTTCGAGTAACGGATGGTCAGCCCGTCCTCTTCGTCCAGCTCCACCGAGGACGCGCGCCCCAGCGCGCAGGTGGCGGCCGGCCACTCGAGCACTCGCCGCGCCGTCTTCCCCGTCACGAGGTAGAGCCCCAACCGCAGCTCCGTCTCGGCGTCGCATTGACCCGCGACGGCATATGGATTCTTCCCCGAGAGCACCGTCACGAAGGACAGCTCGCCTGTCAGGCTGAGGGACTCGGGGACGTTCACGTTCACCGACTTGGCGTCCACGGGCTTGCCCACCACCAGCTCGCGCAGCGACTCGGGGGACAGCTCCTCGTCCCCCTGCGCCCAGGCCGGGTAGCTGAGCAGGTCCCACCCCAGCCAGCCGGTGGCCGCGGGCTCCAGCGCCGTCACGGACTCGGGCGGCTTGAGCTTGAGCGCCTTGCGCGGCTCGTCCGGCAGCCGCAGCGCCTCGCCCACCATGGTGCCGCTCTGGCAGTTGGAGACGGGCACGCCCTTGCCCTCGCCGTCCTGGTCCTCGTAGGTGATGCACACGTCCATCACCATCGGGTCGATGGAGGGGAAGCGCGGCAGCGCGCGCACCGGCACCGCCGCCACCAGCGACAGCGTGGTGCCCCGGCGCTCCACCGCCCCGTTCACCTTCTGCTGGGCGAACTCCGGCGTCCCGCTGGTCGCGCCCGAGTCCCGCTTGCCGTCGAACCCGAAGCGCCACGTGTAGCCCGTCGTGAGCGGGCCCGTGTCCGGGAAGTAGATGGACAGCGTGACGGTGTCGCCCGCGAGCAGCTGGTCATCCTTGGCGTCCACGCCCACGTAGAGCGTGTCCTTGCGGAAGCCCACCTTGGCGGTGAACGACGCGCTGGCGCCGGACACGTCCGTGGACTTGAGCGTCAGCGGCGAGGCGAAGCCCTTCAGGCCGCCCTGCAGCTTCGGCGGCTTGGACATGTTGGGCACCAGCTTGGACGGCCGGGGCGGGGGAAGGGCTTCGTCCTGCGCGGAGGCAATGGCCGGGACACAGAGCAGACAGCAGAGGGACAGGGCAGCGACTCGCATGGCTTCTATCAATCGCGGAAGTTGGTGAACTGCATGTCCAGCTTCAGTCGGTCCTGCTCCTTGCGGAACAGGGCGATGGCGGCCTGGAGGTCGTCCCGGTTCTTCCCGGTGACTCGCAGCTGGTCGGCCTGGATGGAGCCCTGCACCTTCATCTTCGAATCCTTGAGGAGCTTCACCAGCTCCTTGGACTTCTCCACCGGGATGCCCTGCTGGAGCTTGATGACCTGCTTCACGTTGTGCAGGCCCGTCTTCTCGATGTCGCCGTAGTCGAGCGCGTTCAAGCTGATGTTGCGCTTGGCCAGCTTCGCCAGCAGGACGACCTTGGCGGCCTTGACGTGGTCCTCGCTGTTGGCCTTCACGGTGATGGCCGTGTTGTCCGGGGCGATGACTACGTCCGCCTGCGCACCCTGGAAGTCATAGCGGGTGCTGAGCTCCTTCTTGGTCTGGTTGACCGCGTTGTCGAGCTCGGCGATGTCGATTTTCGAGACGACGTCGAACGAGGGCATGGGCAACAGCGGCGCTTAACACACCTACACCCTGACGACCATGGGCACCACCAGGGGGCGCTTGGAGCTGTACAGCCGGAACGCACGGCGCACCACCCGGGTGAGTTCCTCTCGCACCAGGGCGTCGTCGCCCCGCAGCTGGACGGACAGCTCCTCGAAGAGCGCCCGGGCGTCCTGGGCCACCCGGGGCAGCAGCACCTGTTCATCCAGCGACAGGCCCTGGCCCGACAGCTGGGGGCCGCCCACCAGCTGCTGCGTGCCCCGCTGCAGGACCACGACGGCGGCCACCAGCCCCGTCTCCGACAGGCGGACCCGCTCGTGGAGTGTGTCCGGCGTCACCATGCCGCCTCCGAAGCGGTCCTTGAAGATGCGGCCGGAGGGCACGCTCCCGGTGAAGCGGCCCCGGCCCTCCTCGAAGCCCACGACGTCGCCGTCCTGGGCCAGCAGGCACTGCGCGGGCTCCAGGCCGGCCTCGCGGGCGGTGGCCAGGTGTCGGTGCAGGTGGCGGCCTTCGCCATGGACGGGGATGAAGTGGCTGGGGCGCACCAGCTCCAGCACGCGCTGCTGCTGGGGCCGGCTGGCGTGGCCGGACACGTGAACGCCGGGCTCCACCTGGGCGTACACGACCTTCGCGCCCCGCCAGTGCAGTTGGTCGATCAACGCCCCCACGCCGCGCTCGTTGCCGGGGATGGGGCGGGAGCTGAGGACCACCAGGTCTCCGGGGCCCACCTTCAGCGGCCCGTCACCGGAGGCGAGCTGCGACAGGCCCGCGCGGGGCTCTCCCTGCGCGCCGGTGGTGAGCACGAGCACGCGCTGGGCGGGGAGCAGCGGCACCGTGTCCAGGTGCACGAAGAGCGAGTCGGGCACGTCCAGGTAGCCCAGCTGCCGCGCCATCTCCACGTTGCGCTGCATGCTGCGGCCCTGCAGGGCCACCTTGCGCCCCAGCTTCTCCGCGAGCGTCAGGAGATGTCGCACGCGGTGCAGGTTGGAGGAGAACAGGGCCACGACGATGCGGCCGGTGGCGCCCTGGAACAGGCGCTCGAAGGTCTGCTCCACCACGCGCTCGCTGCCGGTCTCCTCCGTCAGCTCGGAGTTGGTGGAGTCCGACAAGAGGCACAGCACGCCCTCCTCGCCGGCCTCGCCCCAGCGCTCCAAGTCGGTGCGCAGCCCGTCGATGGGGTCCGGGTCCAGCTTGAAGTCGCCGGTGTGGATGAAGGTGCCTTCGGGCGTGCGGATGATGAAGCCCACCGCGTCCGGCACGGTGTGCGTGACGCGGCTGGCCTCCACCTTGAACATGGTGCCGACGTTGAACGGCTCGCGCGGCTCGATTTCGCGCAGGTCCGCCTCCACGCCCAGCTCGTCCAGCCGGTGGCGCGCCATGGCCAGCGTGAAGCGCGTGCCGTACACGGGCACATTCACCTCGCCCAGCAGGTAGGGCAGCGCGCCCAGGTGGTCCTCGTGGCCGTGCGTGAGCACCACGCCCTTGAGGCAGGCGGCGTTCTGCTTCAGGTGGGTGAAGTCCGGGATGATGATGTCGACGCCGGGCATCCCCTCGGAGGGGAACATCAGGCCCGCGTCGATGAGCAGCATCTCCCCGTTGCAGGCGATGACCAGGGAGTTGAGGCCGATTTCTCCCAGGCCGCCCAGGGGAATGACTTGAAGCATTTGGGGGAGTCTAAGGACTCACCCCGCCTCGCGCGGTGGAAAGTTTCGCCGTGACATCCATGGAGGGGCCGCGGACCCCGGCGATGAACCTGGACGGCGGGCGGCCTAGGAGAGACGGATGGGCAGGCCGCAGCCGCAGGGCGACGCGGGCCGGGCGGTGGCGCCGGTGCCGAAGAGGTCCGGGTAGCGCAGCCAGGGCTTCTGGGGGACGCCGCTCCAGGGCTCCAGCTTCGAGTGAGGCGTCCAGGGCCTGAGCGGCAGCCTCAGGAACGGGCGAGGGGGCTGCCCGGAGAGTCGGATGGGGAGCCCCGCGCCCTCCAGCCTGTGCCCGTCGAACCTGTCCCGGCGAGGGGTCGAGGGGGCTCCCGTCTTCGGTGACGCGGGCCGGGGCGCCGGGGGAGTGGGCTTCGAGGTGGCCGGGCGTGGCCCCATCCTGGCGGCGGACTTCGATGGCTTGTCGATGCTCATGACGCAATCCCCCATCGCGTGCGGTGCCTTCAGTGAAAAGGCTTGCATGGGGAGTATCGGGCGAGGCCGGCGCGAAGGTGCTTGGGATGGTTTTCGAGGGTTGGCTTTTCAGGGACGTGACACGGGGCCGGTGCTCATCCAGTCCCGGACGCGGCGGGCCTCGGCGGTCCACAGGTCCGGTGTGGCCTCGTAGAAGCCCAGGGCCTGCTGCGCGAGCGAGCGCGCGCGGGAGGACTCGGCGGCGCCGAGGGCGCGGGCGAGGGCGAAGCGGGTGGCGGCCAGGTCCTCTCCGAGGCCCGGCGTGGTGGCCCGCAGGGTGAGGGCGCGCTCCAGCGTGGCCCGGGCCTCGCGGGTGCGTCCCAGCGCGAGCTGCGCGAGGCCGAGCGTGGTCAGCGGCGCGGCCTGGTCGGGGTGGCCCTTCTGGAAGGCCTCGTAGGCGTTCACGCTGCTGCGGGCCAGCTCCACCGCGTCGCGCGTGCGTCCCTCGCTCAACGCGAGCTGGGCCAGAAGCGCCCAGTCGGCCGCGGTCTCCGGATGCGTGGCGCCGTGGGTCTTCAGGTCCAGCGCGAGGGCGCGCTCCCGCAGTGGACGCGCCTCCGAGAAGCGCCCGAGGGATTCCAATGCGGTAGCAAGGTTGTTGAGGGGATAGCTGAGCGTCGCGCTGTCGGGGCCCATCGCGCGCTCCTCCAGGGTGATGGCCTGGTGCAGGTAGGGCAGGGCCTCGTCGAAGCGGCGGCGGAGCGTCAGGTGATAGCCGACGGCGTTGGCGGCCAGGGCCGTCTGGGGATGGTCGGGCCCCATCACCACCTTCGTGAGGTCGAGCACGCGGTGGAGCAGCTTCGAGGTGCGCTCCGTCTCGTCGGTGCGGGAGAGAGCGGAGGCTTGATTGCGCAGGGACTCGAGCGTGAGCAGGTGCTCGGGGCCGTGCGCCTGTTCGCGCAGGGCCGCCGAGCGTCCGAAGGCCTCCGCGGCCTCGGCGTACTGGCCGCGGAAGAACGCGTTGCGCGCGAGGCTCGTGTGGAGCAGGGCCTCCAGCTCCGGGGCGCCCCCCGCGCGCTCGATGCTGGCGCGGGCCTGCGCGACGCCCCACTCCTCGAGCTCGGGGGAGCGCGAGAGGGTGGTGACCCAGCGGGCGGCGGCGCGCGCGGCGACCTCGTCATGGCGCGTGGCCTGGGCGAGCAGCAGGGCCTCTCGCAGCGCCTTCTGCGCGCGCGCTTCGTCTCCGAGCACCAGGCCCAGGCGTCCCTCCAGCTCCAGCGCCTCCGCGAGCACGGGGCGGTAGCCGAGCGCGCGGGCCTGGACGAGCAGCGCCTGGAGCTCCGTGTGGGCCTGCTCGTAGCGGCCCGCGTCCACCAGGGCGGTGGTGCGGTCCAGTCCGGCGCGGAGGCGCTCCACGCGCTGGCGTTGCTCGCTCGACTCGGGGAGGCCCAGGCGCAGGGCGTCCACGTTCGCGCAGTCGTCGACGGAGGGCAGCCGCTGGGCGGCGTCCAGCGCGGTGGCGAAGGAGGCTTCGTCCGTCTGCGCGAGCACGCCCACCACGGCGTCGAGCGTCGAGCGGCGCCGCTCCAGGCACGCCATGCGCAGCGACAGGACCGCGTCGGATTGGTGGCCATGCACACGGGTGGCCTCGCAGGCCTCCAGGTGCATGCGCGTCCAGTCCTGGGCGAAGGTGTCCAGGCTCTGCGTCACGCGCGACAGCAGCTCGGGGGCCTGGGGCTTGTGGGTGGCGGAGAACGCCTTGCTCACGGCGTCCCGGCGCGAGGCGTCCCAGATGCCCGTCAGCCGCGCCCCTGCCTCCAGACAAGGCGCGTGACGGCGATTGCCCATCCACCACGCGACGCCGATGGCGCCGTAGAGCACGAGCACGCCGGCGGCCATGATTCCCCGGCGTCGCCAGATGACGGACGGGTCCTTGCTCAGCTCCGCGAGCAGGGCCTCCATGGAGGGGTAGCGGGCGTCGGGGGTGGGCGCGAGTCCCCGGCTGATGGCGCGCAGCAACCACGCGGGGACGCGGCTGCCTCGCGGAGGTGGGCGCACGTTGCCGGCGAGCGACTCGCGCAGGTAGACGCTGGCGGCCTTGCCCTCGAAGGGGAGCTGTCCGTAGAGGGCCTCGTAGAGCGAGGCGCAGAAGCTGAACTGGTCTCCGCGCGCGTCGGTGCGTCCGTCCTCGTGTTGCTCGGGCGGCATGTACGCGGGCGTGCCCATGACGAGGCCCGCCTCGGTGAGCGGGGACTCCAGGAGGTCTTCGCGCCGCAGGGCGAGCTGGGAGGGCGCGGTGGGACGACCATCCTCGGCGGCCTCCTGGTCCGCGCTGTTGCGAGCCAGTCCGAAGTCCGTCACCTGCGCGCGGCCGTCGCGGCTGACGAGCACGTTGGCGGGCTTGAAGTCACGGTGGACGAGCCCGGCGGCGTGCGCGGCGGCGAGCCCCTTGCCAGCCTGGCGGAAGAGGTCGAGGACGTCGCGCCAGGAGTGGTCCGTGGCGCGCAGCCAGTGGCGCAGGGACACGCCGTCGACCAGCTCCATGGCGATGAAGACGCGGCCGGCGAAGGTGCCCGCGTCGTAGACGGAGACGACGTTGGGGTGGGAGAGGCGGGCCATGGCCTGGGCCTCTCGCAGCAGGCGCGTCGCGCCGTCGGCGCGGACCACGGTGTTGGCGCTCGGGTGGAGCAGCTTGATGGCGACGCGGCGGTGCAGCTCCGGGTCGTAGGCGTTGTAGACGACGCCCATGCCGCCCGAGCCCAGCTTGTCGAGGATGTGATAGCGGCCGACGAGCGTCCGCGAGGGAGCCTCGATGGACGGCGGCTCCGACGATGGGCGAGGCACACGCTGGCTGTTGCCAGGTGGCGGAGCGACCTGCGTGCCAGCGCCGAAGGGAGGGCGGGGCGGAGGAGCGACCTGTGTGCCCTCGACGACGGGAGGGCGGGGTGGCGGAGCGACCTGCGTGCCCTCGACGACGGGAGGGCGGGGCGGCGGAGCGACCTGCGTGCCCTCGCCGTAGGTCGGTGATGGAGCGCCGGCGCTGGACGGGCCTTGGGAAGCCGCGACCGGCTCGGAGGCGGAGGGAGGCGGAGGACCGGAGGCGCTCGCACCGGCCATCGGCCGAGAGGCAGGCGAGGGTACGGAGGTGCTTGCTCCGACCAGTGGCCGAGAGGGAGGCGAAGGACTGGAGGTGCTCGTGCCCACCGGTGCCCGCGATGACGGCGGCGGCACGGAGCTGCTCGCGCCGGCCAGGGGGCGCGACGGCGGAGGAGACGCGGAAGCGTCTTCACCGACCAGGGTGCGCGATGGATTCACGGGGGACTGCCTCGTGCTTGCGGACGAGGCCGGGGAAGAAGGGGTCGCCGCGTTCGTCCCGAGGGGACTCGCTGGTGGCGTAGGTGCACGTCCAGCAGCCACGGCTGATGCTGGGTCCGATGTCGCCGCCGCGTTCGTCCTGAGAGGCCCCGCTGGTGGCGTCGGTGCACGTCCAGCATTCGCGGATGATGCTGGGTCCGATGTCGCCGCCGCGTTCGTCCTGAGAGGCTCCGCTGGTGGCGCAAGTGCACGTCCCTCATTCTCGGAAGACGCTGGAGCCGATGTCGCCGCCGCGTTCGTCCTGAGAGGCCCCGCTGGTGGCGTAGGCGAGCGTCCAGCCGCCACGGATGACGCTGGAGCCGATGTGGCCGCCACGCTCGTCCCGAGCGGAGCCGGTGGAGCCGCGGCCGAACGTCCCTCATTCGCGGATGACGCTGGAGGCGAGGTGACGGGACTGCTCGCGCCGACGGGAGGCCGCGACGGTTGCCCCGAACTCATGGACACCTTCGGCGCCGGCGCAATCTGGGTCCCCGCCTCCGCGACCGCTGGGAGCTCCAGCAACGTCTTCGGACCCTCCAGGCGCCGGGGCACTGGCGCAATCAGTGTCCCCGCGTCCGGCGCGGCCTCCTCGGGATGAGCGCTCGAACTGCCCACCTCCGGGTCCATGCCCCTCTTCCGCGCGGCACGCAGTGGCTCCGTGGGCGGGTCGAAATCCCCCACCATCGCCATCAACGCGGCGCGCGGTAGGGCCAGCTCCGTGGCGTCCTCCTGCTGCGGCGTGACGCGATGTGCCGCGCTGCCGGGCGGTGTCAGCCTCGCCAGGAGCGCCGCGCACGCACGGCATCCCTCCGCATGACGCCGCAGGCGCTGGGCCTCCACGACGGAGAGCACACCGCTGACCAGCGTTTGCGCGGTCTTCTCGTCGAAGCAGGACACCCCTCGGATGTAACCCCACACGGCGGGTACATGAGAAGGGGGCCCGGATTCGCGACTCCCAATGGGCCACACAAGGGTCGGACACAGCCCATTCTCAGCCGATGGGAGCCCTGTCTGTCCTTTCGGCCCCACCCCCGGATGCCGCGGCGCGGCGAGCCGACCCCGCGCCGCCCGGGAGCCTCATCGGGGGATGAGAGCGATTGAGTCCAGGTACACCGCCGCCTGGTCTGCTCCCGAGTCGTCCTGGATGTAGAGGTCCTGCATCACGCCCGACGAGGCCCCCAGCGCATCGAGCGAGAGCGTGACCTTGCGCCACTCGCCCGCGACCAGCGGCCCGCCCAGCGCCTCGTCCAGCCGCTGACTCCCGAGCACGTTGGTGCCGTCATGCAGCACGACGCGCACCCCCTGACCGCCCGTGGTGCCACCATGCACCCACAACTCCAGGGACTGGTACCCCGACAGGTCCACGCCCGAGTGGTGGAGCATCAGCCCCGCCCACGCGTCGGGCTCGAAGCGGATGGACGCCGAGCCCGAGTGGACCGTGGTCGTCTCGTCCAGCGAGTGCTCCGCCCAGCTCCAATCCGCGAAGCCTCCCTCCAGGGCATCGCCATAGATGCTCATCCCCGCGGTCGGCTCCGGCTCCGTGCGGCCGTTCATCAGCGCGAGCCCCTGCGACAGCGTCACCGTGAGCGCGCCCCGGGTGTGGAGGTGGTCCAGGATGCTCGCGAAGTTGGACGTCTTGTATTGCGTGTCGCGGGTCGGCGTTCCGTCCACGAACTCGTGGAAGACGAGGATGAGCCAGCTCTTCTCCGCGAGGGCCTGGTCAATCCAGCCGCGCACCGTGGCGACGGAGACGCCACGCGCCACGTCGTTGCCACGCAGCTCGTACACGATGGTGTCGCGGAAGTTCCGGCCCGCGTTCACCGTGCGGCTGCTGGCGTAGTGCTGCCGGATGGAGGCGAGCACGGTGGCGTCGTAGGCCCCATACGGGATGATGAAATCCGGCACCGCGCTCAGGCCCAGCGACCCCACCAGCCAGTCGCGCGAGTCCCGCAGCTCGGCGACGAGCTCGGTGGGCGACAGCGTGGTGAGGTCCGGGTGCGTGAGGGTATGGCTGGCGATGCCATTGCCCTCGGCGATGAGCGTCTGGACTTGGGAGGTGCTCATGTAGCCACCCCAGCCCTGGGCGAGCGCCTGGGTGATGATTCCATACGTCGCGGGAATCCCTCGCGCATTCAGCGCGGGCCGCGCCTTGGTGTACTGGGTGGCCCAGCCGTCATCCAGGGTGATGGTGACCATGCCCTGCGAGAAGGGTTCGGCCGCGAACGCGGACGTCGTCAACAGCACCAGCAGCGCGGCAAACCCTCGCATCGTCTCGGAACCCTTCGCCATGGACAGCCCCCCGGGGCAGTTCGCCGCATGCGGCGCGAGGCGCGCGATAGCAGAGGACTTCCACACAGGGCAACCCGAGGCCCTCGACACGTTCACCCGTGGATGCGCGTCGCGCTCAGGGGGCGCAGGGGACTCGCTCGCCGTCACACGTATCGAGAAGTGAGGTTTTGTCGTCGAGGGAGTCCTTTCCGACTTCATGAAACGGTCATGTTTCATCAGGGCTTTCATTCGGGCGGCCACACCCTTAGTGCGCGTGCCTGGAGCCGGCGTCGAGGCTCGTCGCCGTGCTCCACATGTGACTTCAACGGGAGACTTCATGAAGAGGCCGGAGTGGAGCGTGACCGCCACGAGTTGGCTGGTCATGGGTTTGTTCATCGGTGTGGGCACGGGCTGTTCGGGAGGCGAAGGGGCCTCGCGGGAGCCCGGAGTCGAGGCGGCATCCAGTCCGCTCCAGACGGGGCCGGACCTCGTCATCCGCGAGCTGCGGGTCCCCGCGAGTGTGAGTCGGGGTCAGGGCTTCAACGCCGCGCTGACGGTGTGCAACCAGGGCAGCGCGCCGGTCAGCGGCGTGCAGACCCGGTTCTTCATGTCCGTGGATGACGTGCTGACACCCAGCGGCCCCCAGGCTCCTCCGCTGGACCAGCTGCTCGTGGGAGACTTCTCCCTGTCGCAGACGCTTACTCCAGGAGCCTGTGTATCGCGCGAGGTCTCGCTGACCGCCTCGCTGCCTGCGTTGGCCCAGCAGGACGGCGCCTACTACGTGGGGGCCATCGTGGATGACCCGTCCTCCGTCCAAGAGCTGCGGGAGGACAACAACAGCGCGGTCCAGCGCATCGGCGTGGGCAATCTCCCGGACCTGGTCATCACGGAGCTGCGCGCTCCCGCCAGCGTGATGACGCAGCAGATGTTCGAGGTTCAGGCCCGCGTGTGCAACCAGGGCACGACGGCCTCCTCCAGCACGTGGGTGAGCTTCCTGCTCTCCGTGGATGATGTGTTGACGCCGTCGGGGCCCGGCGCGCCTCCGCAGGACCAGGTCGTGGTGGGCTCGCTGCAGCTCCCCTGGTTGGAGCCGGGGCAGTGCATCGCTCGCTTCTCGCAAGTCGGCGCGTGGCTGCCGCCGTCGGGAAATGGCCAGGGGCGGTATGTGCTGGGCGCCATCGTGGACGACCCGGCCTCCGTGCCGGAGCTGCGCGAGGACAACAACACCCACGCGACCACCGTCATCGGGGTGGGCAGTCGCGCGGACCTGGTGGTCCGGGAGCTGTCGTCTCCCGCGAGCTTCACGCCCGGGCAGTCCACTCCCGTCCGCGTGACGGTGTGCAACCAGGGCACGCAGGCCAGTGGCTGGGCGCGGCTCGGGCTGTACCTGTCGCTCGATGACGTGCTGACGCCGATGACGCCTCCGGGGCCTCCGCCGTCGGACCAGGTGCAGGTGGGCATGGGCTCGTTCCCGTCGCTCGCGCCTGGCCAATGCCTGACGCGCGAGGAGAGTGTCTGGCCCTCGTTCCCGCCCATGCCCACGGAGGCCACCGCGCTCTATCTGGGTGCCATCGTGGATGACGCGGGCGAGGTGCTGGAGCTGCGCGAGGACAACAACACCTTCGTGAAGGGCCTGGTGGGGCTGGGGTATCGCCCGGACCTCGTCGTCACGGACGTGCAGGCTCCGCCCTCGATGTCCTTCAGCCAGTCCTTCCAGGCGACGGTGACGGTGTGCAACCAGGGCACGCAGTCCAGCAACCCGGTGCGCGCGCAGCTCTACCTCTCCACGACTCCGACGCTGTCGCCCATGCCGTCGGGCCCCGCGCCCATGCCGCCGAACCAGTCGCCGGTGGGCGACGTCCAGGTGTCCTCGCTGGTGCCGGGACAGTGCGCGACGCGCTCGCTGACGGGCTGGCCCATGGTGCCGCCGGGTGCGACGGGCGCGGGCCCCTTCTACGTGGGCGCCGTCGTGGATGACGTGAACCAGGTGCTGGAGCTTCGCGAGGACAACAACACCTTCGTGAAGGGGCTGGTCGGCGTGGGCAACGGGCCGGACCTGGTCATCACCGCGATGACCGCGCCGCCGAGCCTCGCCTCGGGGCAGCCCTTCCAGGCGACGGTGACGGTGTGCAACCAGGGCACCCAGCCGAGCAACCCCGCTCGCGCGCAGGTCTACCTGTCGACGGACACGGCCCTGACGCCGATGACGCCGTGGCCCGGCCCGTCGATGCCGCTGGACCAGACGCCGCAGGGTGAAATCTCCGTGCCCTCGCTGAGCCCGGGCGCGTGCCTGGTGCGCGAAGGGGCGATGCCGGGCGCCGTCATCCCGCCGGCTGGAACGGGCGATGGGGCGTACTACCTGGGCGCCATCGTGGACGACCCGCCCTCCGTGCAGGAGCTGCGCGAGGACAACAACGCCCTCATCCAGGGGCAAGTGGGCGTGGGCCTCATGCCGGACCTGGTCGTCACGGCGCTGGGCTCGCCGGAGAGCCTGCCAACCTCGGGGCCCACCACGGTGACGGTGACGGTGTGCAACCAGGGCACCCGCCCCAGCAACTCGACGCAGGCGCAGCTCTTCGTGTCCTCGGACGCGGTGCTCTCGCCCATGTCGTCGAGCCCCGGCCCCGCGCCCATGGACCAGGTCCCGGTGGGCTCCGTCTCCGTGCCGTCCCTCGGCGCGGGCCAGTGCACCACGCGCTCCAACCCGGTGTGGGCCTCCATTCCGCCGGACTCGCAAGGGGGTGGCGCGTTCTTCCTGGGCGCCATCGTGGATGAGCCGTCGTCCGTGCAGGAGCTGCGCGAGGACAACAACAGCTTCGTGAAGCGCGTGGGCGTCGGCCAGCGCCCGGACCTGGTCATCACCGCGATGACCGCGCCCCGGAGCGTGGGGGTGAGCCTGCCGCTCGCCTTGTCCGTGAATGTCTGCAATCGCGGCACCCTGTCGAGCCCTCCGTCCACCGCGCGCGTCTACCTGTCGACGGACGCCGTGCTGACGGCCACCGCGCCGTCCGCGCCTCCCGCCATGGACCAGGTGATGCTCGGGAGCGTGGATGTCCCCGCGCTCGCCATCGGCCAGTGCCTCTCCCGCTCGCTCACACCGAACGCCTGGCTGCCGCCGGACGCGCAGGGCGATGGTGCCTACTTCCTGGGTGCCATCGTCGACGAGACGAACTCCGTGCAGGAGCTGCGCGAGGACAACAACGTCTTCCTCCACGGCCTCATCGGCGTGGGCAGCCGCTCCGACCTGGTCGTGACCGCGATGACCGCGCCGGCCAGCGCGCAGAATGGCCAGTCCCTGTCTGTCTCCGTGATGGTCTGCAACCACGGGACGATGCCCAGCCCCGTGTCGAGTGTCCGCCTCCTGCTGTCGGTCGATGACCAGCTCTCCGCGTCGCCGCTGCCCTCGGAGGAGCAGCAGCCGCTCGGCACCGTGGACGTGCCCGCCCTGGCCGTGAGTCAGTGCCTGCAGCGCAGCACCACCGTGTCGGTGACCGCGCCGCCGGGCCTGCAGGGCTGGGTCTTCCACCTGGGCGCCATCGTCGACGCCGCGTCGCAGGTGCAGGAGCTGCGCGAGGACAACAACACCTTCGTCCACGGGCTCATCGGTATCGGCGCGAGGCCGGACCTCGTCGTGTCCTCGCTGACGGGACCGGTGTCGGCCATCTCCGGCAGCCGCATCTCCGCGACGGTTCGGGTGTGCAACCAGGGGACGACGGCGAGCGCCTCGAGCACGGTGACGTTCGTGGTCTCGTTGGACACGAGCCTCGCCCCGGAGGCGCCCGTGCTCCCGGGTGGCGTGCCGCCGCTGGACCAGGTGCCCATGGGAGGCGCGAACATCCCCAGCCTGGCCCCGGGAGCCTGCATCACGCAGTCGGTGACCAACCTGCAGGTGAGCCTGCCCCCGGATGCGCAGGGCGCGCCCGGGGCCCGGTTCCTCGGTGCCTACGTGGACTCGTTCCTGGCGCAGCAGGAGCTGCGCGAGGACAACAACACGCGCACCACCCCGCTGACGGTGACGAACTAGCGTGAGGGCGGAGGGGACGGGGCCGTCGAGCCCGTCCCCTCGCCGCCTTCAGCTCCCCAGCGGAGGCTCGGTGGGGGCGCGTGAAATCCACGCGGCGATGAACACGTCCAGCTCGCCTCGCAGCACGTCCTTCACGCGGGGCGTGCCGGCGCCGGTGCGCGGGTCCTCCACCCGGGCGCTGCGTCCCAGGTAGTAGCGGCGCGCCTCATCCGTGCTGCCGCCCTGGCCCGCCACCACGCGCGCGGCGATGTCCTTGAGCTCCTCCAGCTCCCCCGCGCCGGTGAGCGTGAGCACGCGCCCGGTGGACTCGTCCTTCACCGTCACCTCGGTGCGCACGCGCTGGAGGTAGGCGCCCTCGTGGCTCTTCACCGGACGGCCCAGCACCTCCAAGAGCTCCAATTCCTCCTCGGAGAGCGCGCCGCCCCGGTGCACGCGGACATACGCGCGCTGGCGCTTCTCGTCCTCCAGGCGTCGGTGCATGCCCGCCTCTCCCGCCAGGAACCCGTATGCACCCGGCCCGGCGATGCGCACCACGACACGCGAGGGCTCGTCCGCCTCGGCCACCGCCACCGCCTCGTAGCCCCGGCGCTGCGCCCACCCCAGGTACATGGTGGCCAGCTCCTGCACCCACACCGCCTGCGTCTCCGCCGAGTCGCTCGCGCAGATGTCCACCAGCGCCTCGGTGTCCTGCTGCGAGGCGCCCGAGGCATGGAGCGCCTCGGCCATCTGCACCTCGCGCGCGACCTCCTCCACCTGCCGCGCCGCGGAGCCCAGCTGCACCTCGTTCTTCGCCTCGCGCACCAGCCGGCGGGCGAACAAGCACGCCGCCTCCAGCCGCTCCATCTCGTTGAGGTGGGCCTCCACCAGCCGGAAGGCGCGGATGACGTCCGCCGCGTGCGTGGGGTCGTCCCAGAGGTTGGGGGCCTGCGTCTCCGTGAGCAGGGCCGTCCTGCGCTCCTCCAGCTCCGGTCGCCCCGAGGACGCCGCCAGCGCGCGCGCCTTGCCCACCAGCCGGTCCATCTCCACCAGCAGCGACTTGCGGTCCAGCCGCCGCTTCACCGGGGCCGCGCGCGCGGAGGGCAGCAGCAACTGCGCGGTGGGCGACGGCGGCGGGGCGGCGGGCTCGGCCACGGCCACCACCCGGTCCCCCGCGCGTGCCTCCACGCGCACGGGCGTGCCCGGAGGCAGCGGCTTGCGCGCAATCTCCACCGCGAGCGCCGCGGTGAGCGTCTTCTCGATTTCACGCTGCAGGTAGCGCGCGCCGAACTGCGGCGAGTACCCGCGCTCGACGAGGATGTCGACCACCTCGGGCGTCACCTCCACGTCCAGCGAGCGCGCGCGGATGCCCTCGCGCTCCAGCACGCGGCCCACCTCGCGCTGGGCAATCTTGCGGATGTCCACCTTGGACAGCGGCTGGAAGTGACAGATGGCGTCGAAGCGGTTGAGGAACTCCGGACGGAAGGACTCGCCGATGCGCCGGTCCACCTCCGTCACCATCTCCTCCGCGCGCCGCGTGCCCGCGAAGCCCATGGCGGGCTCGCGGTACACCTCCGCGCCCACGTTGGACGTGGCGACGATGAGCGTGTTGTTGCACGACACCACCTCGCCCGCGCCGTTGACGAACGTGCCCTCGTCGAAGAGCTGGAGGTAGCGGTCGTGCACGCTGCGCGCGGCCTTCTCGAACTCGTCCAGCAGCAGCACGGAGAACACCTTGCCGTCGAGCAGCGCCGTCAGCTCGCCGCGCCGGGTCTCCAGCGCCGGTGCCCAGGACGCGCCGAAGGGCACGCTCTCGTCGCCGTCGTTCGGGTAGTCCGCCATGTTCAGGCGCACCAGTCTGTCCGCCGAGCCGAAGAGGTACTCGGCCAGCAGCTTCGCCAGCTGCGTCTTGCCCACGCCCGTGGGGCCCGCGAACAGGAACACGCCCAGCGGCCGGCGCGGGTCGTTCAGCCCCGCCTTGAGCAGCGCCACCGAGCGCAGCACCGCCGCCACCGCGTCCGTCTGGCCCAGGAGCCGCTCGCCGAAGAAGCGCTCGGTCTCCTCCAGGTCCAGCGGCATCGCGTCGTCCACCACGAAGCGCGGCAGGCGCGTGGCGGCGCAGAAGCGGGTGAGCACGTCCTCGGGACCCACGTGGTCCTTGGCCGCGCCCGCCGCTTCCGCCGCCGTCTCCTTGAGCAGCTCGATGGCCTTGCGCGGCATGCGCTGCGCGAGCAGGAACTTGGACGACAGCCGCAGCGCCAGGTCGCACGCCGCCGGGTCGATGGGCAGCCGCAGCTCGCGCTCGAGCTCCTCCGCCACCCGTCCCAGCACCCAGCGTGCCTTCTCCAGCGGAGGCTCGTGCAGGGGCAGCAGGTGGAGCCGCTCGGCGAGCGCCTCGTCGGAGCGCAGGAGCTCCTGGACGCGCTTGGGCTCGGTCTCGAAGATGAACCGCATGCCGCTGGTGCGCAGCGCGCGCACGGCGACGGGGGCCAGGGGGCCGCCCAGCGCCACGGGCAAATCACGGATGTAGACGATGGGGCAGGCCTGCCGGGCGAGCCGGGCCAGCAGCTCCTCGAAGCTCTCCGCCGCCTGTCGTTGGGTGGAGCGCGCGAGGATGTTGGCGATGGACACCTCCACCAGCCGGGCCTGCGCCAGCTCCGCGTCCACGCGGCCCTCGGCGATGCGCCGGGCCACCTCCTGCACGAGCGCGCTCTTGCCCACGCCGGGGTCTCCGGCCAGCAGGGGATGCTTGCCACCGCGCGTCAGCAACCCGAGGACCTCCGTCACCGCGGCGTCCACGCCATGGGCGGCCGGCAGCCGGCCCTCGCGGGCCAACGCGGTCAGGTCCCGGTCGATGAGTCGCTCCTGGTCCTCGCTCTTCCTCGTCGCCATGTCTCGTCAACCGCCCCCTCGCCGGAGCACGCACTCTAACCGCTGAACCGTCGAGGTGAGCGCGCAATCCCGGCCTGGGTCGGCAACAGGCCCGCCTGTGCGAGCCGGGCCCGGACCCAGGGTGGGCGGGTGTGGCAGCGGAAGTCGGAGGACTCGAACCCCAAGCCGGAAGGCCGGCTCGCACCCGGTAGCAGCGGGGCCTGGCGCCATCGCCAGTCCAACTTCCAAAGAGACAGACCGGAGCAGGGTGGAGTCGAACCACGGGCCCCGAAGGGCCCTCCCGATTTCCAGCCGGGCGGCCGGCCACCCGGCATGCATGCTCCAAGACACAGCGGAAGACAGGGGACTCGAACCCCGAGCGCGTCATGCACCCGCACCGTTTTCGAAACGGGCCGCCAGCCTCTGGCGTCGGTCTTCCAGGAAATGTGCCGGCAGCGGCGCTCCCGCCTGCCGGCGCGCGGGGAGCTTCCTCCGGGCGGGAGGTCCACCTCTGGCGGACCTCCTCATCCCCCGTCACCCGTGTGGGCGGGGACGAAGGGGACGGAGGCCCGCCTCTGGCGGACCTCCTCCACTCGGAGGGAGCTCAGGACTCCAGCTCGCCATGCCAGTACGCCACGTCCCTGAGGAACTTGGCCCACGACATGGGCATGCCCTTGTCGAAGACGAACGATAGGTGCAGGGTGTCCGGCAGCTTCTTGGGCTTCACCGGGGCGCAGCGCAGCGCCATCTTCGCGTGCTCCGGCGTCCGGTTGCCCTTCTTCTGGTTGCAGGGCACGCAGGCGATGACGACGTTGTCCCAGGTGGTGCGGCCGCCCTGGGCGCGAGGCACCACGTGGTCATACGTGGCCTCCGCGCGCGACACCTTCAGGCCGCAGTACTGGCAGCGGCAGTGGTCTCGCACGTAGACGTTCTCCCGGCTGAACTTCACGCCCTTGGGCCCCTTGCGCAGGCCGCGGAAGAACCGGATGACGGACGGCATGCGAATCTCCACCGTCACCGAGCGCACGAAGCGGTCCTCGTACTCCTCGACCACCTCGACCTTGCCCTGGAAGATGAGCATGACGGCGCGCTGCCAGGGAATCCGCGCGACGGGCTCGAAGGACTGACTGAGAACCAGCGTCTCCATGACGCAACGCCTTTCGTTTGTATCCGCGGCGAGACTCGAACTCGCACTGGGCCGGGTTTGAGCCGGCGGCCTCTCCCGTTTGGGCTACGCGGACGGACTTCGGGAGCTCCTGCTGACCTGCGACGACACGACGACGACGAACAGTGCCGGCGGCGGGAGTCGAACCCGCAACCTCCAGGTTCTCGACCTGGCACCTCTACCTGTTGGGCTACACCGGCAAGACTTCGAGGACAGTGCACGCCCCGGGAATCGAACCCGGCGGGAACGGTGTGTGGGACCGTCGCCGTCTCCAGCTGGCTCGGCGTGCGAAAGACGAGTTGCGGAGCAGGGAGTCGAACCCTGGAGGCCGGGCTTATGAGGCCCAGTGGGGCACCGACCCCACACCGCAGAAAGAGGTGAAAGCTTGTGAAGCCCCCGGCAGGATTCGAACCTGCGACCTTGCGCTTAGGACGCGCGTGCTCTGGTTCCGCTGAGCTACGGGAGCGTGAGGAGAGACAGTGCCCCTGGCAGGGATTGAACCTGCGGCCTCACGGTTCGGAACCGTGCGCTCTCATCCACTGAGCTACAGGGGCGAGAAGTGGAACCGCCGGGACTCGAACCCGGACCGCTCGGGTGCAAACCGAGTGCTCTCCCATTGAGCTACGGACCCATGATGACTGCGTGAAGAACAGTGCCCCCGGTCGGGTTCGAACCGACAACCGCCGGTTTACGAAACCGGTGCTGCTACCAGTTGAGCTACAGGGGCGAAACGAAACAGGCCGCCGAGGAGTTGAACCCCGCCCGCTCGGATTTGGAGTCCAGGCTGCTCCCGGAGCGCGGCCTATGAAGGTGAAGCAGTGCTGCGAGTGCCGACCCTCGGAATCGAACCGAGTCCTCCCGCTCTTCAGACGGGCGCGCGGACCACCTACGCCAGGTCGGCAGATGTGAAGCTTCCCAGGAGGGACTCGAACCCTCAGCCTTGCGGTTAACAGCCGCCTGCTCCGCCATTGAGCTACCGGGAAATGTGCTGCGTTTGTTCTACGAGTACCTCCGGAGGGATTCGAACCCTCGCCGTCCGCTTAAGAGGCGGATGCTCTTCCAATGAGCTACGGAGGCAGATTGCTCGCCGCCCCGGATGCGCGCGGGCGGCATTCATTCACCACGACGATTCAGTTGTCAGAGACCTTGATGCTGCCGGGGACACGAGCCAGGAGTTCTGGCGCACGAACGCGCGCCAGGTCCTCGGTGATGCCCCGCGATGCGGTGTTGCTGTGCGTGGCGGGCCACGCGGGGCGGCATGGGGACGCTGGAGCCCTGAAAGCCGAGAGGCCGGGTCCCCTGGATGGGAGCCCGGCCTCTGCGTGGCTTGGCGCTTCGATGACGAAGCGCGAGCGTCAGCAGGGGACGGGCGGCTGGCCGTGGAGAAGGCCGAAACCCACGTTGGCGGTCGAGCCGAAGCTCGCGAGGGAGTTGGAGGCGGCGTTGAACTGGGACCAGAGGTTGTCGAGATTGCTGCGCTTCATCGGGTTCGTCCGCATCGTCAACGTCGTCATGGTCGCCGCTCCTTTCTGGGAGACTCTACGGCGAGTGATTTTCGTTCCTGACAAGGCCCGATGATTCGAGCTTCACGGCCGTGGCTCACGTGCCAGTGGCGGGGGCAAGTCCCGAACCTGGTGGCGTTGGTGCATTGGGCGTTGTCGTCGGGTCGCACTCGACGCAGAGGAGGGATGCCGCCAGGGCACTGTGAGCATCGTCGGTGCCGTCCACGCAGGGAGGGATGTCGCTGGGTGGGGGTAGCCCAGTTCCGCAGCAGCGATGGCCGAGTCCCATGTGGATGGGTCTGCCCTGCGCGCCAGAGAGTGTCGGCTGGCGCGCAGGTTTCGGTGAGGCAGGTTGGGGCGGCTAACCAGCTTCAGGGATGTCCGGCAACGCACGAGCCTGTGTGAAGAAAGAAGGCAGCGAAAGGGTCGTGGCAGTGGCCCCCTCCTCGATTCTCGGTCCGCGCCCATTGACGCAACAATGTGACTGCGCCCCTCCTTCGTTGCGCACGTGCGGTGAGGATCCGAGGTGTCGAGGTCGCCGCCGCTGGCCCACGAGCGCTCTTCTCGGAGGGGTTGACAGGGGGCCCCCTGCCCAGCAATGTGCCTTGCATAACAAGGTATGCGGCATGGCAAGGTGCGGAAGTGGCAGACCAAGATCCGCAGGAGAAGTGGCAGGTACAGCTGCGCAAGGGGGCGCTGGAACTGGTGATTCTGGCGGCGTTACGAGGGCGGTCCGTGTACGGCCTGGCGTTGCTGCGCCATCTGCAGCGCTTTCCCACGACGGCCATCACGGAAGGCACGCTGTATCCGCTGATGGATCGACTCAAGCGTGAGGAACTGGTGAGCGCCGATTGGTTGCAGGAAGGCGATAGCCGGCCTCGCAAGTACTACCAGCTCACCGTGAAGGGCGAGCAGAAGCTCACCGCGCTCGTGCAGGCATGGCGGCAGTCCGTCGCTGATATCGACGCCCTGCTGACCGTATCGGCCAGCACCGAACTCTCCGACAAAGGAAGCTGACATGGACTCGCGTCAACCCATCCATGCGTACATGCACGCGCTCCGCTCGCGGCTTGGCAAGTTGGACCCGGCCGAGGCCGAAGAGGTCATCCGCGAAATCGAAAGCCATCTCCACGAGGTGGTGGAGCAAGCCGAATCCCGAGGTGAAACACCTGACGTCGCCGCGTTGCTGGAAGGCTTCGGCGCTCCGGATGTGCTGGCCGAGCAGTATGTGGCGCACATCCAGACGGGTGCGCCCCCTCCATCCGGCTTTCGCGTCATCCAGCGGGTCAGACAGACTGTCACGCACGGTTTGTATTACTCGATGGGCGCATTCGGGTTCTCGGTCGCCGCGGCGCTCCTGCTTCTGGCGCTGGCGAAGGTATTCGAGCCTTCGTCTGTTGGCGTGTGGTCGACCCGGAGCGGCGAATCCGTCACGGTGGGCTGGTCGGGCTCGCCGTCTCCGGAGGCCACGGAGCTGTTGGGGTTGGGGTTGATACCCCTTGCCCTGCTGGCTTCGGCATGGTGCGCGGAGCTGACCCGTCGGGTGCTGCGCGTCTTGCGACGTGGGCTGGTCTGAGCAACCCCGAGCCCCCCTCCCCATCGGAAACATTGTGTTGCGGCCCGCGCGGCTGCGGGCCTTCTTTTGTCTCAAGAGAAGGAGCATCTGCCGTGAGAATCGTCTGGACCTTCGTCTGGCATTTCCTCTCCGTGCTCTCGATTCTGGTGGTGGTCGCCGCCGGCATCGGACTCCACGAGGGGGTCGACATCTACTATGGAGAAACCACGGAAGCCTTCAAGGCGGGCGACGAAGGGCCGCATGTGTTCCAGCAGGGAGGCCAATGGGTATCACAGACCCTGCGGGGTAACCGTGAGGAGGGGTTCTGGGTCGAAGAGAAACGCCACGCGCTGACGGACACGTTCCAACTCGAGGTGTCCTTCCCGTTGGACCGGAGCCGGTTCAGCGTCCAGGCCACCCCGGAGTTCGCCACCCCGCCATCCCGCTATCAAGATAGTGGACCGGTGTTGGCCCTCTCCGACATCGAGGGCAACTACAAGGCGCTGCGCGACTTCCTGGTCCACGCGCGGGTGATGGATGCCCAGCTCAACTGGACGTTCGGGGAAGGACATCTGGTGCTGCTCGGTGACTTCGTCGACCGCGGCCCCTCGGTCACGCAGGTGCTGTGGTTGATCTACAAGCTGGAGCACAGCGCCCGACAAGCGGGCGGACGCGTGCACTACATCCTGGGCAATCACGAAATCAAAAGCCTGCAAGGCGACCTTCATTCGTCGCATCAGAAGTACTTCAATGTCGCCACAATCCTCGGTCGACAGCAGTCGGAGCTCTTCGGAGACGATTCCTTCCTGGGGCGCTGGCTGATGAGCAAGAACACCATCGAGGTGATCAACGGCGTCCTGTTCGTGCATGGCGGGTTGCATCCAGCGCTCGCCGAGCGCGACCATTCCCTCGACGACCTCAACCGGATCGTGCGCGAGCACTATCGCCAGAGGTGGTACCCTCGTCGCGGAGCTGGCGAGGAGGAACTGCTGCTAGACACCAAGACAGGGCCGTCATGGTATCGCGGCTACTTCAAGGAAGACCTGACGCAGGAGCAGGTGGAGCAGACCCTGTCCCGGTTCGATGCGAAGGCGGTCGTCGTCGGTCACACGCTGAACTGGCGCGTCACGACGTTGTTCGACAAGAAGGTGTTCGCCATCGACGTCAAACACCCGTTGGACCACCGCGAAAGCCTTCCACCAAGACACTCGGAGGGCCTGCTGCTGGAGGGCGACGCCGCGTGGCGTGTGTTGGAGGACGGCAGCCGTGTGGAGCTGTAGGGGCTCGCGATGTGCCCCAGGCACGGGAAATGTCATATGTCCGCCACTAGGGGCAGGAAATCACAGCGACGCTGGGCCATTGCGATACAGCCGTCACTGGGTTTGCGTCAGTTTCGTTGAGTCCGTTCAACAACCGAAGCCTCCATATCCCCCGCATCGCGACGCCCCTTCGGAAGCCTGCAAAGCATGTAAGAAACCAGATTGCTCCCGGTTCGTTTCCACGTCCGAAAGGGAGCAGCAGGATGCGCTGGTGTCGATGGGACAGCCCGTCGAATCATCGGCAGCAGCACACGGAAATCTCACGAGATTTCAGGTCCCGATTTCCGGTGTAGCGCGAGTAGCCGGTCTCCTACTCCGAACCGAAGACCTGCGAGAGATAGTGCTTCGAGAACGCCGTCCAGTCAGGACTGTCGAAGAGTGCTGCCTCGACCCAGTGGTGTATGAAACGCATGGCAAAGCCGCGCTGCAGATAGTCCTCGACGCCCACGGGGAGCGGCCGGAGCTCTCCGGCTCCGTCGAGTGGCACGAAATGCAGCCGGTCGAGGACCCGGCCCGATTCCATTTCGAGGCAGACCGCGAACTCGCCCTCGCAGCAATCGAAGGGCGCGAGGCGGTCGAGCAACTCACGCGCCTCCGGAAAGGCTCCGTACGGGTCGAGGAGTTCCGCTCCACGTCGGCCGTCGATGCCGTCGACACATGTGGAAACAGGGAGGACGTTCGCCTCTCCCCCAACGATGTCGATCTCGCGGTCGAGGTGCTCGATTGCGGCGCCTTGTTGCAAGCGCCATCGGAGCTGAATTTCGCCACCGAGGAAGCCGCGAGGGGCGTGATGCAAGCATGGTATCGGTCCGAGACCGGATTATCGCTCATCGATGGATGATACGTGAGGAGATGTGTTCGTCGAGCTGTGCCACCCACGCTGAAGCTGGAGCTCGTCTACGCCACCTGCTTCAAGACGCGTGAGGAAGTGAAGCGAGCGTTGTTCGAGTCCATGGAGGTGTTCTACGACCGGAGGCGTCGCCACTCATCCCTGGGCTACATCAGCCCGGTCGAGTTCGAGCGGGTGTCCGCAACGAGCAGGCTGGCAGCTTGACCCACCTGTCTACGGAGCCGGGCCACGCCCCAATGACGCCGCGGCCGAATTGAGAGGCAAATCCAAAGCGGGCTGAGCGGCCGATTGGCGAGGGGCATGCATTAGGTTGATGCCCGCCGGTAACTCCCCTCCAAATGTGCCTGTTCGATGAGGCGTACGGCGCGCGCGGCCCCGTCCTCTGCTCGGATGCGTTCACCCACCGCTGCGGCCTGCGCCCGTACCGTCGGAGACAGTGCTGTGCGGATGGCATTCGCGAGCCGTTCGGCTGTGAGCGACTTCTGCGGTACCGGCTGTGGCCCGACCCCCGCGCGGAGAACCACGTGCCCCCAGAAGGGCTGGTCGCCGAGAAAGGGGCAGATGACAGTGGGCTTGCCCGCGCGCAGTCCCGCCATCGTGGAGCCGGCCCCGCCGTGATGGACCACCGCGCTCATTCGAGGAAACAGCCAGTCATGCGGCGCGGACTCCAGCATGAAGACACTGGACGGGAGCTCGCGCGCTTTCATGCCTCCCCAGCCTGTGGCCAGCACCGCGCGCTCGCCGGTCAACGCGATGGCCTTCAGGACGGTGGCGGCACGAGAATCTGCATGCGCCGCGCCCATGCTGCCGAAGCCCACGTAGACGGGCGGAGGCCCCTCCTCGAGGAACGCGTGCAACTCGGCGGGCGGAGTCCATTGGTCAGCCTCGTCGAGGAACCAGCAGCCCGTCACCTGGGCCTGGGGAGGCCAGTCGGAGGGACGTGGTAGCAGCTGCTCGCTGTATGCGTACAGCGCCGGCACCGCGGAGCCATCGGCCTTCTTCATCGGGTCCGCGAAGCGAGAGAGCGGCGGGAGGCCCAGTGTCTTCACCCGGAAGTCGTTGGTTGCTCCGGCCCAAACCGCGTTGGCCAGCGTCAGGACTCGATAGCTGAGCGCGTTGAGCCAACCGCCGAGTCGGAAACTCGGGACTATCGGCACCGGGAACTCGCGTGTCGGAGTCAGCGGCAGCGGCATCGCCAGCAACTCGACGGCCCCGAGCTTCTCCGCGATGTGATGACTGCCGAGCGCCTTGGAGTGGTACACGAGCACGTCCGGCTCCAGCTCCCGCGCCGCCTTCCACTCGTCCTCCAGGCCCGCCCGGATGATGGCGCCGAACCCCTTGAACAGCCGCCGCTGCTCGGCACGTGTCGGGGCGCGTAGAACCGCCTCCGTCAGCTCCAGCACCGCATTGTCCATGTGCGCGTAGGGAATGCCGTGGCGCTCCGCCATGCCTCGGAAGCCGGTGGGCGTGCAGAGTGCCACGACGTGTCCATGCGCCTTCAGTGCCTTGGCGAGCGCGACGAAGGGTTGGACATCACCTCGGGTTCCGTAGGTGGAGATGAGCACGCGCATGAGAACCCCATTCAGGAGCTTGTCCGCGGCAACAACCGCGGGCGGGTGGCGGCCCGACCACCGAGGAACCTGTGCGTGCCAGGAGCGCGCGACGCACACCCTTCGAGATGTGTGGCCAGTGTCTCAGAACAGGGGGCTCCAAGCCACGGAAACCATGTGGCCCTGCCAGGCCTCTTGCCTACGTGCTGGTGAGCCCCACCCAGAGCTGCCAGCCCATGAATGCCAGGTAGAGCGCGACGAGCAGCAGTCCTTCTGGGCGCGTGATGGTCCAGTCGAAGGTGATGGAGAGTGGGAAGAGCACCAGGGTAAACCCGAGAACGGCCATCAGGATGAGGGGGCCACCCCCGGGCAAGGGGACCGTGGCAATGATGGACGTCGTGCCCAGGATGAAGAGCAGGTTGAAGATGTTGGAGCCGACCACGTTCCCCATGGCCATGTCGGACTGCCCCCTCCGCACCGCCATCAGGCTGGTGATGAGCTCCGGCAAGGTGGTGGCTATCGAGACCACGGTGAGCCCGATGAGCTGCTCGGACAAACCCAGTGCCTGCGCCGCCCCGGTGGCGCCCACCTCACCGAGCTTCCCTCCGAGCCCGAGCAGCGCAAGCCCTCCAAGCACCATGCCCACTGCGAGCCGCCAGGACAGCAGGGGTTCGCGTCGCACGACCTCGGTGGCGTCGCTCGCAAGAGCGGCGCCCACCTTCGAGGGCTGCTTCGCCGCGCGGAGGAGCATCACCAGGAAGCCGAGGAAGCAACCCACCAGGAGCACCCCGTCGAGCCGCGACAGGCCGAGCTGTCGCCTGGCATCGAGGTGGTTGGGAAGCCAGGAGAGCGTCAGGAGGAGCACCACGGTGCCCAGCAGCACGGGCAGCTCCCGCCGGAGCAGCGAGGATTGGACCTTCACGGGGCGGACCACCGCTGCCAGGCCGAGCACGAGGCCGATGTTGGTGAGCGACGAGCCCGTCATGTTGCCGAACGTCAGGGCTGTCGAGCCGCCGAGCGCGGCCGCGACGTTGAGCGCGAGCTCCGGGGCCGAGGTTCCAAAGGCGACGAGCGTCAGGCCGATGGTGAGGGCAGGGACACCATGTCGCTCGGCCAGGGCGACCGCGCCCTTGACGAGCAGGTCGCCACCCAGCAACAGCAGCACGACGCCTCCAACAAAGAGTCCCAATGAGGTGAGCAGTTCCGAGGACATGGGTTCCCCAGGGGCCGGTGAGCGGGCACGGCAGAGACTTTGGCGAGGGAGGTGGGCGTCACTTCAGCACGGCCACGGCCGCGAGCGCGGAGGGCTCTCCGGCGACGAGCAGCGCGTCGGAAGGAGTGAGCGGCCGGTCCGGGTCCGGTACTGGCAGCATGCGGTCCTGGAGCACGTCGTGCACGGCCACCACATGCACGCGGTAGCGCTGTGGCAGCGCCAACTCGCGCAGGCTTCTTCCATACCAGGCCTCCGGCACCGGCATCTCTTGCAAGCCGAAGTCCTGCCCCAACTGGACGTACTGGAGGAGCCGGCCGCTGGTGATGCGGTTGGCGAGCCCGAGCGCGCTCTCCCGCTCGGGAAAGATGCTCTCCGAGGCCCCCAGCGCGTTGACGATGCGCGCATGGTCGTCCGAGCGGACCTTCACATAGATGTCCTGGATGCCTGTGTCCCGCAGGGCGAGCAACGCGAGGATGCTGGCCGAGAGGTCCTCGCCCGTGGAGACGATGGCCGCGTCCGCGCCGCGCGCGCCCACCTCCTGTAGCACCTGGCGCTGTGTGGCGTCTCCCACCATGGCCTTGGAGACGCGCGAGCCCAGGGCATCCACGACCGCTGGCCGTGGGTCGATGGCGATGACGTCATGTCCCTGCTCGTGCAGGCGCGCGGCGATGACCGAGCCGAAGTTGCCCAGGCCCACCACGATGATGCGCTTCATCCCTGCTCCTTAACCAACGATGAGGTCCTCTTGCGCGGGGCGCACATGTCGCAGGTGTGTCCGGGCACGCAGGCTGAGGGCGGCGAAGAAGGCAAGGGGGCCCAGCCTTCCCACGAACATCAGCCCGATGACTTGAAGCTTGCCCGCGACACTCAGGGAAGGGGACACGTCCATTGTCAGCCCCACCGTGCAGAAGGCGCTGACGACTTCGAAGAAGAGGGGCAGGAAGCTGGCGCGAGCAGCCTGCACCGATTCCTCGCCGTGTCCCTCCGTGAAGCTGAGCGCGAAGACAGCGGCGGTCATCACCCCAAAAGCGATGAGGGCGAGCGATACGGTCCGCTCGATGGTGCCCTCCGGAATGGCGCGACCGTGCAACTCGGCATGCCGGCGGCCCCGGATTCGAGTGAAGGCGAGCGCCGCGAGCACCGCCAGCGTCGTCGTCTTCAGGCCTCCAGCGGTGGAGCCAGGACTGCCCCCCACCACCATCAGCAGGATGGTGAAGAAGCCACTCGCGTTGCTCACCTCGGAGTAGCTCACGCTGTTGAATCCCGCGGTGCGCGCCGTGGCGGACATGAACCAGGCGTTGGCGACCCGGTCCACGTAGCCCATGGACCGCAGCACCCCGTTCCACTCGAAGAGCGTGAAGAGCACGGCGCCACCAACGAGGAGGACACTCGTGACGAGCAGTGCCGCGAAGGTATGGACACTCATGCGCCGCGAGCGTTGGTTCCGACCGCGCCACCAGCGCAGCGCCTCTTCTCCTGAAAGGTAGCCCAATCCCCCGAGAATGATGAGGCTCGAGACGATGAAGAGTGTGAGTGGGGCGCTCGCGAAGCCCACCAGTGAGTCACTGAATGTCGAAAAGCCCGCGTTGCAGAATGCGCTCACTGAGTGGAAGACGGCATGCCACGCCGCCTCCTTCCATCCGAACCGTGGCAGCCATAGCAGCCACAGGAGCAGCGCCCCCAATGCCTCCACCCAGAGGGTGAAGCGCGCGACCCGCAGGGTCAGCGACACGACGTTCTGTCGGTGCGTGTAGTCGATGGGGGCGCCGACAATGACCTCGCTGCGAAGGGACAGCTTCCGGCCGAGCGCGCCAATGACAAGGGTGGCCAGGGTGATGAGTCCCAGCCCACCCAACTGGATGAAGACGAGGAGCCACAGTTGACCCCAGCGGGTAAAGGTCGTGGCGGTGTCCACGACGGTGAGTCCCGTCACGCACACCGCGCTGGTCATCGTGAAGAGCGCGTCGAGGAGCCCCAGTCGCGGCCCGGTGTACAAACCCGGCAGCCAGAGCAGTCCGAGCGTCCCGAATGCGATGAGGACCCCGAAGGAGAGGGCCAGCAGCATGGCCGGAGAGATGGAGGACCAGCGCAGCCAGAGCCACTGTATGGGCGAGCGAAGGAGGGGCGTCACTGAGTGGGGGCAACCATCCATCACCCAAGGGCGGCCCACCAGTTTTTCGAGTGTGAATCTGGACGCCCGGCACGCGGGGGCCTCGTGCCCCACTCCTCGCCGGCGCCATGAACCTCTCCGGCTCCGGTGGCAGAGGCCATGATGCGTGGAGCGAGGCCTCGCGATGCGGAATTTGTGCGGGCCTCCCTGCCCGGGCTGGCAGCAGCGCCAGGTGCTGCAGGTCCCCTCGTGTCAGGGACGTTGACGGGTCGTGGGCGGCCACGCGCCCACCGACTCGCTGCCGCCCTGCATCACGGCCCACGACGGAGACGGGGCCCATCTTCGCCCACACGTTGAGCTACCAGGGCCGAGCCGTCCCGCCCGGGCGCCGCGCTCACTCGCCTTGACGCGCTATTGGACTGGCCTTGGCGCGCCCATGACGCAGCGACCGAGTTCTGGGGAGGCACAGGGCCAGTTCCTGCTTCTCGTCCGTCCCTCCTTCGCCAACTCGACGATTCGCGCTCGGAACTCCGGCGGGTATGGAGGCTTCGGTTTCGGCATCGTTGGGTCCTTCTCCCACAGTTGAACGGACTCAACGAGCCCGACGCAAATCCAATCGAGGTCCTCCCTCGAACCACAGAGGCCCTCATCGCAATCACTGCCGCGGCCGGCAAGGTTTGCCCCCGTTCTCGCGGCAAACCTTACCGGTCCTCTCGCGCCCCTCCTCGGAGCATGCACTGGCACTCGGGTTGCTCTACCCGGGCTCACTCCGTGATTCGGACCCGCATGACGCGGTATTCCGGTCCGGAGCCTCCTCGGCCACGCTCGGTACGCTGCCTTCCGCTCGCGCGTGGCTGTCATTGAAAGGAACAGGTCTCGCCGTGCGCAACCTCCTTTTCGCCCTCCCTCTCGCCACCTTCACTGCCGCTTGCGGCGGTGAGCCCCTCGCTGCCGACGCTCCCGAGGCGGCCTCGCCCGTCGTCGCCGATGAGGCCGTCGACCAGGTCGAGCAACAGGTCAGCCTCTCCAGCCCCTATACGTGGCGAACAAACCGGGCCGAATCCATCTCCACTTCCATCGGCACCTCCACCAACCGTACCTGCTTCCTCACCGGCCTCGGCGGAAGCCTCCAGCCCGCCTTCCCTGACGACATCAGTTGGGCCTCCGCCGGCACCCACATCTACGGGGGTGAGTGGATCCTCTCCATCAACCAATACGTGAGCACGGCCCTCTCCACCACCGTCCAGTGCGTCAACACCGCCGCCAACCGAACCCCCGAGGTCTTGTGGTCCAAGGGCGAGGCCGCCAAGCTCCTCGGCGCCGTGACGCCCAACCGTCGCTGCTTCCTCACCCGGATTGAAGCCTCCGGCGCATTCGACTCCACCGCCGACTACGTCCGCGTCTGGAATGACAACATCAACTGGTACCTCGGCGGTGACCTCGCCGATGACGGCGGCGCCCGCGCCCTGTGCGTCGACTTCCCTGAAGGCCACGGCAATTGGCTTTGGGTCTCCGGCGCTGACCCCATCAACCGCGACCTCGCCTACAACTCCGGTGGCGTCGCCTGCTTCCTCTCCGAGCTCGGCGGTCGCTTCAACCAGGACAGCTATTACGACGGCGTGAGCGTCAACTACAACGCCGGCACCCGCACGTGGGAGATGGACCTCTCCCCCGTCAAGCGGGGCCGGGCCGGGTGCGTCAAGTAATCCCTCTCCCCCCAAGACCTGGGCTCGTCTGCAGCGGGCCCAGGCTCCTCTCCCAGTCATCCCGCACCGTGCTCACGTCGTCGAAGCCGCACCCCGTCGCCACACGGTGACTGTCTCCACCCACGAAAATCCATACCCGCGATGCTCGTCCAGTCAGAGCAGGGGGAAGTGCGCATCGCCGGTCTCGCGCGCGACCTGGGACTCAACCAGGACGCGTTGGAGAACGGGGTGTGCCGCTTCCGCGAGTCGAGCGCCAGCGTCACCAGGACGAGGAGCCCGAGCACGGACGTCCCACTCCACGAGCTGCAGCAACCGCCACCGCCTTCGTTCCCCCCGAAGCGGGAGACGCCACGCAGAAGACGTCCGAAGCATCGACCGTGCCTCCGCCATTCACCACCGTCCACATGGCCAGGAATGCGGGCGCCTCGTTGCCGTACATGTCGAACGCCCGCACGCTGAAGGTCACCGAGCCTCCCGCGGGACGCAGGGGGTTCTGCGGCGAGAGGAGAACTCCCAGGCCCCCTGATTTGCTCACGAATCATCCTGTTTCACGGGCCCGAAGACACCGTTTCACCCCTGCGGAGAGCAACGAGAGGCCGGGCGGGAGGTCGCGTGCGGGGAGCCGAAAAAACTCCACGGAAACGAGGACCCGGCTCGGGCGACGCCGGCCGGAGAGACCCACGGCGCACCGCGGAGACGAGGTCCTGGGGACCTCGGAGCAGGAGCGCCCTGTCAGCGATGGATTCTGCGAGTCGGCAGAGACCGACGGGGTTGGTTACCGGTGTCCCTGGGCGAGGACCCCATGAGGGCTTGGGGCCAGCCGGAGCTGGAACAGGTCCCTGGCATTGCCGTGGGTGATCTTCCGTCGGTCGAGCTCGCTGATGGGGGCGCGGTCGATCCATGCCGCCGCGGGCGCGGCTTCGGAGTAGGGGTAGTCGACCGAGAACATGATGTGGTCGGCTCCGACGGTGAGGATGGCGTTCGTGAGGGCGCTGTCGGAGAAGCTGCCGCTCGTGGTGAGCCAGATGTTGTCGGCGAAGTACTCCGGCAGCGTCTTCTTGAGTCGCTTGTCGAAGCGGTTCAGCTCGAACATGTTCTGGGTTCGCCACAGCAAGGCGGGCAGGCCCTCGCCCATGTGCCCGAGGATGAGCTTGCAGCTCGGGAACCGGTCGAAGTGCCCGCCCAGGAGGAGCCGCACGGCGTGGGAAGCGGTCTCCGTGCCGAAGCCCCAGGTGGCGCCCTTCATCTCGGGGTGACCGGCGTAGGCCAGCAGCCCTCCTGGAAGCGCTGGGCGAGGGTGCAGGTAGACCGGCACGTCGAGCCCACAGAGGGCCTCCCAGAATCCGTGGAGCGAAGGGTCGTCGAGGTAGAGACCGACGTTCGGGTCCGCGGTGTTGGTGTAGCCGTTGATGAGCACGCCCTTGAATCCGAGCTCGGTGACGGCCCGGCGCGCTTCGGCGATGGCCTCTTCACCGGCTTGAAGCGCGACGGCGGCGAAGCCCGAGTAGCGGTCGGGGTGCTCCGCGATGCGCTCGGCCAGGAAGTCGTTCTCGAGCCGGGCCTGCGCGGCGGCCTTTCGCGGGTCGACGATGCGCTGGATGCCTGGAGCGGTCAGGGACAGGATGGCGTGAGCGATGCCCGCCTCGTCCATGCTGCGCAGGCGGGCCTCATCGAAATCACCGAGGAGGGGCAGGATCGGACGGTAATAGTCGGTCGTGACGCCACCGCCATCGGAGAGCTGGGCGAGGGCGGCCTCGTCGCCGAGCACTCGGGCCACATCGGCGGGGTGGAGATAGGCCTCCTCCAGGGCAACCTTCGGCAGGCGGACGTTCATCGGGATGCCTCCTCAATCCCGATGCCTATCTCACGAGCGCCCCGCGCTTCAAATGTTGAGGTTGACCGGAGGGAATCGAACCCTCTTCGCCGGGGTCACATCCCGGTGGCTCACCATTCGCCTTCGGCCAACATGATGTCGGGGTACCCGGAATCGAACCGGGACCGCTCGCTTATCAGACGAGCACTCTGCCTTAGAGCCATACCCCGTGATGCAAGGTCTGTGATTGAGGTGCGTGGCCTGCGCCACGCAATGGGGACGCTGGGAGTCGAACCCAGCGGGCCCTGTCGGGCTCGGGCTCTACAGGCCCGCGCGTCTTCCCTAACGCTCTACGTCCCCAGGAGGAGCAGTGGGACCCTGGAAGCCGAGAGGCCGGGTCCCTTGGATGGGAGCCCGGCCTCTGCGTGGCGCGGCGCTTCGGAGACGGAGCGCGAGCGTCAACAGGGGGCGGGCGGATGGCCATGGATGTGGCCGAGTCCCACGATGGAAATCGAGGCGGCGTCCACGTGCGAACGGGAGGCGGCGTCGAGCCGGGTCCAGAGGATGTGGCGATAGCTGAACTTCGTCGGGCTCGTCCGCTTCATCACCGGGGTCATGGTCACCGCTCCTTTCAGGGAGAATCCACGGTGGATGATTTTCGTCCCTGACAAAGGCTCCGAACATCCTCGGGTCGTACCTGGCGGGCCCGCGCGGTGGGGCTCAGGGCGGCGGCGCTCGCTCCTGGAGCAGCTGCTCGACCGCGCGCGCGGAGGCGTCATCCACCGGCGAGAGGACGACCATGCTGAGGCCGTCGCTGTCATCGACGGTGAACATGGACGCCTCGAACCGGAGCTCACCCACGTCGGGGCGAACGAGCCGCCTGGGCCTCACGCCGTGCGTGTGCAGCTCGTTCTCGGCCCAGAGACGGCGGAAGTCCTCGCTCGTCGCCATCAGCTCGTCGACGAGCGCAGCCGCCTCCGGCGTGGCGCCCGCGCGCGCGATGGCGACGCGAAACGCGGCGAGGCAGGTTCGCTGCATGTCCTCGGCGTGGGGCAGGAACGTGGTGGCCTTGGGGTGGAAGACCCGGCGCAGCATGTTGCGCTCGTGCTCCGGCATGGCGGCGTAGTCGCCGAAAAGCACGACGGCGGCGCGATTCCACGCGACGATCTGGAACGTCGGCGTCTTCACGAGCGCGGGCACGCGGAGGTTGTCCAGCACGCGCTGAAGGGCGGGCGTGACGTCGGCGGGCGGCGTGTGCCGGCGCGGAGGTGGGCGTTCATGCGCGAGCAGGAACAACATCTCGCGGTTCGTGTCGTCGAGCTCGAGCGCGCGAGCGAGGCGTTCGAGCACGTCGTCGGAGGGGACTCCGCCTCGCCCCTGCTCGAGCCACGTGTACCAGGTGACGCTCACGCCGGCGCGCGCCGCGACCTCCTCGCGACGCAGCCCTGGCGTGCGCCGCCTCCCAGTCACTTCGGGCTGGAGCCGCTCTCGGCGGGCGCGGAGGAATTCAGGGAGGGTGGTAGTCGCCATACCGGTATCCGGGCACGTCTTTTCGCCGTGCCATGCGCAGCCTACGGTTCGCGCATGACCACCACAACGCCACGGGCAGGAGTGCTGCCTTGCTGACGCTTCATCACCTCGGCCGCTCACAGTCCGAGCGCATCGTCTGGCTCTGTGAGGAGCTCGGGCTGGACTATGCTCTGAAGCGCCATGCGCGCCGGGCCGACAACCGGCTCGCGCCGCCGGAGTACAAGGCGCTCCACCCGATGGGCACGGCCCCCATCCTCACCGATGGAGACCTGGTCCTCGGGGAGTCCGGGGCCATCTGTGACTATCTCATCCAGACCCATGGAGGCGGCCGCCTCGCGGTGCGGCCCGGCGAGCCCGGCTTCGCCGACTACCTCTACTGGTTCCACTTCGCCAACGGGACGTTGCAACCCGTCGTCCTGCAGGTGAGATACCTGGAGCGAGTCGACCCTTCAGGAAGCTCCGCGCTGCTGCAGGCGGCCAGGGAGCGCTTCACGCTCGTCCTCTCCACCCTGGAGAAGCGGCTGGGCGAGGCTCCCTATCTGGCCGGCAACGCATTGACGGCCGCGGACATCATGACCGTGTTCTCGTTGACCACGATGCGGCTGTTCAAGCCGTATGACCTCTCGCCCTGGCCGGACATCCTGGCGTACCTGCAGCGCATTGGCGCGCGGCCGGCGTATCGCCGGGCAATGCAGAAGGCAGACCCGGATTTGACGCCGGTGCTGGGAGCCTCCCCGGAATAGGCCTCGGGCTTCACTGCTTCCGGCCCGGGCGGCAATCCCAGCGCCTCTCGTACTGCCCTGGAGAGGTCGTACAAGGCAGCACTGCACATGAGGAGGGCCAGATGCGAGCAGGCATCATCGGAGCAGTGATTGCGACGGTGCTGCCGATGGGCCGTGTTGGCTCCGGGCCCGGTCGCCGAGGAGCCCGACGCGCTCGGGCAGGTCGAGGGGCGCAGGTCGGACGACTGCGTGAAGCGAAGCCGTCCCAACTGCGTCATCCTCCCCTGGAACAGGAGGTTCGGGCTTCCCTGCCGCGGTGCAAGCGGTCAGGCGGACGGCAGTCTTTGGAGGGGATGCCGTCGCCGCCGGATGCGTCAGCTCAGCACTCCTGGATGTACACCGAATAGCTCGACCGGCCACCCCAGACATAGAGCCCGCCGCAGTAGCAACCATACTCACCGATGAGCTCGGTGTACGTGGCGTCGCTGTAGTACCTGTGGAGGTTCGCGTTCGGCTCGTTGGAGCAGTCCGGCAGCGGTGCCTCCTGCGAGGCCAGGTCCGGCTCGCCCTCCTGCGTCACGGGACCGCCACAGCCCACCAACGTCGCCAGCAGCGCACCAGGAATGAATGACCGCATGTGTCCTCCTCGAAGGGGAACACCATACCATGTGCGGTTCGTGACTGCGTTTGACGCAAGTCGTTGCAGGGAGTGGGTGTCCCCGTTCGCGGGTGGGGTTACGCCTCCCGCCGCTTGCGCAGGACGGGCAGTCGGCTGCGACCCACGGGCAGGCGGGTGCCGTCTCGCAGCTCCACCGCGGTGCGTGAGCCCTCCGAGGCGACGAGCTCACGGATGTCCGTCGTTCGGACGAGATAGGAGCGGTGGATGCGGACGAAGTCGGTGGGGAGCAGTTGCTCGAGCCGCTCCAGGCCCTTCTCGCTCAGCTCGGTGCCCCCGTCGCGGAGGCTCCAAGGCCGTGCACCTGGTGCTGGAGGGCGCGGGACAGGATGGGCTCTTCCAGTCGGACCCGCGCATCCTCGAGCGGATGACGTCCTTCCTGAAGGGCGAGGCGCTCCGCGACGAACGGTTGTAGCTCAAGTCGAAGTCCGGCGGTCCTTGACCCACCCGGCGTTCGAGCGGGAGTCGGGTCGCGGTGTTCGAGGCGGCGGCCCGATTCTCGCCTCCTGTCGCGAAATCGGGGGCGGCACATCTGCTAATCATCCGTCTCGTGACATCCCAACTCGGTCCATACACACGCACCCGACTGCTCTTCGGCGGCATCATCGAGGACCACCTCGCCCAGGTCTCCGGCCCGCGCGGGCGCGAGAAGCCGCTGGTGCTCCAGTGCCTCCGGTCGGACATGGCCGAGGATGTGGGGTTCGCGGAGCTGTTCCTCGACACGGGGAGGCATGCCACCCTGCTCGACCATCCGAACATCGTGAAGGTCTTCGACTTCGGTGTGACGGACGGCACGTACTTCCTCGCCAGGGAGCACATCGAGGGCCCCAGCCTGCGCGAGGTGCTCAAGCACATGGCCGCCCAGCGGATGACGCTTCCGGCGACCCTGTGCGCGCGCATCATCTCGCAGGTCTGCGAGGGGCTCGCCTTCGCCCATGACCTCGCGGACTCCGAGACGGGCGAGCCGCTGAGGCTCATCCACCGCTGTATCAGGCCTTACAACATCCTCCTGTCACACCAGGGGAAGGCCATGATGGTGGACTTCGGCGTCGACGAACTGCGGTCCCGGTTTACGCCGCGCATGATTCCCCTCGTTCACGACGAGGTCTACAACGCGCCCGACGTCATGAGCCGCACGCCGGTGGACCGGCGGATGGATGTCTATTCGCTCGGTGTGGTGCTCTATGAGCTGCTCACCCAGCGCAGGCCGTTCGAAGCCACGCCCGAAAGGAGCGTGATGCAGGCAATCCTGACCGAGCCCATGATACCCGCGGAGCGGCACCGGCCGGACCTGCCCGACGCCCTACGTGAAATCCTCGCCCGAGCGCTCGCCAAGGAGCGGGATGAGCGTTATCCGGACTGCCACGCGTTCAAGGCGGACCTGGAGAAGTTCATCCGCTCCACGGGTGAGTCAGTGAAACCGAAGCACGTGGCCCAGCTCGCCCAGCAGGTGAGCCCGACCTCGGACCGCCTGGAGACTCAGCCACGGCTCACCGTGACGCGAGGTCGGATGCTCGCGGCGGCCGTGGGGCTCCTGGTGCTGCTCGGAGGCGGCCTCTTGCTCTGGCGGATGGGGGCCGCACCCGAGCCCCCGCGGGCCCCCGCTACGACTCCGTAGGGCCGGCGTCCTCACCCCACACGTTCACGAAGCTCGAGCGGCGCGCCCGGGCTCACCGGAGGGTTCGTGGCGTGGATGCGCAAGGGCTGGCCGGGCTCGGCGGTGAGCAGGAAGAGCGCGTCACGGTCCTCGGGGCCCACCCACCACCGGTCGCGTCCGGCGGACGTCACGGACACGGGGCGAGGCCATTCCCCTTCGAGCGTCTCGAGCACCTCGAGCCCGGGCAGGGACACCAGGAGCATCTTGTCCTGGACGAAGAGGGCCGCCCGGTCCGCATCGAGGACACATATCCCGGCCCCACCCCAGGTCAGCTCATCCTCGTCCTCATCGCTGTCACTGCGCGGGAGGGAGCCGAGCAGGGTTCCGTCGAGCGCGAAGTGGAGGAGCCCCGTCAGCCTGTAGTTGACGATGAGCAGCAGGAGGACGCCGTGCGGCGTGGCCAGGGCCCTCCAGAGGTCCTGCTCATGGCCCGGCTCCACCTGGAGTGCTCCTTCCGGCTGAGTCGCGCCCGAGCGGAGCACGTAGACGCGGCCCCGGCCCTTCTCCACGACGGTGATGCCGAAGGGGCTGCTGTCGAGGAACGCCCCGTCAGGCGACTCCGGAAGTGGGAGCCCCTCGGAGTATCCGTACCCGTGCGTGGCGGACACGGGGGCGGGAAGGGGCATGGGCTCCCACTTCTGCCCGGACCCATCGGTCGTGAAGAGGGTGGTCAGGGCGAGGTTTCCGTCCACCTGCGCTCCGATGAGCCGGTCTCCATCGGTGGTGAGATCGAAGCACTCCCTCGGAAAAGCCTGGGCGGGAGTGCTCGCATCGGCTCCCACGGAGAAGACACGCCCCTCTCCATTCCCCACCCAGACGTCCTTCGCCTCGTCGAGCGCGGCGAGCACCACGGGCGCGGAGGGATGACCCGGCGAGTCCGCTGCCAGCTCCCGGCGAACACCCTCGGCTCCGTGGACGACGATGAGTCGCTGCGGATTGATGTCGAACAACCACGCTCCACGAGACAGGAGACGACGCGTCGGGTGCATGGCCTCGCAGCATACCGTGCGAGCGCGCTCCTGCTGTCTCGGTCCGCTCGCCTCACTGCGGACGAACCAGGGTCATGCCGGACATTTCGCGAAAGAGCGTCGGGACGGTGCCTCGCGGGCCTCGACGGCAGGTGGGCGGGAGCCAATACTGCGAGAATGCTCACGATCCATGGCTTTGGCCGCGTCAACTCGAAGGTGGTGGGGCTCACGAGGGATCTGCGCGTCCTGTGGGCGCTCGAGGAGCTCGGCGTGCCCTATCGGGTCCACGGCGTGGACCATCCCGCGGGGGAGCTCGGGAGCGAGGAGTTCCGGCGGATGAACCCCTTTGCCCAGGTGCCGGTGCTCGAAGACGAGGGCTTCGTGCTCACCGAATCAGGCGCCATCCTGTTGTACCTCGCGGAGAAGACGGGCCGGTTGATGCCCGCGGACTTCCAAGGCCGCGCCCAGGTGATGCGGTGGTGCTTCGCCGCGCTCAACAGCGTCGAGCCTCCGCTGTTCCAGTTGGTGATGATCGACCTGTTCGGCGCCGCGGACCCCACTGGCGCGCAGCGGCGTCCCGGGGTGGTCCAGTATGCCGAGCGCGTGCTGGGCGCGGTGGAGGCCTGGCTGGAGGGCCGTCCGTATCTCGCTGGCGAGGCGTTCACCGTGGCGGACATCCTGATGGTCACCGTCCTGCGTGAGGTCCGCAACGCGGGCGTGCTGGAGGGCTTTCCGAGGGTCTCCGCCTATCGCGAGCGCTGTGAGCAACGGCCCGCATGGCAGCGGACGCTGGATGCCTATGAGCAGCGTCTGGGCGTCCCGGCGGGCAGCGCGCGTTAGCTTCGCGCCGCGATTATCATGACGTGAGCACCCTGGCGTGATGCTCCCTCGCGGGGAGCGGACCTGCCGACTGAGCGAGGACAGCCCTTGGAGTCACGACACCTCTCCGCACCCGCCTGGTCGGCATTCAAGTCCTGGCTGCTCAAGCTGACCGGCGTTCCCGTCTCCCGCCTCCGGCTGCTGACAGGAGGCTGTCCCTCGGAGGAGCTGCCCGCGCTCGCGAAGGAGCTCAAGCGCGTACGGGCCGACTTCAAGAAGCGCCCCAACGAAGTCTCGGCCCCCGCGGACGAGGGGCTCCGGAAGGACTACGCGGCGCTCGACGTGCCCTGGTCCGCGTGGAGCGAGGTGGCGAGCGAGGTCCAGCGTGACTTGAAGCGCAACCGCTACGTGCGCTGGACAGGTGTGGATGCGCTCGAGTTCCCCGAGGGGCCTGCCTTCGGCGACCTGGTGACGGTCGTGTTGTTCGGAGGCGTGGAGCAGGCACGCTCCCATCTGCTGCGTCGCGCGTCGCGCTCCGCGGGCTCTTTGGAGGCGCTGTGGTGCCGCTGGCTCGGAGGGGAGCCGCTCGAATCCGAGGCACTGCGCGCGTTCGCGGGCGCACCGGAGCAGCTCGCCGAGCCCCTCTACACGCCGGGTATTGAAGAGGTGCTGCCGCTGTACTTCGTGGAGCCCGACGCCGTGCGCGCTGAACGAGCGCTGGAGGTCGTCGCAGGCAAGCTGGGGCAACCACTGTTGGACTTCCTTCGCTCCCTGCTCGGCTTCTGGAGGAAGGAGACTTCAACGGAGGAGGTGAGGGCGCGCTTCGATGCGTTCGTCGCGTCCGTCCCTCCCTCGAAGGTCGCTCAGCTGTGCGCGCCCGCCTCTCTGTACGGCCGATACGTCGAGGCGCTCCCGGCTCACGCGTTGCTGGAACAGGTGGGCGCGCGTCTCGAGCGCATCGCCGTGCCCGCCAGGGTCGCGGACGTCGTGCCCGTGATGGAGGCGCTCACCGCGGTCGAGGAGTTGGCGGCGATGGGGCTGGGCCTGCGCGTGGAGCAGGTGCCTGGGAAGGTCCTCCTCTCCGCGCAGGAGCCGGAGACAACGGGCGGGGACGAGTTCCTGTAGCGCCGACGCGGCCTCAAGGGAGGTTCGCGCGAACGAATCGCACTCGCTCTGGAATCGAGGTCCGGGGAAGAGGAAGCAGCTCGTAGCCGAGGCGTGTGTAGACGTCGACCATCGAGCGATACTTGCAGATACCCGATGACGTCGGGGATGCCTCGGTCCAGGATGACGGGAACGCCTCTCTCTCTCGCCTCCTGGTGGGAGCGCAGCTCCCAGCCCAGCATCAGCTCGGCGAAGGCCATCCGGTCGGCCCAGGGCAGGGCCGCGCCGCCAATCGCCACCTGTTGCTGGATGATGGCACGCCCCGCCTCGGGCATGTGCGCGAGCCCCTCCGCCGCCAGCGCCTCGATGAGACGGCTCTTTCCGGAGCCCGGGCCCCCGGTGATGACGTGCAGATGAACGGTCACGGTCTTCCTCGGTCGGAGATGATGGAGTGGAGGCCCTTGGCGCGTCGCTCGTGTATATGCCCTCGCGTCTCTCTCCTTGGAATCGACATGAGCGCCTTGCCTGCCTGCCCGAAGTGCAACTCCGCCTATACGTACGAAGACGGTAGCCTCTACGTCTGCCCGGAGTGCGCTCACGAGTGGTCGACAGCCGCCGCGGTCGAGCAGGGGGAGGCGAAGCGCGAGGTGCGTGACGCCTACGGCAACCTGCTGCAGGACGGCGACAGCGTCACCGTCATCAAGGACTTGAAGGTCAAGGGTTCGTCGACGGTGGTCAAGGTCGGCACCAAGGTCCGGAACATTCGCCTCGTCGATGGGGACCACGACATCGACTGCAAGGTCGACGGCATCGGTGCCATGGGGCTCAAGTCGGAGTTCGTGAAGAAGGCGTAGGTATCGCCCATGGGCGATGCCTCTCCATCCATTGACGACGCGGGATTCGCCGTGGAGTCAGAGTCCGCCAGCCTGCTGGTTGGACGACCCCGGTAGGGTTTGTTGCGTGAGGCGAAGCGGGCGACGGGATTCGAACCCGTGTCGACGGTATGGGAAACCGTCATCCTGCCGCTGGACGACACCCGCGTTGCTGCGCTTCCAACGAGCTTGCGGGGAATCTACGGCGGAGCAGTTTCATCCCTGACTCCGCCCTGTCTTCCCCGCGCCTCGTCACGTTCCCGCGGTGGGGACGACCGCTGACAGGTTCACCAGGGTGTCGCGTCGCGTGCCGTGCTTGACGAAGTCCTGGATGCCGCGAGCCAGCGTCGCGGCCAGCAACCCCAGCAGCGGCAGGTGCGCGCCGCCCTCGCAGGTGGCCTGTCCGGCGGTGTCCTCGGTGTCCGGCGTGAAGCGCTCGTCCCAGCGCACCAGTCCGAAGGTGCCATCCGCGCTCACCGCGCCGTGCACCAGCGGCTTGCCGGCCTCCCTCGCGAACGCGGAGAGCAGCAGGCGGCTGTCCTGGTTGTCGAAGCAGTCCACCACCAGGTCCGCGCCGCCGCACAGGGCCGCCACGTTGTCGCGGGTGACGCGCACGCCGAAGGACTCCGCCTTCACGCCGTGCAGGTTGAGGAGCTGGAGCTTGAGCGCCTCGGCCTTGTTCTTCCCCACCGAGGGCTTCACATAGGCCTGCGAGAGCAGGTTCTTGGACTCCACGCGGTCGAAGTCGACGAACACCAGCGTGGCCTCCAGGTTGCGGCACAGCACGGCCGCCTGGGAGCCGATGGCCCCCACGCCACAGAAGACGATGCGCATGACGTCACCTCACCGCGCGCCGAAGGGGACCTTGGGGCGCAGGTAGATGCGCTCGTCGCCGCGGGCGCCGCGGAAGCGGTCCACCATGAAGTGCTGGAAGGCGTCCTCGCGCAGGTGGGCCAGGTGCAGGCCGGGCACGCCACCCGAGCGCACCATCTCCGTGGCGATGCGGCGCACGTCGGCGTCGGAGACGGGGCGGTCCAGCTCCACCGGCACGTCCGCGGACATGCCGTCGTAGGTGATGTTCAGCGTGGCCATGGTGGGGCTCCTCGCGGGGCCCTCGTGGGACGCGGGAGCGCGGCCGACGGGGTGGCTCGCGGGACGCGGGCGGGCGCGGCTTCCTGACCGGGGGCGCCCGGGCGCTGGAAAGACGAGGGCCGGACTCCGCCGTGGAGACGGAGCCCGGCCCTCGGGGGCCGCGAGGGGGAGGGTCCTCGCGGCCGGATGCCTACTTCGAGCCTTCGCCGCTCACCGTCGTCGGCGAGGGTTCGGGCGGCGTGCTCACCGTGGGGGTGAGCGGCAAGGCGCCGATGAAGCCCGAGTACGCCATGCGGTTGGGCGTGCACTCACCCGCGCTGCGCACCTCGCCCTCGGTGGCGTTCTCGAACAGCGCGCTGGCGACGGCGTCGGGGGTGGCCTGGGGGTTGAGCTCCAGCCAGAGCGCGGCCACGCCCGTCACGTGCGGCGCGGCCATGGAGGTGCCGCTCAGGATGCGCGTCTGGAAGTCGCCGTAGTGCCACGCGGAGGTGATCTTGTTGCCGGGCGCGAAGACGTCCACGCAGTCGCCGTAGTTGGAGAAGTGGGCGCGCTTGTCGCTCGTGTCCGTGGCGGCCACGGTGATGGCCTCCGGCGCGCGGGCGGGCGAGTGCTTGCACGCATCTCCCGACTCGTTGCCGGCGGCGAGCACGTAGACGACGCCCGACGCGATGGAGCGGCGCACCGCCTCGTCGAGCGCCGGGTCCGTGTCGGTGCCCAGGCTCATGTTGGCCACGGCGGGCGACTTGTGGTTCTTCGTCACCCAGTCCACGCCCGCGATGACGCCGGCCGTGGTGCCGCTGCCATCACAGCCGAGCACCCGGACGGAGTGCACCGTGGCGTTCCTCGCCAGCCCGTAGGAGCTGCCCGCGGCGGTGCCCGCCACGTGCGTGCCGTGGCCATGGCAGTCATTGCCCTTCATGCTGTCGCCGATGGCGTCGAAGCCGACGGAGGCCCGGCCGCCGAACTCCTTGTGGGAGAAGCGCACGCCGGTGTCCAGGATGTACACGTGCACCCCCAGCCCGGTGGCGTTGTACATGTAGAGCTTGTCGAGCGGCAGCTGCCGCTGGTCCACCCGGTCGATGCCCCACGTGGGCTTGGGCTGGCTCTCGCGGATGGACACCACGCCGTTCTCCTGGACGAAGGCCACGGCGGAGTCCTGCGACAGCGCGCGAGCCTGCTCCTCCGTCATCCGCGTGGCGAAGCCGCGCACCGCGTGCTCGTACACGGAGAACGCGGTGCCTCCGTACTTCGTGGTGAGGCCCTGGGTGAGCTGGGCCACGGCGAGCGGCTCCAGGCTGGCCTCGGGCTCCTTGAGCACCACCACGTACTCGCCCGGCACCTTCTTGCTCACCTCGACGAACTTCTCCCGAGGCGGCGCGAGGAGCGCGGCGGTGGCCGTCGCGTCCCTGCAGGTGGGCCGGCTGCTCGAGCAGCCCCCCAACAATGCCAGTCCACCCATGGCCAGCGTCATCGCTGTCGTGCGTCGATTCATGGCTCATCCCCCTGCACTGGGTCTCCCCGAATGATACGGATGGACTTATAAATCGGCTTAATCCTGATTGTGTCCCGAGGGATGAGACAGTCGTCTGTTATTGAACGAAGCGCGGAATGCCGACATGGGGGCGTATTGCCTACCAGGCGCGCGCGGTGGTTCCCCACCAGTAGAGGGAGGCCTCCAGCGGATGCTGATGTGGTTTTTCGAGCATCGGACGGATGCCCATCTCCCGCGCGGTGTTGCGCAGGTCCGCGTGCCAGTCCTGATGCTCCGGGGACAGTCGCGTGGCGGCGATGGCCAGGGCGCTGGCGCCCACGGAGTAGCCGCCCTGGAGCAGGGGACCACTGGCGGAGTCCTCCTTGCCCTTCACGCCGCGAGGCCATTCCCGACAGGCCGCGAAGGGGAGCAGGGCACCTGCTGGGTGGTCACAGTGTCCCTTCACCAGCGCGGAGGTGAAGGTGGCGGCGGAAGGGTGCGAGCCCATGGCCAGGAAGGCGCCCGTCCACGCCAGGGTGGTGCCGCGAGGCAAGGGCTCCACGGGCTTGCCCCGCGCATCGACCTTGGTGGGAAAGCCCGAGGGCAGGGCCGCGAGCGCCACCAGTCGGGCGGTGAGGCGCTCACCCATCGCGAGCGAGGCCGCGTCGCCGCGCAGCCGTCCGTGGAGGAGCAGCCCCGCGGCGGCGGGCGCGCTGTCACACGGCCAGATGGACTTGCCGAAGGAGGGCAGCAGGAGCTGTCGCTCCAGTGCCTCGACCAGCTGGTCGGCCAGCGCGTCGAACAGGGCGGTGCTTTGCGCGTCGGACACGCCCGCGCGCTCCATGCCCGCGAGCATCAACAGGACGTAGCCCCGGTACAGCACGCTGCGCGGAAGCGAGTGTCCCTGGACGACGGTGACGCCGTCCCGCAGGAAGGGCGCGCGGGCCCGTGTGAGGGCGTCGTCGAGGAGCGCCTTCAGTCGCCTGGGAGTCTCGGGCAGGGGGCTCCCCGCGAGGGACCTCTGGACGAGGATGAAGGACAGGTGTCCGTCACACAGGAGCTGCGCCTCCACGAAGCGGCGGCTCGCGTCGCCCAGGAGTCGGGGCTCGCAGCCTCGTCCGAGGATTCTCCGCTCCAGTTGCGCCAGGGACGGGGCCGACGGGGCCTCCGTCGGTGGGGTGTCCGTGAGGCCGGCCTCGCTCGTACCGAGCGCGAGCAGGAGCAGTGGCAGGAGCGGGGAGGGCATGCGTCCCACAGGGGAGCATGGTGGCGCCGGGCCGTGGGCGACGGGGGCCTCACCGGTCGCCGAGCCGGTGGGAGTGGTCGCTCCCACCGGCTGGACGGCGTGGCCTCAGGGGCCTTCGCGCTGGACCTTCAAGTCACTGAAGCGACCCTCACGCTCCAGCCGCCAGAGGTCCTCATCGGTGACGAAGGGTTGGCCGAGCAGCTCGCGCGCGCGCTTGACCTTCGCGAGCAGCACCGGGTCCAACACGGGCGTGCTGTTCTCGCGCGTGGGGCGGGGAGGCGGTCGCATGATGGAGAAGGTCCCCCGCGCGGGATGTCCATCCTCGGTGGTTCCCTCGAGCAGATAGGTGACGTGTGTCACCGAAGCCTCGGCGCGGGTGTCGAGCGCCACGGGGACTTCCACGTCCTGGCCCACGGGGAGCAGGTCCACGCCCAGGCTCACCTCGGCGGTGTCCTCGGGAAGCGGCGGTGCATCGGCCTCCGGGACGAGCGAGCGCAGCGCCGTCACCCGCTCCAGCCGCACCGGACGCTTCCAGCGGTGGGACAGCTGGAAGGTCTGACGGACCACGCCCTGCGCGTCCTCGACGGGGAAGCGCGGCGAGCCCACCGCGAGCACCGTGACGATGCCTTTCTTGGCGAAGTTCTCGAACGTCGTATCGAGGAGCTGGAGCGAGGAGCGTCCCGCCGCCTTCTTCCCGGACGCATCGAACGCCTCCACCTTCACCAGGTGCTGCGAGTACAGCGCCGCGGGCCGCATCGGGTCGGGGCGCAGCGAGTGCGTCACCCGGGGCGCGCTCGTCGTCACGGTGTGACGGTCGTCGAAGGTCCAGACGAACTTCACGGGGGCGAAAGGCGTGGGCGCGGCGCCGGCCCGGGGACGCTCCAGGATGCGCGCGAGGAACTCGAACTCCTCCTCCGTGTTGGGCGCGCGTCGGGAGAAGATGTCCACCTGTCGCTCCGGCTCACAGTCCTTCACCGTGTACCGGGGCACGCGCGCCTGGGTGGCGACGTTGTCCTTGCCGAACACCGTCACGGTGGGCAGCTCGTACGTCCCATCCGCCATCCGCCAGACCCGCAGGGGCACGCGCAGGCCGCTGCCCGCGCCGATGGTGGCGTGCAGGTGGGTGTCGTCTCCGTCCGGCGAGTGGGCGCGGACGCTGATGAGGTTGTCCTCGCCGGAGCAGACCTCCCGCTTCTCCACCGTCACCTCGTCGATGAGGGGCGCGGGGACGCGAGGCGCGGCGGCGGGCCTCCGCGCGTGCTCGGTGCGCGAGGGCAACACCGCGGTGGTCCGCACCTCGGCGCGCGTGGGCGTGCCGTCGAGGGCGGGAGAGGGCTTGGGGCCGGGAGGTGTGTCCGGCTCGTTCGAGCGCAGCAGCACACCCGCCATCAGCGCCGCGATTCCCAGTCCGAGCATGAACGTCCTGCGTCTGCGCCACCGTGAGGGTTGCGTGGGAGTCATCCAGGGCTCCTGTCGATTCGAGCGACGCGTGAGGGCTCACTGCCAGCAGCCGTAGACGTTGCCGCCGGAGTTCCACTGGAGCTGATGGGAGTAGTCGCTGGCCCACAGCGTGACGTTGGACGGGTGTACGCCCCAGCCGCCGATGCGGTCCGGGCTGATGGAAGTGGCGGTGGCGTTGGGGTCGTCGCGCACCTGCCGCCAGATGACGCTGGTGCTGGTGTCGCAGCGGTTGGCGGACATGCAGTTGGCCACCTGGTTGCCGGCGTTGGTGCACACGTTCCAGAAGACGGGGCAGATGACGCTCAGCGCGACGTTCTCGAACCAGCCCAGCGACTCCTTGCACTGGCCATGCACGCCCCAGTGGACGGAGTTGGCCGCGTTGGCGGTGACCTCGTGCGGGTACGTGTACGGGGAGACGGCGCCCTTGCCCGCGTAGACGTGCGCGTAGGCGAGGAAGGTGGAGCACACCATGCCGTTGTTGGCCGCGTTGCCCGGAATCTCGTGCGCCGCCTCCAGGTCCCGGTACTGGAACAGCGAGTAGGGCACGCGTGAGCCGTTCCACAGCGGCCGGTCGATGCGCTGGCTTCCATCGACGCGCGAGACGTCGCTGACGTACGGGTGGTTGAACCAGAGGCTGTTCGCGATGCGGGCCGCGCCCGCGGGGTCGCCCAGCTGCCACGCCGTCCAGTCCGGCCCGTGGCCGTTCGCATCGTAGAGGTAATGGTAGATGCCGCCCTGGTTCACCTGCTCCAGGCCCGGGTAGCCGTACTGGAGCTGCGACGCGACGAGCGGTGTTCCACAGACGGTGGGCCAGTTGTTCTGGGCCGGGTCCTTCATGGTGGCGTGGGTGACGCCGCCGGTGGGGCCGTGGGAGAGCATGGAGTGCGTACGGAACTCGCCAATCGCATCAATGACGTTGCGGATGGGCCCGTCGTTGCTGCGGCTGAACACCACCGCGCCGTTGGGGGCGTTCCACCCGGCGGCGGTGTAGCCACACTCCGAAGCGGCGGCGGGAAGCGATGCTCCCAGCGCGGATACCGCGAGACAGCCAGCGAGGACTCGACGCATCAGATACTCCCGGACATGCGACGCTCCCGTGGGCCGGCCCTCTGGTGTCCCAGGCGCGGCGCGAAGCAGAGGTCCGTGGGAGCGGCTTCACCGATGCCTGGGAGGCTGCACGGTAGGCACGGCGGCCGTGTATTCCAGGCTGGACCTGGAGGGCAGTACGACGGGGGACAGGGGCTCACCCTGGGAGCCGGTGGGAGCGTTCGTGGGTCCACGCCCAGGACGTCCTCGGGGGACCTCCCGGGTTGCAGGCGCGGTGCGGGGACACATCCTCGGGGCAGGCGAGAGGAGGCGTGTCACACATGGAACTGTCAGCTCCGATGCATCGCTGGGACGTCACGCCGACGGAGGCCGTGGCGCTCCAGCGCGAGCTCCGGGAGCGGGTGGTGCTCCAGCCCCCACCGGGCCTGAGGGTGGAGCGCGTCGCGGGCGCGGACGTGTCCACGGAGAAGGGGCGGGACACGGGCTTCGGCGGAGTCGTGGTGCTGGACGCCGGCACGCTCGTGCCCGTGGCCCAGGCGGGTTCGGCGGTGACCCTCGGGTTTCCGTATGTGCCGGGGCTGCTCTCGTTCCGGGAGCTGCCGGTGGTCGCCGTCGCGTGGGAGCGGCTCTCGATGCGGCCCGACGTCCTCATCTTCGACGGGCACGGCATCGCCCATCCGCGACGGCTGGGCATCGCGAGCCACGGTGGGCTCCTGTTCGGCATCCCCTCCATCGGGTGCGCCAAGTCCCTGCTCGTCGGCACGCACGGCAAGCTTGCGGACGCGCGTGGCTCCACGTCGCCCATCATCCACAAGGGCGAGGTGGTGGGCATGGCGGTCCGCACGCGCAAGTCGGTGCAGCCCGTGTACGTCTCGCCGGGGCACCTGATGGACCTGCCCACGGCGGTGGAGCTGGTCCTGCGGGCGAGCCCGAAGTACCGCGAGCCGGAGACGACGCGTCACGCGCACCGGATGGTGAACGCGCTGCGCCGCGCGGACGGCGAGGCCGCGGAGCTGGAGTGAGACGACCTCCCTGGATTTGACCGACGGCCCGACGACCTCTATGTCCAGAGTCCTCGAGATGGGGACGGTTCCGGGCGCGAGCACGGCCCGGGCGGACGTGTCCCCGGCCACCTGGCGCGAAGAGGGCGTGGGCGCTCTCGTGAGGGTGGCGCAGCGAAGGTGGGGGTCGCCCGTGGGAGCGTCGATGCGGAGGTTGTCATCCCGGTGGAGTGAGCTGGCGTCGCATTACCCCGTCGTCGTGGTGGGGTCGGGGTATGGCGGCGCCATCACCGCCAGCCGGCTCGCCAGGGCGGGGCGCCAGGTGTGCGTGCTGGAGCGGGGCCGCGAGCTGCAGCCGGGGGACTACCCGCGCACGGAGGCGGACTTCGCCCAGGAACTCCAGGTCCACATGGAGGCGGAGAGCAACGTCGACCTGGGCCGCGCCACCGCCCTGTTCGAACTGCACCGGGGCGGCGACGTGGCGGTGGTGTCGGGGTGTGGGCTGGGCGGCACGTCGCTCATCAACGCGGGCGTGACGCTGCGGCCGGACCCTCGCGTGCTCCAGGATTCACGCTGGCCGGAGGCGTTCCGTGAGGACGTGCCCGGGCTCCTGGAGGATGGCTTCACCTGGGCCGAGCGCATGCTGCGGCCCACGCCCTATCCGGAGTCCTCGCCGCGCCTGGCCTCGCTGGCGGCCATGGAGCGCGCGGCCCGTCGCATGGGCGGCACCTTCAAGCGCCCCCCGCTGGCTGTCTCCTTCGAGGAGCAGGTGAACGACGCCGGCGTGAAGCAGGGCGCGTGCACGCTGTGCGGGGACTGCCTCACCGGCTGCAACCAGGGCGCGAAGAACTCCGTGCTGATGAACTACCTGCCGGACGCGCATCGCCACGGCGCGAAGGTCTTCACCGAGGTGTCCGTGCGCTACCTGGCGCGCGACGGGAATCGCTGGCGCATCTACTACCGGCCGATGAACACCGGTCGCGAGCGCTTCGAGGCGCCGGACCTGTGGCTGACGGCGGACCTGGTGGTGCTCGCGGCGGGCACCATGGGCACGGCGGAGATCCTGATGCGCTCGCGCGCGCTGGGGCTGTCGCTGTCGAAGCAGCTGGGCCAGCGCTTCAGCGCCAACGGGGACGTGATGGCCTTCGGCTACAACACGGACGTGCCCGTCAACGGCGTGGGCCACGGCGTGAATCCGCCGGAGGGCCGCGAGCCGGTGGGCCCCACCATCAGCGGCATCATCGACGAGCGCGCGACGGCCCGGCAGGAGGACGGCATGGTCATCGAGAACGGGGCCATGCCGGGCGCGTTCGGCAAGCCGATGCTGGCGCTGCTGTCCGCCGCGGCCGCGGTGGGCGGCGAGGACATGGACTCGGGGCTGAAGGACAAGCTGGAGGAGCTGGCCCGGGTGGCGGACAGCGCGGTGCGCGGCCCGTACCACGGGGCCATGCGCAACACGCAGACCTTCCTCGTGATGTCCCACGACGCGGGCGTGGGCGAGCTGCGCATGGAAGGGGACCGGGTGCGGGTGCACTGGCCGGACGTGGGCACGCAGCCGGAGCTCGCGCGCGTGGACCAGCGGCTGCGCGAGGCCACCGCGGCCCTGGGCGGCACCTTCGTGCGCAACCCGCTGTGGAACCGGCTCACCGGACACGAGGTCCTGTGCACCCATCCGCTCGGAGGCTGCGTCATGGCGGAGCACGCGGGCGCGGGCGTGGTGGACCACGAGGGACGCGTCTTCTCCCGTCATGAGGGGAGCGAGGTCCACGAGGGGCTCTACGTCAGCGACGGCTCGGTGATTCCGAGGTCCCTGGGGACCAACCCGCTGTTCACCATCTCCGCGGTGGCCGAGCGCTCCGTCGCGTTGCTGGCGCGTCGGCGAGGCTGGCACATCGACTACACGCCCGCGCTGGAGGCACCCGCGGCCGAAGCGCGGACGCCGGTGGGCGTGCGCTTCTCCGAGACGATGTACGGCCACGTGTCCGGCGCGGTGCATGAGCATGAGCTCGTCGCGGGAGACCCGAAGCGCGAGGGCGCCACGCGTCTGCGCTTCGTCGTCACGGTGGAGACGCGAGACCTGGAGCGCACGCTCGAGGACCGGCTGCACCCGCTGGCGCTCTCCGGCATGGTGGAGGCCCTGGCGTTGTCGCCCCGGCCGCTCGTCGTGGAGGGGGGCGAGCTGCACCTGATGACCCAGGAGGGCGCACGTCCTGGCGGGCGGCGGATGCGCTACCTGCTGCCGCTCGTCGCCGAGTCGGGTGAGCGCTTCTTCCTGGATGGGTACAAGGACGTCCACGACGATGCGGGCTTCGACCTGTGGGCCGACACCACGCGGCTGCTCGTGTCCGTGTACCGGGGCATGGACATCTCGGGCCCCTGCGTCGCGCGCGGCGTGCTGTCACTGGACCCGGCGGACTTCGCGAAGCAGCTCTCCACGTTGCGCGTACTCGGCGCGCGGGACGCGGTGGGCCAGTGGCAGACACTGCTGCGCTTCGGCCGCTTCTTCTTCGGCGCCCTCTACGACACCTATGTGAAGAAGGCCGCGTAGCGGGCGGGGAGCCGGCGGCCTGTTCCGCCGTGCCAGCGGGTGGTGCTCCTCCCGTGCGCCGTGGGCAACCTGACCCCACGAAGGCACTCTGGGAGGACACGGCCATGGCGGACAAGCGGGAGCGCGAAGGGCAGGAGTCTTCTTCGACGGACGGCTCGAACGAGCGAGGCGGTCTGCCCATCGAGGTCCGCCGCGCCCGTCGGAAGGAGGCGCACGCGAGCCAGCACTACGCGGCCTTCCTGAAGCACCTGTGCGAGCGGGGCGGCATGTCGCCCTCGGTGGCCGAGAAGGCCGCGGTGTCCGTGCTCTGCGCGGTGGAGCAGCGCATCACCCAGGGCGAGACGCAGGACCTGGAGGCTCAGCTTCCCAACAAGCTGACGCTGCTGCTGCACCGCTGCGAGCGCCACGAGGACGAGCTGCCCAAGGGCTTCGGCCGCGAGGAGCTGCTCGCGCGCGTGGGCGAGGACCTGGCGCTCAACCCGGAAGCGGTGGAGCCCGTGGTCCGCGCGGTGCTCAACTCCGTGCGGGCGCAGATTTCCGAGGGCGAGGCCGAGGACGTCATGGACCAGCTCCCCGAGGACCTCAGGGAGCTGTGGCGACGTCCCAGCTGACGTCAGGCCCGCGCCATCGGCGTGTAACGCATGCCGGAGATTTCGCGCAGGGGACCGGTCCACCAGGGCTCCTCGGACACCCAGACGTCGCGGCCGTCCTCGCGGGCCACCATGCCGCCGGGGGCCACGACGGAGAAGCGGGGGGCGCGTCCGAGCGCCTCGGTCAACGCGGCCATCGTCGTCTCGTCCTCCTCGGAGAAGCCGAGTGGACCCTCGGGGTGGCTGTGCGTCACCTCCACCAGCTCCTCACGCCAGTACCAGATGGCCTCCCAGCGCGCGCGGGAGTCAGGCAGCAGCACGGGGCTGTCGGAGGCCTCGCACCACAGCACCTCCTCGTCCCGTCCGATGAGCAGGCACACCTCATGCGACGACATGGTTCCTCCTCTCTTCGCGTGTCACGCGTGCCGGGTGATGACCAGCACGTCCGTGTCGATGGCCTCGCGGATGACCGAGGGCAGGCTCTCCAGCGTCACCTCGCTGTCCGCTCCCGCCAGGCACACGCCCGCGTCCAGCACCTGGAGCGTGCGCGCGTCCACGATGGAGACGAACCGCTCCCCCATGAAGCTGAACGTCACCTCCAACTGGTTCCCCGCCATGCGACGATGATGCAGCAGCCGCGCTCCCGCGCCCCGCAGCGCCACCTCCGCGCGCGAGGGGTCTCCCACTGGCGCGCCCCGGCCCCGTGACATGTCGCCCGACAGCACCCGTCGACGGGCCTCCTGGGCCAGCTCGGAGGCGCGGACCGTCTGCGCGTCGAGCCACGCTCGCTGCTGCTCGGCCACGCGCCGCGCCTCGAGCGCCCGCTGGTGGACCCGCCGCTCCTCCGCCAGGGCGCGCAGGCACGACTCCGCCTCCGGACGGCCCAGCTCAGCCACCCTCAGCACCCGCCCTCGCGTCTCCGCGGGGGCGAAGCGGATGTCCAATGTCCTCGACGCGGCCTCCAGCAGCGCATAGCCGAACGCCGCGCGCAGCGGAGCGCTCACGCCCTTCACGGACGCGAGCGGCCGTCCCTCCTCCAAGGCCCGACGCGCGGCGTCCTCCGCCTCGCCCTCGAACTCCACGCCGTCGAACAGCAGCGCGCCGTCGTGCCAGCGCCGCGCGCTCACCGGCGCGAGCGGTGACGGCTCGTCCTCCGGCAGCAGTTCCAAGGGCCGTGCCACCGCGCCCTCGAGCACCAGGCGCGCTCCCCATACATGGCCGCGCACCCGTGGCAGCGCCTCCAGGCCCTCGGGCCCGGCGGGCTCGCGGGCGGTGGCTTCGCGCCCCTTCAACTCGAAGCGCCACCACCCCGGGGCCACGGGGGTGGTGACACGGAGGCGTCGCGTGGCGGTGTCCACGGTGCCGCCGCCCAGATACGGCAGCACCGCCGACTCCACCTTCCCGAGCAACTTCCGGTAGTCCACGACGCCTCCTTGCCTTCACCGCGACTTCGCGCTCACGCCACCTTCAACAGCGGCGTGCGCATCACCCGCTCGACCCAGCCGGACTGGCTGGCACCGGGCAGCGTCGGCGCGTCCAGCAGCGCCTTGAGCACCCGGGGGACCTGGTAGGGGTCCGCGAACTGGTCCACGTTCACCTCGCTGAAGGGCACCCGCAGCTGGCTCGCGCACGTGCGCACCGTGTTGCCACGGCCACCCGCCACGCTCACCAACAGCGCCATCGCCGCCACCGGGAAGCCGACGTCGCGGAACGCCCGGGCGAACTGGTCGCCCGCCTCGCCCGCCTCGTCGCCCACCACGATGACCACCAGCTTCGCCCCCTCCGGCACCCTCATGCCGTCCCGGTGCAGCGCGTGCACGCCGGCCGCGTGCGTCGTGCCACCCGAGGCCTTCAGCCCCGCGAGCATGTGCTGCACCGCCGTGCGGTTGGAGGCCTTGGGCCGGAGCACGGTGCCCATCGTGTCGAACGCCGCGATGTGCAGCTTCTCCATCGGGAAGCCCGCGAGGATGCGCGCGAGCGCCTCCTTCGAGTTCTCGATGGCCCCGTCCATGGAGCCCGACTTGTCGATGAGGAACATCACCCGCACGTCGGTCTCCGCCGTCGCCTCCGCCACCGCCTGTCGTGCCGCGTTGTCGCTCGCCTCCTCCAGCTTCTGGCGCAGCACCTCGCTGCGCACGTTCTTCGCGATGTTGAGCGCCCGCTGGTCCGTCGCCGTCTGCACGGCCTTCTCCCAGCGCGCGCGCACCGTGGGCTCCGCCAGCAACCCCAGCTCCTCCAACGTGGGCGTCATCAGCCGCAAATCCCTGTCCGACAACGAGGGCAACAGCGCCGCCATGATGGCCGGCGTCATCCCCACGTCCTTCGGCAGCCGACCCACGACCTCCTTGTAGGAGAGCCGCTCGGAATCAATCCACTCGCAGATCTCCGCCTCGGACAGCCCGTCGAAGCGCTCGCGCTTGACCAACGTCAGCCCGCTCAGGCCCACCGTGCGGTGCCCGCCCTCGGCCTGCTTCTGCTTCCAGCCGAGCACCTCGAAGAAGCCCTGCGTGAGCGGCTTGTAGCCCGCCTTGCGCGCAAGCTTCTTCAACGTCTCCTTGTAGCCGGCCTTCATCAGGCCCTGGAGCATCGACAGGTTGGACTCCCGCGCGGCCAGCCACCTGGACGCCACGCGCTTCCAGCGGCCCATGGGCGGCTTGCGCGACGCCGGGTCCCCGAAGCCCGCCTGCCGGTTGAGGCTGGCGATGTCCGGCAGCTCGAGCAGCTCCGCCACCCGCAGCACCGCCTTGGGCGTGAGCATGCGCGTGGACTTGCGCTCGTAGTGCAGCACCATGGCCTCGCCGATGGAGCGGTAGTCGTCGTCGTGGAACGCCACCTGGCCGTCGTCACCGCGCACCGGCTGGCCCGCGTGCTGCTGCACCAGCATGAGCGCGCACGTGGCCACCTTCAGGTCACGCCAGTCCGTCTGCGTCAGCGCGTACGACGCGAAGTGCGCCATCAGCTCCGAGTTGAGCTGGTGGATGTCGAGCAGCTGCCGGTAGAGCTTCACCGCCGCGGGCACGAAGAGGCCCGGCTTGACGGGCTTGCCCACCGCGCGCTGCGCCGGCGTGGCGTGCGCCGCGGCCACCCACGTGCCGCCCACGTCCAGCCCCGGACGGTTGTGCCACAGGTGGGCCGAGCCGCTGAGCACCAGGTCCAGGAGCTTCTCGGCGGGGCCTCGCTGGGACTCGGGCAACAGCTGCGTGTTCGGGTTCGTCGACATGGGGAGTCCCCCTTTCGGGACGTGCGGCGGGTCAGGCGCGGGGCGGACCTCGAGCCCGACAGGGCCCTGGGAGTGCACCGCGCGTGGAGTGCACGGGGGGCGTCAGGTGCACGAGGCACGGCCACCCGCGCGAAGCTGGGAGTGAGGAGGAAGGAAGGTGCGCCCGAGTGACGAGGCCGGTGATGCTGGATTGAATGTCCAGTGTTCTACCGTTGAACTACGGAGCCTGACGGCCCCGGCGGGATTCGAACCCGCACCTCTCATTGCGTGTCTGGCCCTGTCGGCCGGGCGCGAGGCTTTTCAGTCGGAGTCGACGCGTCGGTGACGGGTGCTCACGAGTAGACGCACACGTCGCCATGCACCGGGAACTTCGCCACGTCCTTGCCGCCCCGGTATGTCTTCCGGGCCGGCACCGAGACGAGCTCCCACGTCGGCAGCACCACCGCCGTCAGGGAGCGTCCGTAGACGCACCCCGTGTCGATGCCCACCGCGTGCTCGGTGACGAGCGGCTGGTCGAACACGGTGTGTCCGAAGATGACCCGCTCCGGGCCCTTCCAGTGGTGGGTCCAGAACGTCCACCCCGCCGGTGCCTTGGAGGGCCAGTAGCTCTTCTTCGCGGGCGGCTGGATGCACTGCGCGTGGAGCAGGTGGTACGGGTCCTGCGCCTCCACGGGCAGGCCGGGCATCATCCCGGCGTGGACGACGACGGCGTTGTGCTCGGGCAGCCTCAGGTAGTGGGGCAGCCGGGCCATCCACTCGTAGTGCTCGGGCTCGAGCACCTGCCGGGTCTCCAGGTGGTCGGGATTCAGCCGCTCGGCGGCGCGGTGGCGCTGCTGCAGCGTCGTCTCCTCGTGGTTGCCCAGGATGGCCTCGTGCCGCATGGCCAGCTCCACGCACTCCCGGCGCTTGGGCCCCCGGTCCACCAGGTCCCCCGCGAAGATGACGCGGTCGCTGGAGGTGGCCCCCACCTTGGCGAGCAGCTCCAGGGCCTCGTCGTGGCAGCCGTGGAGGTCTCCGATGACGATGGTGCGGGGGGACATGACTGAGGGTTCCTTGGAAGCGGGAGGGTGGGCAGGCGCCCGGAAGCAATGCGGCCAGGGACGGGGGGCCCCCACGTTCCTGACCGGGAGATTCCCGTTCCCCCTCCCGGACGGCCCCGGGGATCATCCTGTCAGGAAGTCGGCGACCCGGGCGTCGGGCTTCGTGGGTGCCACGACTGTCCGGTCGTCCGGGTGGCCTGGGCACCCCTGCTCCACTCGGAGGCTGCCTGCGGATGCCAACGTGGTACCTTGCCGCGCGACATCCCTGTAATCCCATCTCCCGGGGCGGGTCTCCGGGCACAGCTCCCAGGTCCTTCCGGTGTTCGAGCAGCTCACGGATGACGAATTGTTCGCGGAGGTGGTCCGCCGCCGCGCCACGAACGAGCCCATTGGGGGCCCGCTCGGAGCGTTGGTTCAGCGGTGGAGCCGGCCTGCCCGGTACGTCATCAGCAAGATTCAGGCGAGCTACGGTCGCGGTTCCCCAGCGGACGGCGACGAGCTCTATCAGGACGCGGTCGGCAAGTTCCTCGACCGCGGGCTGGACCAGTTCCGTGGCATCTCCCAGCAGATGCCGGGCCGGAGTGCGTCTCCCAAGACGTTCTTCCTGCGCATCGTCAAGCACGTGGCCATCGACTTCTACCGGCGGCACCGCGAGGAGCTCGCGGCGCCCTCGTCGGACCCCGATGACGTCATGGAAGAGCCGCCTTCCGAGCGGGCTCGCGCTGTCGAGATGGGCAGGAGGACGGAGGAGCGCGCGGACGCCCAGGAGCTGTACTGGGCCGCGTTCGCACGGCTCCAGCAGGAGCACCCCAAGGAGGCCTCGGCATGGGAGCTGTATCACCACGAGGACGTGGAGGATCACGAGGAATGCGCGCGTCGGCTGAACATCACCGTGGTCAATTCCTACAAGCGCGTCAGTCGCGCGCAGGCCTACTTGAAGCTCTACCTGCTGGATCTCCAGCGCGAGTCGCCACGAGGGGAGGAAGCGTGAGCCTCCTTCCCGGCCACACCCCGGGGTATTCAGGAGGAATGAAGTCATGAAGACCGAAGCCATGTCCCGCTCTGCCGCCCGTCGCTCCCAGCTCACCGCCGCGAGTGTCCCCCCAGGAGTCGTCCTCGAAGCCGCCGGAGATTTGTTGAGGCGGGCGACCCAATGGGGGACCGAAGGTGTGGAGGCGGCCCTGCGGGGCCTCGGTCGACCGGAAGTGGAGACCTGGCTTCAGGCGCAGAAACCGCAGGCGCTCCAGCCCGTGCTGTTGAGGGCCGCGGAAGAGGCGATGGAGGTGGCGCTGGACGGGGGTGAGGAGGCCGAGGTGTGGCGCGCCTCGGCGCTGGAGGGACTTGCCGCTCGTGACAGGGCCGCCTCGCAGGCATCTGCCCTCGCCGCCTGGGAGGGCCTGCATGGCGACTTGCAGGGGGATGCGGCGCGAAATCGAGACCGCTTCCTCGAGTCGCTCGGGAACCTGGACGCGCTGCTGCTTCCCCGGGCCCGTTGGTTCATTCCCCTCAACCCCGAGCGTCGCCAGGAGCAAGCGCTCCTCGAGCCCTCGGAGCAGGACAAGGCCTGGTGGTTTGGTGCCCGGGCCGGCTGCGATGACCTGGTGGCGACGTGGACCTCCGGCCCCCAGAGTCCGACCCCCCACATCCAGGGTTGCGCCGAGTGCCGCGCGGACATCGCGGACGCCGCGCCGGTGGATGCGCCTCCCCGTCGTCACCTCACACGGGATGATTTGTGGCGCTTCGACATGGGCCTGATGACGGCCGACGAGCGCGAGCGCGTGGACGCGCACACCGCGCGCTGTGGCGAGTGCGCCCAGGCGGTGCTGGCGCTGGGCGAGGGTGACGACGCGATTGAAGAGGCCCTGGAGATGGACGAGGGCGACGCGGGCGTGGCCCGGGCCGCGCGCTCGTCCCGCGCCCCGGTGTCGCAGCGCCCGTCCTCGGCGCGCCACCCGGAGCAGCGCGAGGTGCTGGAGGAGCGGCGCGACTTCCGCGTGGTGCTGGTGCGCGAGCGTCAGCGCGTGCGGCTCCTGGTGCAGCCCCTGGCTGGCAGGACGGTGACGGCGGCGGTGTTCCTGAGCCCCGGCCGGCCCTCGCTCAAGCCCACGAACGGGCCCGAGGGTTTGTCGTTCGATTTGTCCTCGGCCTCCGCCACCGGCGCTCGCACCGCGCACCTCTCGGTGCAGGCGGGCAATGACACGCTGGAGCGGGACTTCGCCTTCTGAGAGGAAGGCCCCGGCCGTCCCAGGGGCCGCGCGAGCGGCCTCGGGACTCCAAGGGCCCACCGTCACGACTACTGCGGCGGAGCGGTGACGCTCGGTGTGTTGAGCGCCTCGCGGCTGCGGACGGGCGGCTGCGGGATGGGGAAGTTGCGCGGGGGGACGACGCGGCGGAAGCCGTTGTCGAGGAAGCTCAGCACGAGCTGCGCGGTGGGCGGGCGGGTGCTCAGCGCGGCGCCGCACACGTCGACGAGGTCCAGGACGCGCGGACCCTCGGTCGTCACATAGCGGTTGCAGGTGCTGTCCACCGGCGCGTCCTTGTCCCGCGTCAGCTGCCGCGTCAGCCGGCCCCACTTCATGGTGAGCGCGTCCGGGCTGAGCTGGATGCTGACGGGCTCCTCGCCCCAGCTGCCCTCGATGTGCGTGAGCGACGTGCCGGCCTTCACGCGGAGGTCCACCTGCCGCTGGCCGAAGGTGCCCGTCACGGCGATGCCGTGCTCGTAGATCTCCTCGGAGAGGATGCTGACCCAGACGCCGTCGTGGCGCCGCGTGTACGGCTTGGCCGCCGCGATGCGGCCGTTGTTGAACCAGATGTCACCCACGCGGCCCACGGGCAGTTGGTCGTTCTTCGCGACCGGCGTGGGCTCGTCCAGCCCGGCGGGGCCGGTGGAGGCCACCAGCGGGCGCGAGGCGAGCAGGTCCGTCACGGCGACCGACTCGTCCACCACCTCGAAGCGCACGCCGTCCAGCCACGCCTGGCCCGTGCCGCTCATGATGAGGCCCGCCATGATGGTGGTGGCCTCCTTGGGCACGTCCAGCACCACCTCGTGGCGCTTGCAGCCGCGGGTGCCCACGAGCGCGCGCGACTGCATGTTGTCGAAGGCGAGCGGCTGCTTGGGGTCCGGCCCCTCCACGCGCATCCACAGCCCCGCCCAGCCATCCACGTCCTTCACGCGTGTGGCGGCGGAGAAGCGCAGCCGCTTGCCGCGGAAGTCCTGCGCGCCGAAGGCCTGCATGAAGGTGCCGTAGCCCGCCTCGTCGTGGCTCAGCGAGCGCAGGTACGCGCTGCGGCTGCCCTCACACGGGGCGCTGGTGTCCACGCCCGCCTCGTAGCGCTTGGGGGCGCTCTCGGTGACGTACCAGCCCACCGGCAGCTTCGGCGTGCTGCCCGACGGCTCGGCCAGGGCCGCGGGCGCGGCCAGGGCGAGCAGCAGGGCGGCGAGATTCTTCCGGAAGTCCATGGCGGGCGTCCTCACAGCGACACGGGCTGGCGCGCGCTCAGCGCGCCCTCGGGGAGACCCGTCCGGGCCTCATAGCGGGGGACCTCGGCGATGCCCGAGGGGGTCATGACCAGCAGGCCCCGCTCCGCCGCCTTGCGCGTGCAGAACGCCTGCGTGGCCAGGTCCGGGCAGGCCACCACGTTCGTCGCCGGAAGGTCCTCCTCCAGTCCGAGCGCCAGTGTGGGCGGCAGCGCCTCCCCGGGTTCCAGCTCCCGCGACTGCGTGGCCTTGCCCCCGGGCAGCAGCACCAGGGCCAGCGAGGCCGCCAGGGCCGCGATGGCGACGCCCGCGGCCGCGCGGCGCGCGTGCCAGCGCGCGGGACGCGCCACGCGCTCCTCGCGGACGCTCCAGTCCTGGGCGACCTCGTTGAGCTGTTCGGACAGGAGCGCCTCTTCCTGCAGCAGCAGGGCGCAAGGCTCACACTCCAGCGTGTGGGCCTCCAACGCCGCCGCCTTCTCCGGGGCGAGCGCGCCCAGGATGTACTGCTCCGCGGAGTCGCGGGTCAGGTGGGGCTTAAGCATGGGTCTCCTCCTCGAGCGCGGAGCGCAGCTTCTTGCGCACCTCGCACAGGATCTGCCGCACGCGCTGGACGGAGAGTCCGACTTTCGCGGCGACTTCGGCATGGGGTAGCTCCTGGCCGTCACAGGCCAGGAGGAAGACGCTCCGCGCGCTCGGCGACACCTGGGCGAGCGCGGCATGGGCGCGGGACAGTTGTTCCTCGGACAGCAGGCGACGCTCGGCGGACACGGCCGGGTCCACCGGATGCTGACGCTCGGGCAGTTCCTCCACCGCCCCGGAGATGGACTCTCGCCGGGCCCGGCGGGCATCGTCCGCGGCCAGGAAGGCCGCCTGGGTGAGGGCGAGGTTGGGCAGGCGCAGCTCCGTCAGCAGCCCACGCTGCTGTTGTTGGATGAGCCTCGCCCACGTCTCCTGGGCGAGCTCGTGGGCCCGGTCCACCCGGACGCCCCGGGCCAGGAGCGATACCACGACGCGGCGGTGGTGGCGCGCAACCAACGCGTCCCAGGCAGACCGGTCGCCGGCGAGCGCCTTGCGCGCCAGGACCTCCTCGTCCGCCCCGCGCGCCGCCTCCATCGGCTCCTCGGCTTCCCTCGCTAGTCGAACCGTCGTCATCCGCAGGCCCTGCACGGCTGCACTCATGCCGTCTTCCCGTCGCTCTGCTGCGTCTGGGGGCTCTGGCCGCTCCCCGGTCTCCGGGGAACGTACGTCCGTGGCGGACATATCGCCGGGCGCCAGCAGGATGTGCGGAGGGGTGGCCAAAGGTCAGTTCGCGGCGGGGCTTTCCCCCGAGGGCCAGGGGAGGTTGGAGAGGCGGACGACGCCCTGGCACTGGCCGCAGACGCGGTTCTCGCTGTCGTAGACGCGGGCGGTGGCGAACAGCAGGGTGAGGCCCTGGCTGTCGACTTCGGCCTCCACGCGCAGGTGGTCGCCGGTGACGGGGCGCTGGAAGCTCATGGAGAGCTGCACGGTGGCGCATCTCCTGGACGGGTCCACCAGCGCGCCGCTGGTGCCGATGGCGTAGTCGAAGAGGGCGGCGAGGATGCCGCCGTTGACGGCCGCGGCGCTGCCCACGCCGCCGCGGTGTTCGGGCTTGAGCTCGGGGATGGTGACCACCACCTTGCGGCCCTCCGGGAAGGCGACCTGGGCGCCGAAGTGGCGCAGGGTGAGGCTCTGGTTGAACAGCTCGGCGTAGCGGTCCAGCGCGGCCTGGGAGGGCTTCGCCGGGGGGACGGAGGGGGCGTCGGACATGATGTCTGGCCCTATATACCCGAGCCTCGGCGCCCGAGGGACCGGCCGGGCGTGCCAGGGGGTGCGGAAGGACGCCCACCGGACGGTGAAAGACGTTAGAAGCAGGGGCTCCCCCCGAGTCGCCCGTGAACGCCCACGAATCCGCCCTCCTCGAAGACCTGAATGACCCCCAGCGCGAGGCCGTGCTGCACCACGGCGGCCCGCTCCTCGTCCTGTCGGGCGCGGGCAGCGGCAAGACGCGCGTCATCACCCGCCGGGTGGCGTACCTGGTGAAGGTCCACGAGGTGTTCCCCTGGCGCATCCTCGCCGTCACCTTCACCAACAAGGCGGCGCGCGAGATGCGCGAGCGCCTGGTGCAGCTGCTGGGGCGTCAGGCGAACGACCTGGTGGTGAGCACGTTCCACTCCTCGGCGGCCATGATTCTGCGCCGGGAGGCGGAGCACGTGGGGCTCACCCGCTCGTTCGTCATCTACGACGACGGTGACCAGCTCAACGTCGTCAAGCGCGCCATGCGCGAGGCGGGGCTGGAGCAGTCCATGCAGCCGCGCGAAATCCTGAGCCGCATCGACCAGGAGAAGAACCAGGCCCGGCTGCCCGAGGACATGGAGGTGGAGCCGGGTGACGAGCGCGGGCTGCTCGTCCAGCGCGTCTACCACGCGTACCAGGAGCGCCTGCGCGCGGCCAACGCGGTGGACTTCGGGGACCTGCTGCTCTTGCTGGTGACGCTCTTCCGCAAGCGGCCGGAGGTGCTGGAGAACTACCGTCGGCGCTTCCACCACGTGCTGGTGGACGAGTTCCAGGACACCAACCCCGTGCAGTACGCGCTGCTCAAGCAGCTGGCGCCGCCGCCCTCGGCGAACCTGGTCGTCGTCGGTGACGACGACCAGTCCATCTACCGCTGGCGCGGCGCGGACGTGGACAACATCCTCAACTTCCCGCGCGAGTACCCCGGCGCCAAGGTGGTGAAGCTCGAGCAGAACTACCGCTCGGACCGCAACATCCTGGACGCGGCCTACGAGGTCATCCGGAAGAACACGCGCCGGATGGAGAAGAAGCTGTGGTCGGACCGGCCCGCGGGCCAGACGCTCCAGCTGATGCTCAACCGCGACGAGCGGATGGAGGCGCAGGAGGTCGCGCGGCAGATTCTCGCGCTCCAGCGGGAGGGCTTCATCAAGTTCTCCAGCATGGCGGTGTTCTACCGCGTCAATGCGCAGAGCCGCGTGCTGGAGGAGGCGCTGCGGCTGGCGCGCGTGCCGTACACGCTGGTGAGCGGGCGCAGCTTCTATGACCGGGCCGAGGTGCGGGACGCCTCCGCGTACCTGCGGCTGATGGTGAACCCGCGCTCGGACGCGGACCTCTTGCGCATCATCAACACGCCGGCGCGCGGCATCGGCGACACCACGGTGGAGCGGGTGGTGGACCACGCGAACACCCGCAACCAGAGCCTCTACGAGGTGCTCGCCGAGCCCGGGCTCATCCCCGCGCTCAACACCACCGCGGTGAAGCGGCTGCGCACCTTCCACGGGCTGTTGGAGTCCCTGCACCGCTACGCGCAGGGGACGACGGACGCGGCGAGCGCGGTGGACGAGATGCTCCGCGAGACGAAGCTGGTGGAGACGCTGGTCGCCGAGGGCAGCGACGAGTCGACGACGCGGGCGGAGAACCTTCGCGAGTTCCTGGGCGCCGCGCAGGAGTTCGACCTGAACCGCGCCGCGGCGGCGGTGGCCGCGGCGTCCGGGCCTCAGGTCGAGGTGCCTCCGGAGGTGGACGCGGCGCCCCTGTCGGCGGACACGCCCCCGCTGCAGGCGTTCCTCGAGCAGATTTCGCTGGTGGGCGACGCGGACGCGGAGGTGGGCGAGGGTCGGGTGGCGCTGATGACGCTGCACGCGGCGAAGGGCCTGGAGTTCGACGCGGTGTTCCTCACGGGGCTGGAGGACGGCGTCTTCCCGCACTCGCGCGCGCTCAAGGGCGAGGACCCGGACAACGGCGAGGAGATGGCCGAGGAGCGGCGGCTCTGCTACGTGGGCTTCACTCGCGCGCGCAAGCGGCTCTTCGTGAGCCTGGCGCAGTGCCGCTCGCTGTTCGGTGAGCTGCGCTACAACCCGCCCAGCCGCTTCCTGCGCGACGTGCCTCCCAAGCTGTTCGGCATCAGCGAGCAGGACATCCCGGAGCCGCCCCGGCCCGCTCCCATGGCGGCGCCGCGCAAGCGGACCTGGGACGAGGACGACGGTCCGCGCATCGACCGCTCCTACTCACAGGCGTCGGACATGGACGGGGTGAGCGGCGACGTGCGCGGCATGCGCGTGCGGCACGAGCAGTTCGGCGTGGGCCGCATCGTCGCCGCGGACGGCACGGGGCCCAACGCGAAGGTGACGGTGGAGTTCGGCGGCGCCGTGGGCCTCAAGCGCGTCATCGCCCGCTTCCTGATGCCAGGGTAGCGGGGTGGGGCAGTCCGCGCCCGAGTGAGGAAGCCATGAGGGTCGACTGCCAGGTTTTTAATCTGGTGCCTTTACCATTTGGCTACCCCTCCACGTGAGTGGAGGGGGCTGGATTCGAACCAGCAGAGTCCTGAGCGTGTAAGGCCTCGTCGGACGGGCGCGGATTCCGGTAAGGACGCGCGGGCCCAAAGGCGCCTGACGGACACGGTTCGCCTCAGGGACTGTTCTCGAGCGGGCGCAGCTTCCAGGACAGCACCCGCCCGTCCTGTCCGAGCACGAACACCTGGTCCCCCTGGACCACCGGCGGCGAGCGCAGCGCCGTGTCGGTGCGCAGGGAGAACGCGCGCTCCCACGTCGGACGCTTGAGCGCCACCAGTCGCCCCTGCCGTCCCTGCGTGGGCACCAGGAGCAGCTCCCCGATGGCCTCGGCCACGCGCGTGGTGAGCGGGTCGGGCAGCCCCATGCGCGCCAGCTCCTTCCCGTCCGACGGAGACAGTCCCACCAGCACCGGCGCGTCCTGCGTCCGAGCCCCCACCCACAACATGCCCAGCGCCAGGGACGGCGGGCCCGTGAGCGAGTCCGCCACGGTCTTCTCCCAGAGCATCCCGCCGTCCTTCGCGCGGAGGGCCCGGACCTGGGACGCCTTCGTGCCGAGGAACAGGACGTCACCCTCCGCCTCCAGGCCGAGCACGTCCTCCGTGGCCTGCCGCCAGAGCGTGGCGCCGTCCGCCACGGACAGGGCCACGAGGCCCGCGCCGACGAGCGCGACGACGAGCCGTCCGTCGGCCAGCACTGGCGCGGGGAGGCCTCGGCCCGACTCCGGCGGGGGCTCGGCGGACTTGGGCGCGGGGGTCCTCCAGCGGACCTTCCCGGTGTCCACCGCCAGCGAACGCACCGCGCCATCCGGGGCCACCACGAAGAGGGACTGCCCGTCCGGAGCCACGACGAGGGGGGTCAGGACGGGGGGCTCACCGGTGAGCCGCCAGCGCTCCGAGCCGTCCGCCAGGGAGAGGGACACCAGGTCTCCGGCGACCGTCCCGGCGATGACGCTGTCACCCGCGACGACGGGGCGCGTGGCCACCTCGCGGCCCAGGGCCACCCGCCATTGCAGGGTGCCCGTCCGGTCCAGGCGCACCACGGCGCCGGCCTCGTTGCCGGTGAGGACCCCGTCGGACAGCGGCGTCAGGCCCGCGCGGGAGGATGCATCCGTGGAGTACCGGAAAGCCGTCTGCGCGGGTTCTCGACACCCCGCGGCCGACACCAATGTCAGGGCCAGGGCGAGGAGGGTGTGCCTGCATGGACACGCGCGGGGCGACATGGTTTGGAGGATGGCGTAAGGAAGGAAATTCGACCATGCCTACGATTCGTGACGACGAGATTCCCAGCGCCACCGGCATCCCTTCTGGAGCCCGGCGGACGGACTTCGTCCCGCCCCCCACGCTGGCGGTGACGGAGGAGCTGCTGCACGCGCTCCCCAAGACGGACCTGCATTGCCACCTGGATGGCTCCATGCGGGTGAAGACCATCCTCGAGCTGGCCGAGCAGCAGAAGGTGAAGCTGCCCGCGGACACCGAGGACGGCCTGGCGCGCGCCATCCACATGGGTGAGGTGTGCAAGAGCCTGGAGGAGTACCTGGTCGCGTTCGACGTGACGCTCTCGGTGCTCCAGACGGCGGACGCGCTCTACCGCGCGGCGTACGAGCTGGCGGTGGACGCGGCGGCGGAGAACGTGCGCTGGCTGGAGGTGCGCTACTCGCCCGCGCTGCACCTGCAGAAGGGCCTGAAGATGACCACGGTCATCGACTCGGTGCTCGAGGGCCTGCGCGTGGCCAAGCGCGAGACGGGCATCAAGTGCGGCGTCATCGTCTGCGGCATCCGCCACATCAACCCGCAGACGTCCATGCGGCTGGCGGAGCTGTCGGTGGCCTACAAGAACCGGGGCGTCATCGGCTTCGACCTGGCCGGCGCCGAGGCGAGCTTCCCCGCCAAGGACCACAAGGACGCCTTCCAGCTCATCCTCAAGAACAACGTCAACTGCACCGCGCACGCCGGTGAGGCGTACGGCCCCGAGTCCATCTCCCAGGCCATCCACAACCTGGGCTCGCACCGCATCGGCCACGGCACGCGGCTGCGCGAGGACGGGGACCTGCTCAACTACGTCAACGACCACCGGATTCCGCTGGAGGTCTGCCCCACGTCCAACGTGCAGACGGGCGCGGTGTCCAGCCTCCAGGCGCACCCGCTGAAGTTCTACTTCGACTACGGCCTGCGGGTGACCATCAACACCGACAACCGCCTCATCACCGACACCACGGTGACGAAGGAGCTGTGGGTGGCGCACAAGGAGCTGGGGCTGTCGCTGGACGACCTGGCGACCATCATCGTCTCCGGCTTCAAGAGCGCCTTCCTCCCGTTCCGGGAGAAGCAGGACATGCTGCGGCTGGTGAACGAGGAGATCGCCAACACGTTGGTGGCCTTCGACAAGAAGCGGCATGTGCCGGTGAAGCAGCCGGCGTGATGGCGTAGCCTCCACCATGCGCGCGGCGTCATCGGCCGCGCGTCGGTGGCCAGGCAGGTGGCTCCCTCCCGGGCCTCCTGGTGTCATGGCCCGGGACGGAGGCGCACATGGACCTGGAGCTGGGTGGCAAGGTGGTGCTGGTGACGGGGGGCTCGGACGGGCTGGGGGCGGCGGTGGCCCGGCGGCTCGTGCGCGAGGGGGCGAAGGTGGCCCTCTGTGCCCGGGGCGCGGAGCGGCTGGCGGCCACGGCCGAGGCGCTCAGGGCCGAGGGCGGGGACGTGCTCGCGGTGCAGGCGGACGTGTCCAGGGCGTGGGAGGTGGAGCACTTCGTCGACGCCGCGCATGCGCGGTGGGGCCGGGTGGACGCGCTGGTGAACAACGCCGGCACCGCGGCGGCCCGGCCCTTCGCGTCGGTGTCGGACGCGGAGTGGGAAGCGGACCTCCAGCTCAAGCTGTTCGCGGCCGTGCGCGCGTCGCGCCATGTGTTGCCACTGCTGAGCGAGGCGGGTGGTGGCGCCATCGTCAACGTGCTGGCGATTGGGGCGAAGACGCCGGGCGCGCAGTCCACGCCGTCGTCGGTGTCGCGCGCGGCGGGCCTGGCGCTCACCAAGGCGCTGTCGAAGGAGCTGGGGCCGCGCAACATCCGCGTCAACGCGGTGCTGGTGGGCATCATCGAGAGCGGCCAGTGGGTGCGCCGGGCGCAGGAGCTGGGCAAGCCGGTGGAGACGTTCCAGACGGAGATGGCGCGCAACGCGGGCATCCCCCTGGGGCGCGTGGGCCGCGCGGACGAGTTCGCCGACGTGGTGGCCTTCCTGCTGTCGCCGCGCGGTGGCTACATCAGCGGCGCGGCCATCAACGTGGACGGGGGCCTGTCCGGCGCGACGTAGTAGCGCCCGGGCGAGGGACATCGTCAGGTTCGTGGACCCACGGCGTCCCTGCGCGCTGAGGATGGCCTTCGGGCCGTCCGGCGACCGCGGCTGCTGACCCAAGGTCCACCATCTCCTCCGCCACGTCCCCCCGGGGCGCTCGTACGCGAGCCCTCGGGGCATTCCCGAGTTGGTCATGCAGCCGAAACTGAATCGGCTCCTGCGGGCGCTTGCCCGCGAGGGGCTCGAGGTGACCTATGACGGTCGCCTCTACTCCGTGCGCCTCCTGGGTGACGCGAACGCGCCGCCCGCCGAGGTGCTCCTCCCCCCGGACCTGCCCGTCGAGGGCAAGGCCTTCCAACAACTCGCGCACCTCGCGGCCCTGAAGCACCCGGGCGGCGGAGAGGTCCTCCGCGTGCGCGCCACCCCCGACTTCCACCCGGGTGACTCCGGCGTGGCCATCGGCTCGGTGCTGCACACGCGGGGGCTCGTCGTCCCCGGCGCCGTGGGCACCGACATCAACTGCGGCATGCGCCTGCACGTCGCCGACCTGTCGGTGGAGGACTTCCTCTCCCGCCGGGACGACTTCGTCGAGCGCATGAAGGGCCACTACTTCTTCGGCACGCGGGACGTCGCCATGTCCTCGCGCGCCTCCACCGCGCTCCTGCGTGACGGCCTCCCCGGCTGGCTGCTGGAGACGCTGGACACGCCGCTGGGCTGCGCTCGCACCGCGGACCTGGCGCAGCTCGACGCGGAGGTGGACCGCATCCACCTGGGCGGCGCGCTGCACGGCGACCCGACCTGGGCACCGGACGCGCTCACCCGCGAGGGCGTGGTGCGCGACGCGGGCCTGGCCACCATCGGCGGAGGCAACCACTTCGTCGAGGTGCAGCGCGTGGAGGCCGTCGAGGACCGCGCGCGGGCCTGGGCGTGGGGCGTGCGCGAAGGCCAGCTCGCGTTCATGATTCACTCGGGCAGCCGGGACGTGGGCAAGCACGTGGGCGTGGCCTGGCGGGAGCGCACGCGCAAGGCCTGGCCCCAGGGCGCGCCCTTCCCGGAGAGCGGCATCCTCCCGCTCGCCGACGAGGCGCTCGTCGCCGGCTACCTGGAGGCCGAGGCCACCGCCGCCAACTACGCCTTCCTCAACCGGCTGCTGCTCGCGGAGCTGTTGCGCCAGACGCTGCGCGAGCTGTTCGGGGACGTGGAGGCGCCGCTCGTCTACGACGTGCCCCACAACCTCACGCTCCCGTACGAGGGCGGGTGGCTGGCGCGCAAGGGGGCCTGCCCCGCGGGCGACGGACAGCCCGTCATCATCCCCGGCTCCATGGGCGCCACGTCCTTCCTCATGGTGGGGTGCGGCGACGCGCGCTCGCTCGAGTCCGCGTCGCACGGGGCGGGCCGCGCCCGCTCGCGCTTCTCCATGTCGCGCGGCGGAGCGGACCACAGCGAGGCCGCGCTGGGCCTGTCCGGCGTGGACTGCATCTCCCTGCGCGCCGAGCGCCGCGTGGAGGAGGCCCCCGCCGCCTACAAGCCCATCCGTCCGGTGGTGGACTCCCAGGTGGAGGCCGGCATCGTCCGCGAAGTGGCCCGGCTGGCCCCGCTGCTCACCTTCAAGGCCTGAGCTACAACGACAGCCCGGGGACGACGGCGTGCCATTTTCCTTGGTCCACGCCCCGTCCCCTGGCTGGAATGCGCCCCACGCGCGTGGGCCCGGGCCCACCCTTCACGCATCAAGGGAGAGACAAGGACATGGAGAACACCTACGGAGCTCCCGCGGGAGACGGCTTTCCTCGCTCCAACCCCAAGGACGCCGTGTCGGTTCCGGCCATCCTGCTCATGGTGCTGGCCGGCGTGAGCCTGCTGTGGGCCATCGTCAGCCTGCTGTCGCCGGTGAATCCGGACGACCTGGAGCAGCTCTTCAACAACCCGGCGCTCGCGCCCTATCAGGACGCCCTGGAGCAGAACCGCGCCCTGCTCACCTCCACCAGCTCCTTCGCGGGCCGGCTCATGTGGTACGGCCCCGTCATCCTCCTCAACGCGCTCGCCTTCTTCGGCGCGCTGATGATGAAGAAGCTCCAGAACTGGGGGCTCGCGGTGGCCGGCTGCTTCGCGTCACTGGTGCCATGCTGTGGCACCTGTGGCTGCCTGGCGCTCCCCATCAGCATCTGGGCCCTGGTGGTGCTCTTCAAGCCCGAGGTGAAGGCCGCCTTCAGATAGGCGCGGGCGCTGCCGTGGTGGCCCCACGGCGCGTCGGGAGCACGGGCCTGCGCTTCTGCATCCGCACGCAGGCCAGCTGCACCCGCGCCGTCAGGGGCCGCCGCGCCTCGTGCAGCGACACGTAGCCCCGGTGACGGTAGAAGTCCTCCGCGTTGAGGCTCGCGTCCAGGCCCACCTGGGGACTCCCTCCGCCCCAGGCCACCGACTCCAGCGCGGCGAGCAGGTGGGTGCCCACGCCGTGGCCCACCTGGTCCGGAAGCACATACAGCGCCTCCAGCTCCCCGTTGAGCGAGTCCAGCTGGCCGAAGCCCACCAGCCGCCGGTCGCGCTCCGCCACCAGCACGGTGCGCGGCCGGTCCGGGCGCAGATAGCCCTCCGGCCGCAACAGCCGCACCCAGGTGCTCAGCTCGTCGGGCGCATAGACGCCCTGACACAACGTCCCCACCGCCTCGGTGTGGACGCGCCACAGGGCGCGCCGGTCCGAGTCCCGTGCTGGCCGAAGGTGGAGCCCGCCCGACGCGCCCATGGCCGCCTCACGTCACCTTCATGCCCTTGGGAATCACCACCACGCCATCCGGCGTGACGTGGAAGCGCCGCTTGTCCTCCACCGGGTCGTAGCCAATCGTCGTGCCCGGCGGAATCTCCACGTTCTTGTCGATGATGGCCTTGCGGATGCGGCTTCTGCGGCCGATGGTGACGTTCTCGAAGAGGATGGACGCCTCCACCTCCGAGTAGGAGTTGACGCGCACCTTCGGGGACAGCACGGAGCGGTTCACCTTGCCGCCGGAGATGATGCAGCCCTCGGCGATGAGCGAGTCCGTGGCGTGGCCGACCCGCTGGTTGTCCTGGTCCGCGAACACGAACTTGGCCGGCGGGTAGTTGTTGGCCTGCGTGTGGATGGGCCAGCGGTCGTTGTAGAGGTTGAAGATGGGGTCCACCTCCACCAGCTCCATGTTGGACTGGTAGTACACGTCGATGTTCCCCACGTCCCGCCAGTAGCCGCGCTCCTTGGGCTCCTGCCCGGCAATCTCGTTGGTGGCGAAGTCGTACACGTACACCGGCGCGTACTTGTAGAGCTCGCTGATGATGGACTTGCCGAAGTCGTGCGCGCTCGCCTCGTTGGCGGCGTCACGCACCACCTCCTGCACCAGGACCTCCGTGGTGAAGAGGTAGTTGCCCATGGAGGCCAGGCACATCTTCGGGTTGCCCGGCATGGGCGGCGGGTCCTTGGGCTTCTCCAGGAACTGGCGCATGCGCCCGTCGGGGCCCACGTCGATGATGCCGAACTCGCGGCCCTGCTCGATGGGCACGGGGATGGCGGCCACCGTGCACGCGGCGCGCTTGGACACGTGGAAGTCGAGCATCTGCCGCGTGTCCATCCGGTACACGTGGTCCGCGCCGAAGACGAAGATGAAGTCGGGCTCCTCGTCGGTGATGATGTTGAGGTTCTGGTAGATGGCGTCCGCGCTGCCCTTGTACCAGTCCACGCCGGTCCGCATCTGCGCGGGCACGGCTTCCACGTAGTGGCCCAGGAAGGCCGACATCCGCCAGGCGCGGGACAGGTGGTTGTTGAGCGAGTCGCTCTTGTACTGGGTCAGGACCTTGACGCGGTAGACGCCGGAGTTGGTGAAGTTCGACAGGGCGAAATCGATGATGCGGTAGCGCCCCCCGAAGGGGACGGCGGGCTTGGCCCGCTCACGGGTGAGGGGCTCCAGGCGCGTGCCAGCGCCGCCCGCAAGAATCATCGCCAGGACTTTGGACATAGGTGGGCCGGACGTTAGTCCGCCCCCCTCGGGCGACAAGGGCGCCGAGGCCTGCTCGGCTGCCTTCGTTGAGTGCCCAACCGCCCGCCCACGTCCTCTTCACCGGGCCGGACTCGCCAGATGTGGGACATCGGCGCCCCCGGGGCTCCGGCAGGACGCCGGGAAGCACGGTTCCCACCTGGGTTGCTTGGCTTCCGAAAACGGGGTCGTGCTAGCCTTGGCGGCGATGTCAGGCGACGAAACGCGCGTCACCAAGATTTCCTCCCTGGATCTGCGCCCGGAGCGCAGCACCGAGTGCTGCCTCGTGCAGATCCACGGCCCGGAGCTCGGCAAGAAGTACCTTGTCGACGACTCCGAGCTGACCATTGGCCGGGACCAGCACAACCACATCGTGGTGGACCTGGACAACGTCTCCCGCCGGCACGCCCGCGTGCTGGGGCGGGGCGGGAAGATGCTGGTGGAGGATCTGGGCTCCACCAACGGCACCTACCTGAACGACCAGGAAGTGCTCCAGGCCCAGCCCTTGCGCAGCGGCGACCTCATCAAGGTCGGCGGCTCCATCTTCAAGTTCCTCGATGGCGACAACATCGAGACCCAGTACCACGAGACCATCTACACGCTGACCATCGCGGACGGCCTCACCGGCGTGAACAACAAGCGCTTCTTCCTCGAGTACCTCGAGCGGGAGATGGGGCGCTCCAGCCGGTACAAGGGCACGTTGTCGCTGATGATGTTCGACATCGACCACTTCAAGCAGATCAACGACGTCCACGGGCACCTGGCCGGGGACTACGTGCTGCGGGAGCTGGCCCAGTCCGTCAAGCGGCTGGTGCGCCGCGAGCAGTGCTTCGCGCGCTACGGCGGCGAGGAGTTCGCCGTGGTCATCCCCGAGGACGGGCCGGACAAGGCGCGCCTGTTCGCGGAGAAGATTCGCAAGCTCATCGCGGAGAAGGCGTTCGTCTACGACGAGAAGGAGATTCCGGTGACCATCTCCATCGGCGTGGCGGAGATGACCGGCGACATGACGGAGCCCACGCACTTCATCAAGGTCGCGGACGCCAACCTCTACAAGGCGAAGAAGACCGGCCGTAACAAGGTGGTGGGCTGAGCATGGCGCAGGCTGAGGCGGGGCCCTCGGTGCTCGCGCGGCTGGTGCTCGTGCTGCTCGGCTTGAGCTTCCTCGGTGCGGCCTGGGTGTGGAGCCACCGCTCGGAGCCCTGGGCGGGGCGGATGGTGGAGCGCGCCCGCCAGACGGTGGGCCGCTAGCCTCCGGAGCGGACGGCCTCCTCTCCCGAGGCCCCCTCCGTGACGGCGCGGTCCCGACTGAATCGACAGGACATGGAAGAGGCGCGCTCGTGTCCGGGCCGCCAGGGGTGTGTTGTCAGGAGTGGGCGACGTGGCCGTCGGCGGGCTCGGCGCCGACCTGGGGCATCCCGAGGCAGCGCTTCGCCGCGAGAGCGGGGGGACCCACGATGCTGACGACGGAGCAGGACCTGGCGAGCCCGGTGCCCGCGCGGGCGGGACGGCGGGAGTGGACGGGGCTGGCGGTGCTCGTGCTGCCCACGCTGCTCATCTCGGTGGATGTGACGGTGCTGTACCTGGCCCTGCCGCAGCTCAGCTCCCAATTGGGCGCGAGCAGCACGCAGCAGCTGTGGATCATGGACATCTACGGCTTCATGCTCTCCGGGCTGCTCGTGACGATGGGCACGCTGGGGGACCGCATCGGCCGGCGCAAGCTGCTCTTGGTGGGCGCCGCGGGGTTCTGCGTGGCGTCGGTGGTGGCGGCGTACTCGCGCAGCCCGGAGATGCTCATCGCGGCGCGCGCGGCGCTGGGCATCGCGGGGGCCACGCTGATGCCCTCCACGCTGGCGCTCATCAGCAACATGTTCCAGGCGCCGGGCCAGCGCTCGGTGGCCATCGCCGTATGGCTCAACTGCTTCCTCATCGGCATGGTCATCGCGCCGCTGCTCGGGGGCTGGATGCTGGAGCACTTCTGGTGGGGCGCGGCGCTGCTGTTGGGCGTGCCGGTGATGGTGGTGCTGCTCCTGACGGCGCCCGTGCTGCTGCCCGAGTACCGGGATGCCTCGGCGGGGAGGCTGGAGCTGACGAGCGTGGTGTTGTCGCTCGCGGCCATCCTCCCGACCATCTACGGCATCAAGGAGCTGGCGCGGCACGGCTGGCAGGTGGAGGCCTTCGTCGCGTTGGTGGTGGGGCTGGGGATGGGTGTGGTGTTCGTGCGGCGGCAGCTGACGCTGGAGCACCCGCTGCTGGACCCGAGGCTGTTCGCCAATCGTGCGTTCAGCGCCACGCTGCTCATCCTGCTGCTGGTGGCCATCGTCACCGGCGGGATGGGGTTGCTGGTGCCGCTCTATCTCCAGATGGTGGCGGGGCGCACGCCGCTGGAGGCGGGGATGTGGATGGTGCCGCAGATGCTGGGGATGATGGTGGGCTCGTCGCTGGGGCCCTTCGTCGTGCGCCGCATGCGGCCGGGCTACGTCATGGCGGCGGGACTGGCGCTCTCCAGCGTGGGCTACCTGGTGATGTCCCAGGTGGACAGCGTGGGTGGGCCCGTCGTGCTGGTCATCGGCTCGGTCATCGTGACGATGGGACTCGCGCCCATGGCGGTGCTGGGGACGGACCTGGTGGTGGGCTCGGTGCCGCCAGAGAAGGCGGGCTCGGCCGCGTCCACGTCGGAGACGGCGAACGAGCTCGGTGTGGCGCTGGGCGTGGCCATCCTGGGCAGCTTCGCCACCGCCATCTACCGGCGGAACATGGCGGACGCGGTGCCGGCGGGAGTTCCGGACACCGTCGCGGCCAGCGTGCGGGAGAGCATCATCGGCGCCGTGACGTCGACCTCCGCGCTCCCCGCGGAACTGCGCGACGCGGTGCTCGCGCCCGCGCGGGAGTCCTTCACGCAAGGCATCAACATCGCGGCGGGGCTGGGCGTGGTCGTCTTCGCGACGCTCGCGGTGCTCGCGGCGGTGACGCTCAAGCACGTGCGCGCGGGACAGCACTGAGAGGGCAGGGGGCTCCGGGACCATTCCAGGGGAGCGCGTCTCATCTCGATGGCGCGAGCTGCTCGCGCAAGGACCCGGATGGATGCGCGAGGTGGGGCGCGCTCATCTCGATGGCGCGAGCTGCTCGCGCAAGGACCCGGATGGATGCGTGAGGTGGGGCGCGCTCATCCCGATGGTGCGAGAGGCTCGCGCAAGGACCCGGATGGATGCGCGAGGCGGGCGTACCCACGAGGTGCGCTCTCGGGGCGGCATCACTCGCGCGCGTCGGTGCGGCTCACCCTGGGGGACGGTGCGTGAGCCGTGCACGGCCCCGGGTCTCGATACGGGCCCCGTGTCCCGGCCCATATCGAGTGTTGCTCAGGTCCCGTCGCGCAGCTCGCCGAGGCGACCCTTGGTGCCGGGCAGGCTTCCAGGAGGCAGCTTCGCGTAGATGTGCTTCACCGTGTCCGCGAGCGTCTCCTGCGCATCCCGCGCGCGGAAGCCCAGCTCGGCCTCGGCCTTGGCGGCGTCCAGCCAGAAGTAGTGCTCGCCAATCTCCACTTCCTGCGGGTCCAGCGGCGCGGGCGTGCCACGCACCTTCGCCCAGCGCTCCAGCAGGTGGCCACCCAGGATGTTCACCTGCTTGGGCAGCTTGAGCCGGGGCGCCGCGACACCCGTGAGGCGCTCGAGACGGTGGAAGAACTCCGTCATCGTCATGTTCACGCCCATCAGGTGGCGGCCGTACACCTCACCCCGCGTGAGCGCCTGGAGGAACGCGTCCGCAGCGTCGCGCACGTCCACGAAGGACATACCGCCACCCGGCATCGCCGGAATCTCCCGGTTGAGGAACTTCACCACCGTCCACGTGGACGACAGCCGGTCATCCCCGGGCCCCATCAGCAGGCTGGGGTTGAGCACCACGAGCGGAATCGCGTGCTTGCGGCAGTACTCCAGCGACAGCTTCTCTTCGTAAATCTTGGACAGGTAGTACGGCCAGCGCGCCACCACCGTGAGCGGGTAGTCGGCGGACTCGTCGAGCACCGCCTCCTCCTTCGACACCGCCGTGGTGCCGGAGGTGGACGCGAGCACCACGCGCTTCACGCCCGCCTCGCGCACGTCACGCAGGAGCTCCCGCGTGCTGTCCACGTGCAGTTCGAACATCTTGCGCGCGTCCTTCGGCTGGAAGGAGACGAGCCCGGCCAGGTGGTACAGGCCCTCCACGCCGTCGAGCGCGCGGCGCACCGCGTCCCGGTCCTTCAGGTCCCCCGCGACGTACTCGGTGCCCTCGTAGGCCGGCCCCGTCGGACGCGAGCGCCCGATGAGGCGCACCGTGTGCCCGGCCGCCACCAGCTTCGGCACCAGATGCGCGCCGAGGAACCCCGTGCCTCCCGTCACCAGCAGCTTCACGAGTTCTTCCCTCCCGGCGCGTCATGCGCGGGCATGACCTGCACGTCCACCGAAGGAGGCGCGTCCAGGTGCAGCACCCGTCCGTCGCGCAGCTCCCGCACCGCGTCCTCGGCGATGCGCGTGGCGTAGCGGTAGCTCTCCGAGCGCGCCATGCCCTGCGTGCGCGCGCGCAGCGCCTCGTGGCCCAGCGCGGGACCGATGCTCACCTTCAGGTCCTTCGACTTGGGGAACACGCTGCCCTTGGGCAGCGCGTCGAACGCCCCGTGGATGTACAGCGGCAGCACGTCCACCCGGTACGTCAGCGCCAGGTAGCCCAGCGTGGACTTGAACTCCTGCAGCTCGCCGGTGGGCGAGCGCGTGCCCTCCGGGAAGATGAGGACGTTGAAGCCCTGGCGCAGCGCCTCGCCGGCCTGACGCAGCGACTCGCGCAGCGAGCCATGGCGTTCAATCGGCACCAGGTTGGTGAAGTTCTCGAACCAGGCGCGCTTGAGCGGCGTGTCGAAGAAGTAGTCGCGCGCGGCCAGCGACACCAGCCGGTCTCCCTGCTCCTCCAGCACCACCCGCACCAGGCCCGCGTCCAGGTGGCTGGCGTGGTTGGCGATGACCAGGAAGTTGCGGTTCATCGGGATGAAGGGACGGCCCGTCACCTTCACGTCGAACACGCCGCCGTAGAGCACCTTCTGCCCGAAGGAGAGCAGCTGCCGGCCCACGTCCGCGACGACGTCCGGCACCGGAATCTCCACCTCCTCCGCCTTCGCGTTCTGCTTGGAGATGTCCTTCGCCCGCGTCTCCGCCGAAGGGCGCTTCCCGGAGGCCACCACCAGCTTGCGCAGGTCCTCCACCGTCTGCACCTGCGTCAAATCATCGATGGCCGGCAGCGGCACTCCCGCCGCCTCCAAGGCGGAGGACAGCTCCGTGAGCATCAGCGAGTCGAAGCCCAGCTCGCCCGTCAGCTGCGTCTCCGGCCGCACGCTCGACACCGGCTTGTGGCTCACCTCGGCGATGAGCGGGAAGAGCCAGTCGGCCACGCCGCCCGTCGTCGTCGTCGTCGCGGCGGACACCTTCTCGCGCGCCTTGGTGGCCGAGGCCGCCATGCGCTCCAGCCGCTGCAGCTCCTCCACCACCAGCTTGCGCTTCACCTTGCGCGTGGAGGTGCGCGGCAGCTCGCCATCCCAGAAGCGCAGCACCTTCGCGCGACGGTAGAAGGGCATGCCCGCGCCCGTCTTGCGGAAGTGCTCCTCCAGCTCGCGGCGCACCTCCTCGCGGGGACGCTCGCCGTAGTCCGGCACGCACAGACACGCCACCTTCTCGCCGCCCGCCTCGTCGGGCAGGCCGACGACGGACAGCTCCTTGATGTGCGGGTGCTCCTGGTACAGCTCCTCGAGCTCGTCCGGGTAGATGTTCTTCCCGTTGTGGTCGATGATGACGTCCTTGGCGCGGCCCACCAGGTACAGCCGCCCCTCGGCGTCCAGCCGGCCCAGGTCTCCGGTGTGCAGCCAGCCCTCCTTGAGGACGGCCTCCGTCGCCTCGCGGTCCCCGAAGTAGCCCGCCATCACGTTGGGGCCCTTGGCCAGCACCTCGCCGATGCCGTCGTTGTCCGGGTTGAGGATTCTCACCTCGACGCCTGTGAGCGGCTTGCCCACCGAGCCCGGCGTGCGCTTGTTGCCCGGGTTCGCCACCGCGAGCACCGGCGCCGCCTCCGTCAGGCCGTAGCCCTCCGTGATGTTGAAGCCCAGCTCGTGGAAGGCCTTGTGGACCTCCTCGGGCAGCGCCGAGCCGCCGGACACCAGCACCTTGATGCGACCGCCGAACTTGCGGTGCACCGGCCAGAACAGGAGCTTGCCCAGGTTGATGTCCGCCCGGTTCCGCAGCTCGCCGTGCGTGGCCATCATCGCCTTGATGGCCTGCTCGACGATGGGCGGGCGGCTGGCGAACTCCTGCGTCATCTTGCGGTGCAGGAGCTGCCACAGGGCCGGCACGCCAATCATCGCGCTGATGCGGCCCGTCTCGAAGACCTCGCCCAGCCGGTCCGACGTCAGCTCGTCGATGTACGTGATTTCCGCGCCGCGCGAGAACGGGGTGAGGAAGCCCGCGGAGAACTCGAAGGTGTGGTGCAGGGGCAGCACCGACAGCACGCCGTCGCCCACGCCCACGTCGAACACGCCCGCGAGCTTCGCCACCAGCGAGGCGAAGTTGCGGTGCGTGAGCATCACGCCCTTGGGCGTGCCCGTCGTGCCGGACGTGAAGATGAGGCTCGCCAGGTCATCCGCCGAGGCCGACTTGCGCACCGTGCCGATGCGGTCGTCCTTGGCCGCCGGGTCGCCCGTCATCGCCTGCGCGAGGCTCGCGATGAGGACCGAGTCCCCCAGCGCGCCGAACAGGCCGGGGAAGTCTCGCGCCGCGTCCTCGGACATGAGGCACACCTTCGCCTCCGCCCGCTTCGCGATGTTGATGACCTCCGCCTCGCTCAGGCCCGGGTCCACCGGCACCATGGTGGCGCCCGCGCGCAGGATGCCGAAGAAGCACGTGCCCCACTCGGGCCGGTTCTCCGACACCAGCAGCACCCGGTCTCCCGCCTTCACGCCCGAGCTGAGCAGGAAGCTGCCCACGCGCGCCGCGTAGCGGTGCACCTCCCCGAAGGTGAAGCGCTCCTCCTTCTCGCCCGACACCATGCGGAAGGCCACCCGGTGACGGTACGCGTGCACCGTCGCCTCGAACATCTCCAGCAAATCCCTGTGCGCGGGGATGACGGTGCGCTTCTCGCGCTCCTCCTCCAGGCCCGGGAACACCCACTTCTCCAGGCCCGGCAGGTGCGTCTCCATGAAGTACGCGCGCCAGTCGATGTGCTCCGGGTCCCACGGAATCTTCAGCCGGTCCGCGTGCGCCATGCGCTCATAGACGGAGCGCGTGTTGTCGCAGCGGAAGACGTAGCGGTTCTCGTAGAGGAAGGGGAGGAACAGCTCCGTCATCGCGATGAGGCTCGCGTTGCCGTCCACCACCCCGTCGAGCGACACCTTCGCCTTGTCCAGCATGGCCTGCACGGCGGGCGCGCCCCAGGCGGGCCGCACCTCGTCGATGGCCTTCTTCAGGAACTTCGCGCCGCGAACCAGCATGGGCGCGCTGAACAGCTCGAACTCCAGCTTGCTCACCGGCTGCGGCTCCAGCCGCGAGCGCAGCGAGTTGAGCACCGCGTTGCCCGACTCGCGGTTGCGGTAGTAGCGCCGGCGGTACAGGCCCACCAGCTCCACCGAGCGGCTGGCGTAGAACGGATTCACGTCGCCGGACGCGAGCTGGTACACGCGCCGCTCCTCCACCTGGATGGAGTGCGCGGTGATGCCGAGCGTCGCCCCCGCCACCTGGTCCACCGGGATGATGTCCAGGATGGTGTTCTCACCGGCGGGGATGCCGCCCGGGCCCTTGATGCCGGCGAAGGCCAGCGGCGCGGACGTGGTGAAGCCCTCGTTCCAGCCGGGGAAGGGGAAGTGCCGCGCGCTCTCCACGATGGAGGGCCGGACAATCGCGTAGCGCAGGCCCGGCGTGGCGGCGATGACCTGCTCGCCCAGGGACTTCGTGTACGTGTACGTGTTGGGCCAGCCCCAGTGCGCCGCGCGCTCCATGCCCGCGCGCACCAGCTCGCCGCTCAGCCACAGCTTGCGCTCGCGGCCCACGGCCAGGCGCAGCGTCTTCTCGTCGTTGACGTCGCGGCCCTCCTCGGCGAGCCGGTCCAGCGCCTTCTTGCGGAAGGTGGACGTCAGCGCGCGGTCATCGGCCTGCTCGCGCAGCCGCGCGACGATTCGCTCCGCGTCCTTCAGCTCCTGCTCCAGGCTGAAGTCGCGCCCGTCCAGCTCGTCCTTCTTCGGGAAGTAGCCGCGCACCTCCTCGTCCTCGAAGACGAGCCCGTTGCGGTTGCCCGCCACGAAGGAGGTGGACATGTGGATGAGCGGCACGCCCCAGCGCAGCGCCAGCTCCACCGCGTACTTCACGCCGTGGGTGTTGACGTTGAGGCCGACCTCCAGCGACGGGTTGAAGGACACCAGGCCCGCGCAGTTGACGAAGGCGTGCACCTGGCCCGTCAGCTCCGCCACCCGCGACTCCTCCATCCCCACCCAGGGGTCGGTGATGTCGCCGTCGATGACCTCGCACTTCTTGCGCAGGAACTCGAGCGCGCCCTCCTCGCCGTAGGTGTCGCGTAGCGGCTGGAAGGGCTCGCTCGTCGCCACCTTGTCGAAGAAGCGCCGCTCGGCGGAGGCCGCGCTGCCCTTGCGGACGAGCACGTACACCCGCTCCAGCTCCTGCCCGTAGCGGTGCAGCAGCATGGACAGCGTCACCTTGCCCACGAAGCCCGTGGCACCGGCGAAGAGCAGGCGCTTGCCGGTGAAGACCTGGGAGACGTTCAGCTCGGGAAGCGGTGACATGGCCGTCCTCACTTCACGTCCACCATCACCGTGGGGGCGATGCGAAGCAGGCTGATGGTGGCCGAGCGGCCCATGAAGCCGCGCGCCTCTTCAATGGCCTCGGTGAGCGTGTCGGTGCGGTCCCAGCCGAGCAGCGCCGGGACGTGGTTGTTCTCCGCGCCCGCGACGATGACCTTGCCCACGTGCTGGCGGCCGTTCTCGCCCCAGTACCACATGTAGAACGGGTGCACGCCGTGGTAGGCGTTGTTCTTGCGGTACAGGTGCACGTAGCTGGGGTTCTCCGCGAACTCCTTCTCGTACTTGTGCTCCAGCTTCATCGAGTCGCGCGTCTCCGGCAAAAGCCGGTGGAAGAACTCGATGTAGCTGGGGTGGTGCTCGGGGTCGAACTCGTCGTAGGCCGGATGCAGCAGGATGAGCACGCCGCCCTTCTTCACCAGCGGCACGCCGCGGTTGAGGTTGAAGAAGTAGCCCAGCCCCATCACCTGCACGAGCAGCGGGTTGAGGATGGAGTTGACGCTGTACGGGGAGATGAACGGGATGGGGAAGATGACGATGTCGCTCTGCCCCTCCACCGGCACCGAGTACTGCTTCCAGCTGGTCTCCAGCGTCTTCTGGTGCGCGGGCTCCGTCGCCCCGGCGTACACACCCGTGACGTCATAGGGCGCGGGGATGGCGTTGAGCACCTTGCGCGCCGCCGCGCGCGGCATCTTGGACAGCGCGTAGCGCATGGCCTGGAACTTCAGCCGGTCGCCCTCGGTGTAGTCCTCCTCGCGCTTGGCCAGGAAGTCCACGGGCGCGCCGAACATGCGGTTGTTCAGCGTGGTCTCGATGTGGAAGACCTTCAGGTGCTTGTCGATGTTGCGCCCGATGCGCTCGTTGCTGCGATAGAGCGCGCTGGTCTTCGGCTCCATGTAGCTGTCCGACGCCCGGATGGTCTTCGGGTTGTGGTGGTGCCTGAGCGACGCGTAGTTGGACACGCCGGTGCCCATGGACTTGTGCCCGCCGTTCATGGGCACGAAGTTCACGTTCACGTAGACGATGAGGTCGCTCTCCGCGACGCGGCGGTTGACGGAGACCTCCTCGCCGTGCGCCGTGCGCTCGAGCGCCACGATGCCGTCCGGGTCCTCCGCGTCGTGGTTGTAGTAGCGGTCCGGGTAGTAGGCGTCGAAGATCTTCTCGCCCACCATCCGCTTCATCTCCCCCTCCGTCATGCGGCGGTGGAGCGCGTTGGCGATGACCAGGTGCACGTCGTCCACGCCGCTGTCCGCGGCCAATTCCAGGACGATCTCCAGGATGGACTGGCGCACGTCCGGGGTCACCATGGGCGGCAGGGGCACGCTGATGTCGTCGATGACGCACGTCAGGCGCATGCCCGGCTTGAGCAGCGCGTGCAGCGGCTCCATGCCCTCCGGGTGGTTGATGGCCCAGCGGATGGCGGCCTTCACGTTGGGCACGCCCGCCATGGGCGGACGGGGGAAGATGACCCGGGTGCCCACGGGCAGGTCTTCCTGGAGGAAACCCTCACCGTAGAACAGGGCGCGCGGGGGGCTGCCCTTCTCGGTGATGACGACCTGGCTTTCCTCGTCGTACAGCTTCTGGAGCGTCTTGAACGGGCGCATGGCGGGCAGGGGGCTACTTGAGGTCGAGGATGGGCCAGTTGTAGGCGCGCGCGATGGAGCGCAGCCGCAGGTCCGGGTTCACCGCGGTGGGACGTCCCACCACCGCGAGCATCGCGTAGTCAGAGGCGCTGTCGGAGTAGCCGTGGCACTTGTCCAGGGTCAGGCCCTCCTTGGTGCAGTAGGCGCGGATGGAGTTCGCCTTGTTGGCGCCCTCGATGATGGGCGGAATCACCTTGCCGGTGGCCTTGCCGCCCACGAACTGCATCTTGTTGGCGATCAGGTCATCGGCGCCCAGGTGCCGGGCGAGCGGACGCATGGTGAAGTCCAGCGCCCCGGTGACGAGCACGACCTTGCAGCCGCTGCGGCGCGCCTGGTCGATGAGGTCCTGGGTCTGCTCGAAGAGCGCCGGCTTGAGCACGTCCTCGAACATGTCCTCCGCGATGGTGACGAGCCGGTCCTCGCTCAACCCCGCGTAGTACCGGTAGAAGAACTCGTTGAACGTCTTGCGGTCCAGCGCGTCCATGACGCCGAAGAGCGGTACGCTCATCGCGGTGCTCAGCGTCCTGCCCGCGATGCCGAGCACGGAGCCCCGGTTCATCGCGTAGTACGCGTAGACGTGGACGACGTTCGTCTTCACGAGCGTCCCGTCGACATCGAAAAATGCGGCTTTCGAGGGCATGTGGCAGCGCAGCTTCCTGACACTCCAAGGGGGGGTAGGTCAACGAAACGAGGGGGCCGGGGGGCGGCAAGCCCCGACCCTGCTAGCACGGCTAGAGCCAGCCATGCTCGCGGTACCACTCGGCGCTGCGGCGCACCGCGTCCTCCACCCCCCTTCGGGGACGGAAGCCCAGCAGCCGCTCGGCCTTCGCGCCCGAGCAGGTCCAGGCCGGGGCGAGCAGCTGCCGCGCCATCTTCCGGCTCAGGGGCAGCTTGCGGCCCGTCACGCGCGACACGCCGTCCGCCGCCGACGCGAGGGTGGTGAGCAGCCAGGGGCTCACGCGCACCGTGCGGGGTGACAGCCCCAGCGCCCGGGCCCCCAGGTCCTGCACCGACTCCAGGGAGAGGGGTTCGCCGGGACCCGCGCAGAAGAAGGCCTCGCCCACCGCGCGCGGGTGCTCGGCCTGGAGGATGAGCGCGTCGACCACGTCCTCCACGTCCACCATGGTGAGGGGGCGGGGCCCTCCGGCCAGCTCCAGCCGGATGCCCTTCGTCGCCAGCCGGAAGAAGGCCAGGTTCTCGCGGTCCCACGGCCCCAGGATGCGCGGCGGCCGGGACACCGTCACCGGCAGCCGGTCCCCATAGGAGAAGGCGATGCGCTCCGCCTCCGCCTTGCTCTCGCCGTACCACTCGTAGGGCCGGAAGGGGTCCTCCTCCACATGGGGACGGGTGGGGGAGGAGGGGCCCATGGCGGCCAGCGAGCCCACGAGCACCAGCCGGGGGCGGCTCCCGGAGGCCACCATGGCCTCGCACAACAGGCGGGTGCCCTCGGCGTTGACGCGCATGAAGTCCTCGCGTGTCGCGCCGCGGCGAACACCGGCCAGATGGAAGACGACGTCCTGTCCCTCCACCGCCGGGCCGAGCGAGGCCCCCTGTGTCACGTCCCCCTCCACGCGGGTGTGGGGGATGCCCTCCAGGCCCGAGGCATCCGAGCCTCGCCTGAGGAGGCACGTCACCTTGTCACCCCGCGCGGCGAGGGCGCGGGTCAGCCAGATTCCGAGGAAGCCACCAGCTCCGGTGATGAGGGCACGCATGGGCATGGGCGTTTCATCCGAAAAAGTACACCTCGTCCGCAAGGGGTTTTCCCATCCGGGCCCGTTCGAGCGCCCGGGGGACGACGAATCGCGCGGAGGCCGGATGGTCGGGCCCTGGCGGCGACGAAGGGGGGCCGCTCCCGAGCAGGAATGCACCCTGGCGCGGTGGCCGTCCGGGCGCATTTTTCGCGTCCGTGAGGTTCGCCCCCGAGGGAAAACGTGCTGCGGAGCCGGTTTCTCGGGCATGAAACGCGTTGCGTAGGGCGTTTCCCGAGGGAAAAACGCAGGAGAGGGCTGTTTTTCGGGCTTGGGCGTGCTACCTACGCCCCACCGGCACTGGCTTAAAATCAAGCGAGGCCGCACAACGTCCCCTTCGGAGGGGAGGAGACTCAAGACGAATGGCTGCCAAGAAAGCTGCTGCGAAGAAGGCTCCCGCCGCCAAGAAGGCTGCTGCTGCCCCGAAGCGTAAGCCGAACGCGTCGTTCATGAAGGAGATGACTCCTTCCGCCGCCCTGGCCGAGATCGTCGGCAACAAGCCGCTGCCGCGCACCGAGGTCGTCAAGAAGCTCTGGGCGTACATCAAGAAGAACAACCTCCAGGACGCGAAGAACAAGCGGCAGATCAACGCCGACGACAAGCTCAAGCCCATCTTCGGCGGCAAGAAGAACGTCACCATGTTCGAGATGACCTCGCTGGTGAACAAGCAGCTGAGCTGAACCCGACGCCGGCCCGCCCGGCGGCTGCATCTCGAGGGCTCTCCGGTGGATTCCGGTGAGCCCTCTGCTTTTGTGGCGCGAGGCTCGTGGGAATCCGGGCCCTTGGAGCGTTGGCTGGAGGTCGGAAGCCGCTCTGGGTGCTGGCGCGGCGCGCGACGGCGCCCTACCTCTGGGCCCCATGCTCCGCGACGGATTGGAAGAAGAGGGGACGGCTCCCACGGGCTCGTCGGGTGCCACCTTGAGCGCCGAGGCCCTGGCCGAGGGCCTGTTCAAGCGGGTGAAGGACGCGCTGGTCGAGCGCCCCCGGACGCCGCTGTCCACCTACCGGGTGCAACTGCATCAGGGCTTCACCTTCCAGCAGGCGCGCGACGTGGTGCCGTTCCTGCGCCGCCTGGGCATCAGTGACTTGTACGCGTCCCCCTACCTCAAGGCGACGCCGGGCAGCACCCACGGCTACGACTGCGTGGACCACCAGCACCTCAACCCGGAGGTGGGCTCCACCGAGGACCACCAGGCCCTGTGCGCCACGCTGCAGGAGCACGGCCTGGGGCAGGTGCTGGACGTGGTGCCCAACCACATGGGCATCGAGCGCGGCAACCCGCTCTGGTTCGATGTGCTGGAGAACGGCCCGTCCTCCGTCTACGCCAAGTACTTCGACATCGACTGGTCGCCGGTGAAGGAGGAGCTGCGCGACAAGGTGCTGCTGCCGATACTCGGCGACCAGTACGGCGTGGTGCTGGAGAAGGGCGAGCTGAAGCTGTCCTTTCGCGACGGCGCCTTCTTCGTGAACTACTACGACCACCTGCTGCCGCTGGCGCCCCGGCAATACGGGCGCGTGCTGCGCCACGGGCTGGAGCGGCTGGAGGCGAAGCTGGGCGCGGAGTCCGAGCCCATGGTGGAGCTGCTCTCCATCCTCACCGCCATCGAGCACCTGCCGCTGCGCACGGAGGTGGAGCGCCCCCGCGTCGTGGAGCGCCACCGCGAGAAGGAGGTCATCAAGCGCCGGCTCGCCGCGGTGGTGGAGAAGAGCCCGGAGGTCGCCGCGTACATCGAGGACAACATCCGCGTCTTCAACGGCGAGCCGGGCAACCCGCGCTCGTTCGACCTGTTGGACCGGGTGCTGGCCTCGTGCAGCTACCGGCTGGCGCACTGGCGGGTGGCGGGGGAGGAGATCAACTACCGGCGCTTCTTCGACATCAACGGGCTGGCGGCCATCCGCGTGGAGGACCCGGAGGTGTTCCAGGAGGCGCACGCGCTGGTGTTCCGCTGGCTGCGCGACGGCTGCGTCACCGGGCTGCGCATCGACCATCCGGACGGCCTGTTCGACCCGACGGCGTACTTCCTGGACCTGCAGGAGCGCTACTTCGTGGAGCGCGCGCACGCGGTGTTCCTCCAGGACCTGGCCGGGGACGACACGCGCTGGCCGGGCGTGGAGGCGGCGCTCAGGGAGCGCTGGCGCGCGGAGGTGACGCAGTCTCCGGACAGCGTCCTGCGCAAGGCGCTGTACGTGGTGGTGGAGAAGATTCAGGGCGGCCGCGAGCGCATTCCGGAGGCGTGGGCGGTGCACGGCACCACCGGCTACCGCTTCGCCAACGCGGTGAGCGGCGTGTTCGTGCACCCCGCGGCCGAGCCGCACCTGACGGAGACGTACGAGCGGCTCACCGGGGAGAAGGGCGACTTCGCCGAGCTGGTCTACCAGAAGAAGCTGCTCATCATGCGCGTGTCCATGGCGAGTGAGATCAACGTGCTGGCGCACGAGCTCAACCGCATCTCGGAGATGAGCCGCAGGACGCGCGACTTCACGCTCAACTCGCTCAGGCGCGCGCTGGTGGAGTTCATCGCGCTGTTCCCCGTGTACCGCACGTACGTGGACGGCTGGCGGCCGGGGCTGGACGCGCGCGACGTGCAGTACGTGGAGTGGACCATCCAGCGCGCCAAGGAGCGCAACGCCACCACCAACGCGTCCATCTTCGACTTCCTGCGCGACATCCTCCTGCGCCAGTACCCGCCCCAGTCCGACGAGCGCGAGCGCGCCGTCATGCTGCGCTTCGCCATGAAGCTGCAGCAGGTGACGGGCCCCGTCATGGCCAAGGGCCTGGAGGACACCGTCTTCTACATCTACAACCGGCTGGTGAGCCTCAACGAGGTGGGCGGGGAGCCCGAGCGCTTCGGCACGCGCACCACCACCTTCCACCTGCGCAACCAGGAGCGCGCCGAGCACTGGCCCGCGAGCCAGCTCACCACCAGCACCCACGACACCAAGCGCAGCGAGGACGTGCGCGCGCGCATCAACGTGCTGACGGAGCTGCCCGAGGAGTGGCGCAAGCTCGCGCGCCGCTGGCTGCGGCTGACGGAGAAGTTCGCGCAGGCCCTGCCGTCCGGCGCGGCCCCCAGCGCCAACGACGTGTACCTGTTCCTGCAGACGCTCGTGGGCGCCTGGCCCATGGGGGAGGCGCTGTCGCCCGAGGCCCGGGCCGACTTCCACCGCCGGATGCGCGAGTACATGTCCAAGGCCATCAAGGAGGCCAAGGTCCGCACCTCGTGGACCAACCCGGACGGCGCCTATGACGACGCGGTGGCGGCCTTCGTGGACGCGTGCTTCGACGAGGAGAAGGGCGCGGACTTCCTGCAGGAGGTGCGCGTCTTCAAGCGCCGCATCGAGCGCGCGGGGCAGCACAACGCCCTGGGGCAGCTGGTCCTCAAGCTCGCGTCGCCCGGCGTGGTGGACACGTACCAGGGCTGCGAGCTGTGGGATTTGTCCCTGGTGGACCCGGACAACCGGCGGCCGGTGGACTTCACCTTGCGCTCACGGCTCCTGGAGGAGCTGGACGCGCAGGCGCGAGAGGACGCGCCCGGGCTGTGCTCGCGGCTGGTGGCGGGCCTGGATGACGGGCGGGCCAAGCTCTTCCTCCTGGCCCACGGGCTGCGGCTGCGCCAGCGTCAGCAGGACCTGTTCCGGCGGGGCGGCTACCGGGCGCTGGAGCTGTCCGGGCCCCGCGCCCAGGCGGCGGTGGCCTTCGCGCGCGAGCTGGACGACGCGGGCGTGGTGGTGTGCGCGCCGCGTTACGTGCTGGAGGCCCTGGAGTCGCCCCAGGGGCTCTCCGGCGCCTATGCCGACACGTTCCTGGACCTTCCCGAGGCATATGCGGGCATGATGTTCCGCGATGTCTTCACCGGGCGACAGGTGCGGCCCGAGCGTGGTGCGGGTGGCGTGGTGCTGCCCCTCGCGCCGCTCCTGGAGCGGTTCCCGGTGGTGCTGCTGGAGAGGAGCACGGGATGAGGAGGGCCGAGGTGCTTCCAGGGAAGCCGTTCCCCCTGGGCGCCACGTATGACGGGCACGGGGTCAACTTCGCGGTGTTCAGCGAGCACGCGAAGAAGGTGGAGGTCTGCCTCTACGACGCACAGGAGCCCACGCGCGAGACGCGCCGCTTCCCGCTCCTGGAGACCACGCACCAGGTGTTCCACGGGTACGTGCCCGACCTGAAGCCGGGCACGCTGTACGGCCTGCGCGTGCACGGGCCGTTCGAGCCCAAGAAGGGCTTCCGCTTCAATCCGCACAAGCTGCTGGTGGACCCCTATGCCCGCGCCATCCACGGGCAGGTGGACTACCGCGCGCCCATCTATGGCCACGTCCAGGGCGGCAAGGACGAGGACCTGGTCCAGGACAAGCAGGACGACGCCGCGGGTGTGCCCAAGGCCGTGGTGCTCGAGGACACGTTCGACTGGGAGGGGGACACCCACCCGCGCGTGCCGTGGCACCAGACCGTCCTGTACGAGCTGCACGTCAAGGGCTTCACGAAGCTCAACCCCCGCGTGCCGGAGGCCCTGCGCGGCACCTACGCGGGCCTGGGGCACCCGGCCACCCTCGAGCACCTGAAGAAGGTGGGCGTCACCGCGGTGGAGCTCCTGCCCATCCACCACATCGTCGACGAGCCGTTCCTCGTCGAGCGCGGACTCACCAACTACTGGGGCTACAGCACGCTGGGCTACTTCGCGCCGGACGCGCGCTACAGCGCCCCGGGAGGCCCGGGCTCCCAGGTGGACGAGTTCAAGGGGATGGTGAAGGCGCTGCACAAGGCGGGCATCGAGGTCATCCTCGACGTCGTCTACAACCACACCTGCGAGGGCAACCAGCTGGGGCCCACGCTGTCCTTCAAGGGCCTGGACAACGGCGCGTACTACCGGCTGACGGAGAAGGACCCGCGCTACTACCTGGACGTCACCGGCACGGGCAACTCGTGGAACGCCACGCATCCGTACGCGCTGAAGCTGGTCGCCGACAGCCTGCGCTACTGGGTGGAAGAGATGCACGTGGACGGGTTCCGCTTCGACCTGGCCACCACGCTGGGGCGCGACCGGCACGGCTACGACACCCGCGCGGCCTTCTTCCAGATCGTCCACCAGGACCCGGTGCTCAGCCGGGTGAAGCTCATCTCCGAGCCCTGGGACGTGGGCGACTTCGGCTACCAGGTGGGCAACTTCCCCGTCTTGTGGAGCGAGTGGAACGGCAAGTACCGCGACACCATCCGACGGTACTGGAAGGGCGATGACCGGCAGGCGGCGGAGATCGGCTACCGGCTCACGGGCAGCTCGGACCTGTACGCGCTGTCGGGCCGCAAGCCCTCCGCGAGCGTCAACTTCGTCACCGCGCACGACGGCTTCACGCTGCACGACCTGGTCACCTACAACGACAAGCACAACGAGGCCAACGGCGAGGACAACCGCGACGGCGGCAACGACAACCACTCCTGGAACTGCGGCGTGGAGGGCGAGACGGGCGACGTCAAAATCAACGCCCTGCGCGAGCAGCAGAAGCGCAACTTCCTGGCCACGCTCTTCCTGTCCCAGGGCGTGCCCATGCTGGTGGCCGGCGACGAGATGGGCCGCACCCAGAAGGGCAACAACAACGCCTACTGCCAGGACAACGCCCTGTCCTGGGTGAACTGGGAGCTCGACGACACCCAGCGCGCGCTCTTGGACTTCACCTGCCGGCTGACGCGCCTGCGCCGCGAGCAGCCCGTGCTGCGCAAGCGCCGCTTCTTCCGCGGCGCCCACATGTGGGACAGCGAGCTGAAGGACCTGGCGTGGTTCCGGCCGGACGGCAAGGAGATGCGCAAGGACGACTGGGAGAAGCCCTATGTGCGCTCGCTCGCCATCCTCCTGGGCGGGGACGCCATCGCCGCGCCGGACGACGAGGGCAACCGGATTGTCGGTGACACGCTGTTGGTGCTGATGAACGCCCACCACGAGCCCATCAGCTTCCTGCTGCCGGCGCTCGAGTGGGGCGCGGACTGGGAGCAGGTGGTGGACACGTCCACGTCGGAGGAGTCCCAGCACGCCCACACACCGGCGGGTGGCAAGGTGCAGGTCGCGGGGCGTTCGTTGATGGTGCTGCGCCGGCCGTCGACGGAGTAGCGCCGCGGGCGGGGACGGTGGGCCGGGCCTCCAGGTGGGGGCCTGGGCGGTTACACGGAAGTGTCGACGCCCGGACGCGCCGCCGCTAGGGTGCGCCCGCCGTTCCTGAAACAGGATTCATACGTGAATACGCAAGTCGCGCTCTGGGTGGGCTTCAACCTCTTCGTCCTGGCGATGCTCGCCGTGGACCTCGGGCTGTTCCACCGCAAGGACCACGCGGTGACGCCCAAGGAAGCGGGCATCTGGACGCTGGTGTGGATCACCATCAGCCTGACGTTCTGCGGAGGCATCTGGTACTTCTCCGGCAGCACGCCCGCGCTCCAGTGGGTGACGGCGTATGTCGTGGAGTACTCGCTCTCCGTCGACAACCTGTTCGTCTTCCTGCTGGTGTTCAGCTACTTCCGGGTGGCGCCCGAGCACCAGCACCGGGTGCTGTTCTGGGGAATCCTGGGCGCGTTCGTCATGCGCGCGGTGCTCATCATCGCCGGCACGGCGCTGGTGTCGCGCTTCCACTGGCTCATCTACCTGTTCGGCGCCTTCCTGGTCTTCACCGCGCTGAAGATGCTCTTCTCCAAGGACGAGGAGATCGACCCGGAACAGCAGGGCATCGTCAAGCTCGCGCGCCGGGTGCTGCCGGTGGCCCGCATGGGCGAAGGCAGCCGCTTCTTCGTCACCGAGGACGGCCGGCGCAAGGTGACGCCGCTGTTCATCGTGCTGCTGGTGGTGGAGGCCACGGACTTGCTCTTCGCCCTGGACTCCATCCCCGCGGTGCTGGGCATCAGCCAGGACGCGTTCATCGTCTACACGTCCAACGTGTGCGCGATTCTCGGCCTGCGCTCGCTGTTCTTCGTCGTGGCCAGCCTGATGGAGAAGTTCCACCTGCTGAAGCTGGGGCTGAGCGCCATCCTGGCCTTCGTGGGCGTGAAGATGCTCATCACGTTCTTCGACATCCACATCCACATCGGCCTGTCGCTGGGCGTGATTGGCGGCATCCTCCTGCTGGCCATCATCGCCTCGCTCATCTGGCCCAAGAGCCCGGAGCCCGGTCAGGACCGGGAGAGCGCCAAGACCTGAGCCCGGGGGCGGGGGGGCGCCGGGGTTTTGCTTGCAACCCGGGGGCCTTGCCTTCAAATGTGGAGGCATGTCTTCCAGCGCCACCACTGATGGCATCAAAATCACCGTGAAGCCGGCCTACTGGCCCGAGCGCAGCTCGCCCGAGTCGGGGCAGTACGCGTTCATGTACACGGTGGAAATCGTCAACGAGGGGGAGGCGCCCGCGCAGCTCAAGGCGCGGCACTGGGTCATCACGGATGCCTCCGGGAAGGTGGAGGAGGTGAAGGGGGAGGGCGTGGTGGGCCGCCAGCCCCGCGTGGCCCCGGGCGAGCGCTTCGAGTACACGAGCTGGGCGATGTTGCGCACGCCCTTCGGGACAATGCGCGGCAGCTACGACATGGAGCGCCCGGACGGCTCGCACTTCGATGCGCGCATCGCCGAGTTCGCCCTCACGCTGCCCAACGCCCTGCACTGATGAACACGCCCGCGAACAAGCGAGGGTTGCTGCTCGTCAACCTGGGCACGCCGGACGCGCCCCACAGCGGGCCGGTGCGGCGCTACCTGCGCGAGTTCCTGAGCGACCCGCGCGTGGTGGACATCCACCCGGTGGGGCGCTGGATGCTGCTCAACCTCATCATCCTGCCCACGCGGCCCGCCAAGAGCGCGGAGGCGTACCGCAAGGTGTGGATGCCGGAGGGCTCGCCGCTGCTCGTGTACAGCCGGGCGCTGGAGGTGGCGGTGCGCGAGAAGCTGGGCCACGAGTACGACGTGGCGCTGGCCATGCGCTACGGCAGCCCGTCCATCCCCGACACCGTGGCGGCCATGCGCGCGCGCGGCGTGTCGGACTTCACGGTGCTGCCGCTGTACCCGCAGGAGGCCACGTCCTCGTCGGCGTCGTCGCTGGCGCGCGTGTACGAGGTGCTCTCCAGCGGCTGGGACGTGCCCAACGTGCGCGCGGTTCCGGCCTTCCACGGGCACCCGTCGTTCCTGGACGCCTTCGCGGAGGTCGCGCGGCCGGTGATTGCCGAGGCCCGCGCGGACCACGTGCTCTTCAGCTATCACGGCGTGCCGGAGCGGCACGTGCGCAAGACGGACACGTCGGGCCAGCACTGCTTCGCGTCCGCAGGGTGCTGCGACGCGCTCACGGACGCCAACCGGCACTGCTACCGCGCCCAGTGCTTCGCCACCACGCGGGGGATTGTCGAGCGGCTGGGACTTCCCCAGGGCGGCTTCAGCGTGTCCTTCCAGTCTCGGCTGGGGCGCACGCCGTGGGTGAAGCCCTACACGGACCTGGTGCTGCCGGAGCTGGCGAAGCAGGGCGTGAAGCGGCTGGCGGTGATGTGCCCGTCCTTCGTCGCCGACTGCCTGGAGACGCTGGAGGAGGTGGGCATGCGCGCCCGCGAGCAGTTCGTCGAGGCGGGGGGCGAGTCGTTGACGCTCGTCCCCTCGCTCAACGCCCACCCGACGTGGGTGGACGCGGTGGTGCGGATGGTGCGCGAGTCCGACGGCGCGGCTACTGCTGGGGCTTCGCCGTGGCCGCGGGGGGCACCGACTCCCGCGCGGTGAGCTTGAGCTTCACCGTGCCGGGCGGCACCTGCAGGGCGTTGGTGGGAAAGGGCCCGCGCGAGGACGACGCGATGGTGCCCTCCCACGTGCGCCACCGGCCGGCCTTCACCAGGAACTCACCCTTGCCGGTGATGCGCACCTCGGCGCTGGCGTCCGTGGTGGGAGGGCCCGCGGACTCGTCGGCGGGCTCGGCGTCCTCCTCGGCCGGGTCGTCCGCGCGCGCGGGCACCGCGGGCGGGGCGCGGCGGCTGGTCACCTTGCCGGAGAGCTGCTCGAGCAGGTCGTACTCCAGCGTGGCCACCTGGTCGTCGCCCTCCTGGGTGAGCGCGGTGAGCTTCACGCGGTTGCGGCGCTCCGTCTTGGTGGTGGTGAACAGGGGACCCAGCGCGTCGTGCGTGAGCAGCTCCGTGCCCAGCGCCCAGGTGTCGTTGGGGCCCACGGGCGCGAGCGGCAGCTCCAGCACCAGCGCGGCGATGTTGCGGTTGATGCCCTGGAGGCCGTCGAGCACGAAGCCGCGCTCGCTCAGCGCGCCCGTGTCCTCGGTGGTGTCCTTGCCCTCGGGGAGCACGCGCAGGCGGTAGTCGCCGGAGTTGGTGCGCTCCAGCACGTAGGTGAAGCCGGTGGGGAAGGACGCGGCGGGGGCGGCGGCGCGCGGGGGAGCAGGCTCCTCCTTGCCCTTGCCCTTCTTGCCCTTGGCGGGCGTCTCCTCGGCGGCCTCCTGCGGCGCGGGGGCGGCGCCGGAGCGCTCCAGGTCCAGGTGGTAGGTGACGGGGGCGCTCGCGGCGAGCTTCCAGCGGAGGGTGACCTTGGACGGGTCCACCGGAGGCTGGGCGGCGGCGGTGGGCGCGGCTCCCGGGGCGGGGGCGTCCTTCAGGCCCGGAGGACGAGGAATGGGCTCGAGCTGGCCTCGGGGTTCTTCCTTGCAGGCGGACAACGACAGGGCGACGACCAGTCCGAACAGGCTTCGCATCACGCGGGGACGCTCCTCTGGGAGTACACGCGGGATATCGGAGCCCCACCCCTCATTCAAGTCCGTCACCCGGCCGCGTGTCCCCCGGCGCGCCCGGGTGGAGTCACGGTCCGAGCGGGCCTCTGGCCCTGGGGACGTGCCCTCGCGGCGCTGCTGGGGGCCGCGAGGGTTGTCCGGATGCGTCATCGGGGCTCGTGGGCGACGTAGAGGTCGACCTGCTCCTTCACCTTGTTGGCGAAGTCGGGGTTGAGGCGCTCCAGGATGGCCCACTCCAGGTCCAGGTTGCGGCGGATGTTGGCGCGGGCGGAGCGCGTCTGGAGTTCGGGTTCGGAGGCGATGAGTTCGGCGGGGGTGGCGTTGGGTTTGTCGTCGATGGTGGCGCTCGTCGTCTGGCGCAGGCCGAAGGGCAGTGCCTGTGTCCTGGCGAAGGTGGTGGCGGCCATCTCGTAGGCGCGCACGACGAAGCGCCCGTCCGCGCGGACGCGGCCCTCGACGTAGAGGCGCGACCAGCTGGAGCCCATGTCGTAGTTGCCGCTCACCTTCCACGGCGTCTGGAGGAAGTAGGGGTCGGTGCTGGGCAGCAGCGCGTAGCCGCGCTCACCGAGCTCCGCCTCCGCGGCCTTCATCACCTGCATGGCGGGCAAGTCGTAGACGACGAGCCCGCTGGTCCGACCGAGCAGCGCCTTCTGAGGACTGCTGGCGCAGCCGGATGCGCACACGACCGCCACCAGGCCCGCGCAAACGGCGAGCCACCGTCTCGTCATCGTCATCGTCGCCTCGTTCCCGGGTGTGGCCGCGTGCGGAGGGAGACTCGCCTCACACGCGGGACGTCCTGAACAACGCGGAAGCGCGCGCGGCATATCGCGCGGCGCAGGCGGTGCGAGGCCGTCAGGCGCCAAGCCTCGGATGTGCCAGGGGCTGCGCGGCGCAGGCGGCGCGAGGTTGTCAGGGGCCATGCCTCGGATGTGCCAGGCGCGGCGCAGGCGGTGCGAGGTCGTCAGGCGCCAATCCTCGGATGTGCCAGGGGCCGCGCGGCGCAGGCGGCGCGAGGTCGATTCAGACGCCCTGCCTCGGATGTGTCAGGGACCGCGCGGCTCGGGTGGTGCCACGATTCGAGCGTGCGCCAAGCCTCGGATGTGCCAGGGACCGCACGGCTCGGGTGGTGCCACGGTTCGAGCGTGCGCCAAGCCTCGGATGTGCCAGGGACCGCACGGCTCGGGTGGTGCCACGGTTCGAGCGTGCGCCCTGCCTCGTGAGTGACGTCAGTGCATGCACTTGCGCCGGCATGCTCGAGGGCCCGCAGGTCTGTGCCACGCTCATGTGCCGGACGCGCGTGCCGGCCGAGGTGGCCGAAGCGCTCAGTGATGGGGCGTGCGAGGCGCGGCGGCGCGCGCGAGCCTGTCGCGCACCGCGATGCCCAGGCCGCTGGCCGAGGGCAGACAGGCCACGAGCACGTCGTGTCCCTTCTCGTCCGCCTCGCGCAGCCTCGCGTACAACACGCGCGCCGCGCCCGCCGGGTCCTCCGGCACGTCGAAGCGCGGCACATCCCCTGGCAGCTCCAGCCCTCGCGGCCCGAGCACGCCGACGCTCAACCCCTGCTCCCTCAATGCACGCACGCGGGCCGCGGCCTCTGTGGGCTCCGCGAGCACCACGCCCGCGCGGGGCGCGTAGTGCGACTCCAGCGAGCCCGACACGCGGACCTTCGAGGCCACGCGCACCGGCACCGGATGCCCCAGCACTCGCTCGATGGCCTCGGCCGACAGTCCGCCCGGCCGGAGGATGGCGGGCGAGCCGGAGCTCAAATCGACGATGGTGGACTCGACGCCCACGTCGCACGGTCCGCCATCCAACACGAGGTCCACGTCGCTCCCCAGGTCCACGCGCACGTGCTCCGCGGTGGTGGGGCTCACCCGTCCGAAGCGGTTCGCGCTCGGCGCCGCCACGCCGCCGCCCAGGGCCTTGAGCACCGCGAGCGCCACGGGGTGTCCGGGCACGCGCAGGGCCACCGTGTCCTGGCCTCCGGTGATGGCGTCCGTGGCGCGCGGCGTGCGCGGGAGCACCAGCGTGAGGGGCCCCGGCCAGAAGGCGTCCGCGAGGCGACGCGCGGCCTCGGGGACCTCCCGGGCCCACGAGGTCAGGTGCTCGACACCCGCCAGGTGGACGATGAGCGGATGGGTGGCGGGACGACCCTTGATGGCGAAGACACGACGCACGGCCAGCTCGTCCTCGGCGTTGGCCGCCAGGCCATACACCGTCTCCGTTGGCAGGGCGATGACACCACCACTGCGCAGCACTTCCACCGCGCGTTCGACGAGCTCCGGCTTTACCATGCGATGCCGCACTGTCGCGCCAGGAGGCGTCATGAGCAAGTCACTCGTCTTCGAGGCGCGCAGTCGGGCGCCCATCCCCGCGACGGAGCTGTTCGCCTGGCATGCCCGGGAAGGGGCGCTCGCACGGCTGACGCCCCCATGGGAGCGGATGGAGCTGCTCGAGCGCACCGGCGACGGCATCCACACCGGCGCCCGCGTCGTCATGCGGATGCGCATGGGCCCCATCCCCCGACGCTGGGTGGCCGAGCACACCGCGTACGTCGAGGGCTCCCTCTTCCAGGACACGCAGGTGTCCGGCCCCTTCTCCAAGTGGGTCCACACCCATCGCATGTGGCCCGAGCCCGCCACCCACTCCTCCATCCTCGAGGACGAAATCGAGTACGCCCTGCCCATGGGCCCGCCAGGCCGGCTCCTCGGAGGCGGCTTCGCGCGCCACACCCTGGAGCGGATGTTCGCCTATCGCCACCGGGTGACGCTCACGGACGCGCGACGCCACGCCGCGTTCGCGGACCAGGGCCCGCTGCGCGTGGCCGTCACCGGCGCGTCGGGGCTCATCGGCTCGGCGCTCCTGCCGCTGCTCACCACCGGAGGCCACCAGGTCCAGCGACTGGTGCGAGGGCGGGCGGACGCCTCGCGGCACGAGGTGGCGTGGGCGCCGGACAAGGGACAGGTGGACACCGACGCGCTGGAGGGCGTGGACGCGGTGGTGCACCTGGCGGGAGCCAATGTCGCCGGCAAGCGCTGGTCCCCCGAGTACAAGGACGCCATCCTCAAGAGCCGCTCCGAGGGCACGCTCACGCTGGCCGAGGCGCTGGCGAAGATGAAGAAGAAGCCCCGCGTGCTGGTGTGCGCGGCCGGCAGCGGCATCTACGGCGACCGGGGTGACGAGCCGCTCACCGAGGAGAGCGCGCCGGGCACGGGCTTCCTCGCGGACGTGTGCCGCGTCTGGGAGGCCGCCACCGCGCCCGCCGAGGCCGCGGGCATCCGCGTGGTGCACCTGCGCATCGGCCCGGTGCTGGACGCGCGCGACGGCGCGCTGGCGAAGATGCTGCCCGCGTTCCTCGCGGGCGGCGGCGGGCCCATCGGCTCGGGGCGCCAGTGGATGGGCTGGGTGTCGATGGAGGACATCCTGGGACTCATCCACTTCAGCCTCTTCACCCCGGCGGCCCGGGGGCCCATCAACGCCGTGGCTCCGGGCGCGGTGCGGCAGGCGGACTTCGCCCGGACGCTCGGCCGGGTGCTGCGGCGGCCCGCCTTCCTGCCCATGCCCGCGGCCGTCATCAGGACGCTCTTCGGGCAGATGGGGCAGGAGGCCCTGCTGTCGGGTGCCCGGGTGCTCCCCAACGCCGCCGAGCGGCTCGGCTACGCGTTCCTCTTCCCGGAGCTGGAGGGGGCGCTGCGCTTCACGCTCGGCCGCACCACGGCGGGCCCGGAGTTCCGCCATGGCTGAGCGGTTCGAGGCTTGACAATCCCCCCTGGGGGGACTGATGGAATGGCCCCCTATGATTCAGGTCGAAGGGCTGACCAAGTACTACGGTGAGCACGCGGCCATCCGGGACCTGGCCTTCACCATCGGCCAGGGAGAGGTCATCGGCTTCCTCGGCCTCAATGGCGCGGGCAAGTCGACGACGCTGAAGGTCCTGGGGTGCGTGCTGTTGCCAACCGCCGGCCGCGTCGTCATCGACGGCCATGACGTGGTGAGCAACGCCCACGAGGTGCGCCAGCGCATCGGCTACCTCCCGGACGTGCCGCCGCTCTACGAGGAGATGACGGTGGGCGAGTACCTGGCCTACGTCGCGCAGCTGCGCGGCGTGACGGCCAGGGACACCCCCGCGCGCGTGGGCGAGGCCGAGGAGAAGACGGGGCTTCGCGAGGTGGACGGCGAGCTCATCTCCACGCTCAGCCACGGCTACCGTCAGCGCGTGGGCGTGGCGCAGGCGCTGGTGCACAAGCCCGCGCTGCTCATCCTCGACGAGCCGACGAGCGGCCTGGACCCGCGGCAGATCGTGGAGATGCGCGACGTCATCCGCGGCCTCAAGGGCACGCACACGGTGCTGGTCTCCAGCCACATCCTCCCGGAGATCTCCCAGACGTGTGACCGGCTGCTCATCATCCACAAGGGCACGCTGGTGGCGCAGGGGACGGAGGAGGAGCTGGGCCGGAAGATGGGCGGCGGGGGCTCCGTCGAGGTGGAGGTGCGGGGCGACTCCGCGCGCGCCGTCGAGGTGCTGCGGCCCTTCGGCGAGGTGGAGGTGGGCAGCGCCCGCGACGGGCTGGTGGCCCTGACGCTGCGCGCGTCGCCGGACGTGCGGCCGCGCGTGGCGCAGGCGGTGGTAGGCGCGGGGCTGGAGCTGCTGCGACTGGACGTGGGCGCGGGACACCTGGAGTCCATCTTCCTCAAGCTGACGCATGGTCAGGAGGTGCGCGCGTGAAGGCGCTGCTCATCGCCCGCCGCGAGCTGTCCGGCTACCTGCGCACGCTCAGCGGCTACGTCGTCATCGCGGTCATCCTCGCGTTGAACGGCCTGTTCTTCAACGCGTACGCCCTGGGCGGCGCGAGCAAGCGCTCCGCCGAGGTGCTCTCGCAGTTCTTCTACTACTCGAGCGGCTTCACCATCGTCGCCTCGGTGTTCATCTCCATGCGCCTGCTCGCCGAGGAGCGACAGACGGGCACGCTGCCCCTGCTGTACTCCTCGCCGCTGCGCGACAGGGACATCGTGCTGGGCAAGTTCCTGGCGGGCTTCGCGTTCCTGGCGCTGTACGTGCTGTGCACGCTGTACATGCCGGTGCTGGTGCTGGTGAACGGCAAGGTGTCCTGGGGCCACGTGGGCGCCGGCTACCTGGGGCTGTTGCTGCTGGGCAGCGCGTCCCTGGCGGTGGGCACGTTCGGCTCGGCGCTGGCGAAGAACCAGCTGCTCGCGGCGATTACGTCCGCGGTGATGCTGGTGGCGCTCATCCTCTGCTGGTTGCTCGCGCGAATCACGGAGCAGCCGCTGGCGGACGTGTTCAGCGCGATGTCGCTGTGGAACCAGCACTTCCCGCCGTTCCAATCGGGGCTCGTGCACGTGCGTGACGTCGTCTACTACCTGGTGGTCACCTACGTGGCGCTGTTCGCGGCCACGCGGGTGCTCGAGGCGCGGAGGTGGCGATGAGCGCGCGCACTTCGGGGAGCGGGCTCATGGCGACGCTGGCCTTCGTGGCGGGCCTTCTGGCCGTCTTCATCGGCGAGCGCATCCTGGGCGTGGGGACGGGCCGCGGGCTCTTCTCCGGGCTCGGCGTGGCGCTGGCGGTGGGCGCGACGGCGTGGCGGTTCGTGGGCTCGCGCGGCGCGAGCCTCGACCGTCGCCGCGTGGATGGCTGGGTGCTGGGCCTGTACGGGCTGGGGCTTCTGGCGCTGGGGCTCTACTTCCTCCAGTCGGACCTGGGCCTGTCCCTGTTCGACGCCCCCCTGTCGCAGAAGGCGCCGAAGCTGGCGGTGATGCTGGCGGCGCTGTTCCCCGCGCTGCTCGCGTGCTGCCTGGTGCCGCTGGCGCTGGTGGAGGTCGCGACGCAGGCCATGGCGCGCGCGCCGGTGATGGAGACGGGCCGGGCCCGCAGCGCGCTGTACTCGGGGCTGGGGCTGTCCTTCGTGCTCGTGTTCGCGTTCGCCACCATGTACGTCGTCACGCAGGCGAACACGACCTGGGACCTGTCGTACTTCCGCACGGCGAAGCCCGGGGACTCCACGCGCAAGGTGGTGCGCGGGCTCAACGAGCCGCTCCAGGTCATGCTCTTCTTCCCGCCCGCGAACGAGGTGGGCGAGGCGGTGGGGCAGTACTTCCGCGACCTGTCGGTGGAGAGCCCGGGGCTGCTCAGCGTGGAGCGGCTGGACCAGGCGGTGGAGCCCGCGCGCGCGAAGACGCTCGGCGTGCACAACAACGGCACCATCGTCCTGGCGCGCGGTGAGCGCAAGGAGCCCTTCACGGTGGGCCTGGAGCTGGACCGCGCGCGGGGACAGTTGCAGCGGCTGGACCAGGAGGTGCAGCGGCGCCTCTTGACGGTGGCCAGGCCCCGCCGCGTCGTCTACTTCACCGCGGGCCATGGCGAGCGCGCGGAGACGCGGCCGGTGCCCGGGGAGATGCCGAAGCCGTCCGTGGCGCAGCTCAAGGAGTTGCTGCGCGCGCAGAACGTGGACGTGCGTCCGCTGGGCGTCGCGGAGGGACTGGGCCGCGAGGTGCCTGGGGACGCGGCGGCGCTGGTGGTGATGGGCGCCACGCGCGACTTCCTCCCCGAGGAGCTCACCGCGGTGCGCGAGTACCTGTCACGGGGCGGTCGGCTGTGGATGGCGCTGGAGCCGGAGGGCCCCAGCTTCGAGGCGCTGCTCGCGCCCATGGGGCTGAAGTACCTCGGCACGCCGCTGGCGAACGACCAGGTGTACTTCCGTACCGCCCGTCAGCAGAGCGACCGTGGCAACCTGGGCACGGCGAGCTTCAGCTCGCACCCGTCCGTCACGTCGCTGTCCGCGATGGCGGGCCAGTCCCCCGTGGCCTTCCTGGGCGCGGGCGCGCTGGACCAGCTCCAGCCGCTGCCCAACGGCGTCATGCACGACATCTCCGTGCGCGCGCATGGGGCCACCTTCGCGGACGCCAACGGCAACTTCAGCCCGGACCCGGGCGAGATGCGCCGCACCTGGCCGCTGGTGGTGGCTGTGGAGGAGCCCGCCGCCAAGGGCAAGGAGCCGATGCGCGCGGTGGTGATGGCGGACGCGGACGTGGTGAGCGACGTGGTGCTGCCCAACATGGGCAACGCGTACCTCGCGGTGGACACCCTGCGGTGGCTGACGGGCGAAGAGGCCGTCGCCGGCGCGGTGTCGTCGGAGGAGGACGTGCCCATCCAGCACACCCGCGAGCAGGACGTGGCGTGGTTCTACGCCACCGTGTTCCTGGCGCCGGCGCTGGTGCTGGCCGTGGGCTTCGTGACGACGCGGCGGCGGGGCCGCCGTGCTCCGCGCGCCAGCGTGGCGGCGGGAGGTGAGCAATGAAGGCCCGGGACCTGGCCCTGCAGGGCGCCCTCGCGGTGGTGGCGCTGGTGGCCGCCTACCTGGTGTGGCAGCGCGCTCCGGCGGGCGCCCCTGGTGACGTGACGGTGGTGGAGCTGCCGGCGCGCGCGCTGGACAAGGTGCGCTACGAGGACGAGGCGCGCTACGTGGAGCTGTACCGCGACGCGCGGGACCGGGACGCGCTCTGGGTCCGCCTGGGCTTCAAGCCCGCGAAGCCGCTGCCCCCGGTGGAGGGTGTCGCCGACGCGTCCGCCGACGGTGGCACGTCCGTGGATGGCGGCGCCGGCGCGGCGCTGGCACAGGGGGCGGCCGACGCGGGGACGCAGCCCTCGGCGCAGCCGCCTCCGCCTCCTCGCGACATGCGGGCCAACGAGGTCGCCCAGAAGCTCTATCCGCGCTTCGCTCCGCTGCGTGCCACGCGCTCGTTGGGCGTGCTCGACGAGAAGAAGCTGGCGGAGGTGGGGCTGACGGGCTCGCAGCGCAAGCTGACGCTGACGTTGGGTGGCAGGACGGAGTCGTTCACGCTCGCGTCGATGACGGGCGGGTGGGGGACGCCGTACCTGCGCCGTGACTCGGACGGACAGGTGTTCCTGCTCGGCCCCGCGTTGCTGCCGGACCTGGAGAACGCGACGACGCGCCTGGTCGACCGGCGGCTGCATGTCTTCGACCTGGGCGAGTTCGACTCGGTGGTCATCTCGTCGGGCGGCTCGTCGCGCGCGTTCGTGGCGAGCGGCAAGGCGCCCAACCCGGTGACGCTTTCGCCGGAGGAGTCGCCGGACAAGCCCGACGAGTTCACCCGCAACTGGCATGACCGCGTTTGGCGGCTGGTGCCGTTGGACCTGCTGGGCCGCGACGAGCAGCCTCCGGGGGGCGAGCCGAAGGAGTCCTTCCGCGTGGAGTACCGGCGCGGCGGCAAGCCGGTGGGCGAGCTGACGGTGGCGCGCGCGACGGATGGCTTCTACGCGCGCACCGAGCACACGCCAGGGTGGGTCCGGCTGCACGCGGGCGTGGACCCGCTGGCCGCCGAGGCCGCGCGGGTGACGACGCCGGTGTCCTCAGCCGGCGGTCCGTGACCCCCGGGGCTCCGGGGCGTCGGCGCGGCCCAGTCGCACGTCGACGAAGCTGTACGGCGCCCAGGGGCCGGTGAAGCGGAAGGTGTAGAGGTCCGAGCGCGCCGCGAGCATCCGGACCTTCGCCTCGAAGGCGGGGCCGTCGCGCCGGGCGACGAGGAAGGCCGCGTTGAGCAGCATGCGCTCGCCCACGGGCGCGTCGGTGCGAGACGCCGCCGCCAGCGGGCGCAGGCCCTCCAGCATGGCCGCCATGTCCAGCGCGGCGCGCAGCTCCACCGCGCGCCCCAGTCGCTGCTCGTGCTCGGCCTCCGACTCGTCCCCGCGCCGACGCAGCGCCTCGTCCTCCAGCTCCATGCGTCGGTTCAGGTGCTCGCGGTGGTAGAGCACCTTGAGCCCCAGCTCCACCTTGCCCTCCAGCGCGGTGAGCACGGAGGTGAGCGCCTCCTGCGTGGAGCGCAGCATGGCGCGCACGTCGGCCTCCGAGCCCAGCACGGTGCCGAAGGCCACGGGCAGCAGCGTGTGCTCGCGCAGCACCACCTCGGCGGCGCGCTGGTGCGCCAGCAGATGGGCCCGCGTCGGGTCCACCCTGCGCGAAGGCGTGGAGGACACCAGCGCGGCCAGCCCCCCCTCGCGCACGGCGCGCACGTGGCAGGGCGGCATGCCCAGGCCGATGGGACCGAAGTCCAGCGGGCCGTCGGCGCGCACCACGCCGTAGAGATACTGGGGCCCCGCGAGCTCCTCGGCCGTGGGGGCGTCCGGCTGGGGGCGAGCGCTCTTGCCCTGAGGGTCGGCCCGCACCTCCCGAGTGCTTGGGGCTGCGGACCGCATGGGGCGAGGGCTGTCGCCGCCTCGCGCGGGAGCGGCCTCACTCAGGATGACGGCCCCCCCGGTGCTCTCGAGCAGCGCTACGTCCCGCGAACCGTCGGGTGTCACACCGACGATGTGGCTCTCGGGCATCACCTGGGGCGGGACGTCGGGCGTCAGCGTGTCCGAGCTGGTGTGGGCAGTCCTGCTCCCGCGAGCGAGCGCTGCCTCCCCCAAGGCCGTATTGTCATCCGCGCCGCGACTCGCGGGTGTCAGCCTCCGTGTGGACGCAGCCTTGCTCCCGCGTGAGGGCACCAGCTCCGGAGAGACATCGGACGTGGGCGTCACCTCTCGCGTGACAGCGGCCTTGCTCCCACGGGACAGCGTCGTCGCTCGCGGCTCGGGCCGCTCCGCCTTGCCGCCACGCGCGGGCGTGTCGGGAGCAACGGAGGTCCGCGGAGGCGCGGCGCGGGACGCGGAGCCCCCCGGGCGCTTCGCCTCGGCGGTGGGCGCCGCGCGTCGGACGCGGGAGGGCTTGGGCGAGGCGGCGCCTCGTCGGGAAGAGGCCTTGCTGGGAGGACGGGGGGACCGGGACACGGCACGCCTCAGCGAATCGCGGCGCCTCCGCGCCGGGCGAGGATGGTCCGCACCTCCGCCACGAGCTCGTCGGGCAGGCACGGCTTGGTGACGAAGGAGTCGCACCCCGCGCCCTTCGCTTCATCGGACTGGCCCGTCATCGCATGCCCCGTGAGCGCGACCACGGGGATGGTGCGCGTGCGCGCGTCGTTCTTCAGCCGCCGCGTCGCCTCCCACCCATCGATGATGGGCAACGACAAATCCATCAGGATGATGTCCGGCGTGAGCGCGAAGGCCTGGTCCAGCGCCTCCTGCCCGTTCCTCGCCTGCGCCACGCGGAACCCGGAGAACTCCAGGTACTCCGCGTACATCTCACGCGCGTCATCGTAGTCGTCCACGACGAGCACGAGCGGCTTGAGATTCGGGGAGGGATTCGTCATGTCCGCCTCGGGCGTCGTGGGAAGTGCAGCGTGAAGGCCGACCCCTGCCCCTGGGTGCTCTGGAGGGTGACGCGCCCCCCCAGCATGTCGGCCAGACGTCTGCAGATGGACAACCCCAGGCCCGTGCCTCCATAGGCGCGGGTGGGCGAGCTGTCCACCTGTTGGAAGTCCTCGAAGATCTTCTCCTGGTCCGCCGGGGCGATGCCAATCCCCGTGTCCTCCACGCAGATGGTGAGCATGGAAGATGACGGCTGGTACTCCGCCACCACCTTCACCGTGCCCTCGTGCGTGAACTTCAGGGCATTGGACAGCAGGTTGAGCACCACCTGCTTCACCTTCTGACGGTCGCTGTGCACCGGCGGCAGCCGCGCGCCCAGGTGCGTCGTCACCGTCAGCTTGCTGCGCGCGATGATGGGGTCCATCTCCGCCATCACCTCCTGGAGCAGCTCCGGGATGACGAAGTCCGACAGGTGCAGCGGCATCCGCCCCGCCTCGATGCGGGTGATGTCCAGGATTTCGTTGATGACCTCCAGCAGGTGTCGGCCATTGGAGTCGATGCGCGTGAGGTTGCGCTTCTGCGGCGCGGTCAGCTCCCCGGACACGCCCTGCAGCAGCATGTTCGTGTAGCCGAGGATGGCGTTGAGCGGCGTCCTGAACTCGTGGGACATGTTGGCCAGGAACTGGGACTTGGCCGCGCTGGCCTGCTCCAGCTGGATGGCCTGACGGCGCAGCTTCTCGTTCTGCTCCGCCAGCTCCGCGGTGGCCACCTGCACGCGCGCCTCCAGCAGCGTGGAGACCTCCTTGAGCCGCTCGAGCAGCCGCGCCTTCTCCAGCGCCTCGCCCCGGTCCTGGAAGAGCGTGACGATGCCCGTCAGCTCCCCGCCTTCGCCCAGCACCTTGCTCGCCACCGCCTCCACCGGCAGGGTGGCGCCGCTCGTCGGGTCCACCAGGCTCAGGTGCCCGCGCCAGCGGGGACTGCCGCCCGTGTCCAGCACGTTGGCGAGGAACGACACGAACGTCGCGTGGTTGGAGCGCACGCGGCGCTGCGCTGCGCGGCCTCCCTCGGGCGGCAGCGAGAAGAGCCGCTCGGCCGGCTCGTTCATCATCACCGTGACGCCGGACGGGTCCGACAGGATGATGGGGTCCGCCACGGAGTCCAGCACCCGGTCCAGCCGGTGGCGCTCGCTGCGCGCCTCGCGCTCGGTGGCGCGAAGGCGCCGGTAGCTCTCACCCAACGCCTGCGTCGCGCGGCCCAGGTCCGTCACGTTGCGCAGCACGCTGACCATGGCCTCGCGGCCGTCCGGCTCGTACACCCGCGTGCTGACCATCTCGAAGAGCAGGTCCAGCCCCTCCACGGGGTCCACCAGCGGCACCTCGCGCCAGCTCACCCCGGGCTGGCCGCCGCTGGCGCTGCTCGCCACCGCGGCGGAGAACACGCGCTGGTTGAGGTGCACGGCGCGGCGGCGGCCGTGGCTCGCGTCGGGGCCCGCCATCAGCAGCGCCTCCGCGCGCGCGTTGGCCAGGCGCGCGCGTCCCTCCAGGTCCGTCAGCAGCACCGGGTCCGTCACCGCGTCGATGATGCGGCGGAACAGCTCCGAGCCCCCCGCGGCGAGCGGACCGGACGTGGCCTGGCGCGCGAGGAAGGGCCCCGCGTGCCCGGCGACCCAGGCGACCTCGGCGGGCAGCTCGGGGGTGCTCGCCCAGACCAGCAGCAGGCCCACGGGGGATGCGCCCGCGCGTCCCAGCGGCACGGCGAACAGGCCCTGCGCGCCAGGGGAGGGCAGGGGCGCGCGCTCCTTCGGGAAGAAGCGCGGCACGGCCTGGGTGAGCACGTCCGCCAGCGGGTGCGTGGAGTCGGCGTCGGACCACGCGGCGAGCGCCGCCTGCTGGGCCTCGCAGAGCCCCTGCGCGGCCAGGCAGGTCATCCGGGCTCCGGGCTCCTCGCGGGCCACGCAGGCCGCGGCGAGCGCCTGGGCATGCGCGGGCAGCCACTCCACCACGGCCCGGGCACACCCTCTCGCGGACTCGCAGGCGAGCAGCTGCTCGGCCAGGGCGAGGCGCGCGTCGACGGAGGAGGCGGGGGCTGGGGCGAGCGGGGCGTACGAGACCAATGCGTCAGGCTCCAGGAGGAAGTCGAGGTGTGTCGTCAGCAGGAGGGGTGTCTTCGACGCGAAGCTCCAGGGAGGTCACCACGACGGGCGCGCAGGGCTCGGGGGCGTCCGGTGGGACGGTGCCGTCCCAGCGCAGGCCGCGGTCCAGGACCCGGTCCATCACATCGACGAGGCTGGTGCTCCCAGCCAATCTTTCCACCGGCATCCTTCGTGGCTCCCTGGGTACGAGGCAGGGGTCGGGGGGCCGTCCCTGCCTCTATGTATCGCGGGCCGCTCCACCACCCCAGAACCGCTTGGAATCCCGCGTGACTTGCCAACACCCGGCGGCCCGCTCTGTTTGCTCGTTCACATCCGGGGTGGCCCCGACGCCGAGCAGGCGGCCAGGCGTCGGCGCCAGCCCCGTCGGGTTATCGCACCCGAGGCGCATCCCTAGTCTTTCGACATGGATGAGACGCGGACGCATCGCTCGCTCTGGACGCTGACCACGCCCACGCGAGACTTCCCCACGCTGCCCGGGGACCTGACGGTGGACGTGGCCGTCATCGGCGGGGGGATGGCGGGCCTCACCACGGCGTGGCTGCTCAAGTGCGCCGGCAAGCGGGTGGCGGTGCTGGAGATGAACCGCATCCTGTCCGGGCAGACGGGGCAGACGACGGCGCACCTCACGGAGCTGCTCGACACGCCCTACGCCACGCTGCGCCGCGACTTCGGGGAGAAGGGCGCCCGGCTGGCGGCGTCCTCCAGCCGCGCCGCGATGGAGCAGATTGCGTCGCTGGTGGAGGAGCTGCGCCTGGACTGCGATTTCCAGCGCGTGCCCATGTTCCAGTACGCGGAGACGGCGCGCGAGCTGCAATCGCTGGAGGAAGAGGTGTCCGCCGCGCGCGACGCGGGGCTGCTCGCCACGCTCACGCAGCGCGTGCCGCTGCCCTTCGCGGTGAAGGGCGCGCTGCGCGTGGAGGACCAGGCCCTGTTCCATCCGCGCAAGTACCTGCTCGGGCTGGCGGACCGCATCCCCGGCGAGGGCTGTCACCTGTTCGAGAACACGCGGGTGCTGGAGGTGCGGGACGGCAAGCCCTGCCGCGTCGTCACGGACCGGGGCGTCGTCACGGCCACCGACGTGGTGGAGGCGACCACGACGCCGCTCAACCGCGTCTTCATGCACACCAAGCTCTTCCCGTACCGCACCTACGCGGTGGCCGGTCCGCTGGACGGAGCGTTGGAGCCCGCGCAGTACTACGACTGCAAGGAGCCCTATCACTACATCCGCACGCAGCCGGTGGACGGGCGCACCTACGTCATCGTCGGCGGCGAGGACCACAAGGTGGGCGCCGAGGAGGACACGGCGCGCTGCTACGCGGCGCTGGAGGACTTCGCGCGCGAGCGCTTCCCGGTGGAGTCCATCACCCACCGCTGGTCCGGTCAGGTCATCGAGCCGGCCGACGGGCTGGCCTACATCGGCCGCGACAGCGCCCGCAAGCACGTCTACGTGGCCACGGGCTTCTCCGGCACGGGGATGACGTTCGGCACGCTGGCGGGGATGCTCCTCACCGACCTCATCCTCGGGCGGGAGAACCCCTTCGCCGCGCTGTACGACGCCACGCGCGTCAAGCCGATGGCGGGCGTGAAGGACTTCATCCAGGAGAACGCGGAGGTGGCCTTCCGCTTCGTCGCGGACCGGCTGGCGAAGCCCGATGGCAAGCACCTGTCCGAGGTGGCTCCTGGTGAGGCCAAGGTCCTGGAGGTGGACGGGCAGAAGGTGGCCGTCTACCGAGAGCAGGACGGCACCTCGCACGCCGTCTCTCCGGTGTGCACGCACCTGGGCTGCCATGTGCATTGGAACGGCGCGGAGCGCTCGTGGGACTGCCCCTGTCACGGCGCGCGCTTCAGCCCCACGGGCAAGGTGCTCAACGGACCCGCGGTGAAGGACCTGCCCTCCCGCAAGCTGCCCACCTGACGCCCGCCACCCGCGCGTCTCCCGAAGTCAGACGAGCCTTGAACCCCGCCGACATGGAGACATGACATGAACGCGATTGAGTTGCTGAAGCAGCAGCATGACGAGGTGAAGAAGCTTTTTGCCCAGTACGGCAAGCTCCCGGACCACGCGGACGTGCGCAGGGGCGAGCTGTTCAAGATGATCGCCGACCGGCTCGCCGCGCACGCCACCATCGAGGAGCTGTACTTCTATCCGGCCACCAGGTCGGAGCGGACCGAGGACGAGCTGCGTGAGGCGGTGGAGGAGCACCTGTCCGCCAAGCGCATCATCGCGGACCTGCTGGAGATGTCTCCGGACGACGAGGAGTTCGACCCGAAGATGAAGGTGCTCCAGGAGCAGATCGAACACCACGTCGAGGAGGAGGAGGGCGAGCTCTTCAAGAAGGTCCGCAAGCTCTTGTCCAAGGAGCAGCTCGAGGACCTGGGCATCCTGATGGAGCAGCAGTTCGAGGAGTTGATGGAGGACGAGCCCCGCAACAACGTCCCCGCCGAGACGGACCACGCGGCGCCGCTGTAGGCCGCAAGATTCGGGTTGCGCGGAGCGGCCGGAGCGGCAGCATGGGGTTTGTCCATGCCCCGCCCCGCCTCCTCCGCTCCGCGCCTGCCCGAAGCCTTCACCCCGAGCGCCCGCCGTGCCCTCGCGCGCGCCGACCCGACGCTGGGCGCCCTGATGAAGCGCGTGGGCGCCTTCCGCATGGAGTTGAGCCCGCTGCACAGCCCGTTCGCGGCGCTGGCGCGCTCCATCGTCTTCCAACAGCTGCACGGCAAGGCCGCGGCGACCATCTTCGAGCGCGTCAGCGCTCAGGTGGGCACGGGCCGTGACTTCACTCCGGAGGCCCTGCTCGCGACGCCGGAGAAGGCTCTGCGCGAGGCGGGGCTGTCCGCCAACAAGATGGCCGCGCTCCAGGACCTGGCGCGCAAGACGCTGGATGGCACGGTGCCGCCGCTCGCGCGGGTGCGCCGGATGAGCGACGAGGCCCTCATCGAGCACTTCACCCAGGTGCGGGGCATCGGCCAGTGGACGGTGGAGATGCTGCTGATGTTCCGGCTCGGCCGCCCGGACGTGCTGCCGGTGGACGACTTCGGCGTGCGCAAGGGCTTCATGCTCGCGTACGGCCTGGAGGAGATGCCCAGGCCGAAGGCGCTCCTGGAATACGGCGAGCGCTGGCGGCCCTGGCGCTCGGTGGCGAGCTGGTACATGTGGCGCGCCACGGAGCTGAGCTGGGAGCCGTCCGAGGGCTGAGCGGCGCCCCTCGCGCTTCATGGCGAGTGAGCGAGCGGGGGGCTCGCTGATGACGCGCCTTGCCGCACGGCGCTGGCGTCCTCACCCGTAGATGAAACGGGAGAGACGCCCTCATGCGAGCATTGACCTACCAGGGACCCTTCAGGGTCCGAGTGGAGAACAAGCCGGACCCCCGGCTGGAGCACCCCCAAGACGTCATCCTGCGGGTGACCAAGAGCGCCATCTGTGGCTCGGACCTGCACCTGCTGCACGGGCTGGTCCCGGACACCCGGGTGGGCCACACCTTCGGGCACGAGTTCACCGGCGTGGTGGAGGAGACGGGCACGGAGGTCTCCCAGCTGCGCAAGGGCGACCGCGTGGTGGTGCCCTTCAACATCTCGTGCGGCGGCTGTTTCTATTGTGAGCGGGGGCTCACGGCGCTGTGTGAGAACAGCAACCCCTCCAGCGACGTGGCGTGCGGCGTGTATGGCTATTCGCACACGACGGGCGGCTACGACGGTGGCCAGGCCGAGTACGTGCGCGTGCCGTACGCGGACGTGGGGCCCCTGAAGATTCCGGACGACATGGAGGACGAGGAGGTGTTGTTCCTCGGTGACATCCTGCCGACGGGCTACATGGGCGCGGAGATGGGCGAAATCAAGGGCGGCGAGACGGTGGTCGTCTTCGGCGCGGGCCCGGTGGGGTTGTTCGCCATGCGCTCGGCGTGGCTGATGGGCGCGGGCCGCGTGGTGGCGGTGGACTGCGTGCAGTACCGGCTCGACTTCGCGGAGCGGTTCGCGAAGGTGGAGACGGTGAACTTCCAGGAGGTGGGGGACGTCGTCGCCTACCTCAAGGAGATGTTCGAGGGCCGGGGCCCGGACGTGTGCATCGACGCGGTGGGCATGGAGGCCGAGGGCTCCACGTCGCATCGGGTGATGGGATTGGGACTGAAGCTGGAGGCGGGGGCTCCCACGGTGCTGTCGTGGTGCATCGATGCCGTGCGCAAGGGCGGCAACGTCTCCATCGTCGGTGTGTATGGCCCGCCGTGGAACGTGATGCCGATCGGCACCGCGATGAACAAGGGGCTCACGCTGCGGATGAACCAGTGCAACGTGCGCCGCTACATGCCACACCTCCTGAAGCACATCCGCGAGGGGCGCATCGACGCGAAGGCCATCATCACCCATCGGTTCGGGCTGGAGGATGCGCCGGAGGCCTACCACCTGTTCGCCCAGAAGCGTGACGGCTGCGTCAAGTGCGTCCTCACGCCGGGCCATGCGTGACGAGAGGGAGTGAAGCCATGCCGGATAGACCTGTACCTGGCGCCGCCGCGGACCTGGATTTCTCCAGCCGCCCCGGCGTCCCGATGGAGACACTGCCGCATCCCTTGCCGGGGGCTCGGATGCCCATCCGGTTCCAGCACTCGCCGGTGCGAGTGTTCAAGCACCCGGGACGGGCGCAGCTGCCGCCGGTGTATGGAACGGCGCAGCCGCCGAAGGGGCTGAGCGGCCTGTTGCGCCGCGTGGCCTATGGGGTCCCGGACCACAAGGCCCGCCACTGGATGGTGTTGTTGCTGGCGGACCGGGTGGATGTCTGGGAGCACCGTCTGGCGCGGGTGCTGCCGTGGGCGCTGCCCACCGCGGGGGTGCTGGCGCTCACCCACACCGTGTGGCGCAAGTGGGCGCGCGCGTGAGGTGAGGTGGGGCCCGGTGTGGCGCCGGGGTGGGGGAGACCCGGCGCCATGGGGAGGCGACATCCAGGCCTGTTCTCTGTGAGGATTCCCGGGAATGCCTCCCTCGAAGCCGCCCCCTCGACGTCCCGCCGCGAAACCCTCGGGGGCGAAGCCCCCTGCGGAGGCCGCGAAGAAGACCGCGCGGAAGCCCGAGGCGGGTGGGGCCGCGACGCCGGGCGTGGCGACCCAGCGAGGACAGGCGAAGCCCGTCGCGAAGACGGCGAAGGCCGCGAAGACGGCGCCGAATGCCTCGGGTCAGAAGACTGTCGCGAAGGCTGGTGTGTCTCCTTCCGAGGGGAAGGCGGTCGCGAAGATGGTGGGGGCGAAGGCCGCCGTGACGTCCGCGGCGCCGCCCTCGGAAGGGAGGGGCGTCAAGAAGACAGCGATTGCCGGAGCGCAGGTCGCTGAGACGCTTGCGGCGCCCGTCTTGGTCCCTTCCGACGGGAAGGCCGCCACGAAGACGGCGGAGCCCGGGGGGCTGATGTTGGAGGAGGCCGCCATGAAGGGGGCGCCGCGGCTCGTCGCGGCGCCTCCAGACGAGAACGTCGCTGAGAAGACGACGGATGCGGTGAAGGTTGTCCCGCGACTCGTCGTGGTGTCCGCGGAAGAGGGCGCCGGCGCGACGACGGATGGGGCGAAGGCGGGTGTCCCGCGGCGCGCGGCGGAGTCTTCGGAAGAGAGCGGCGACGCAGACAACGTGCTGCCTGCCTCGGGCGAGAAGACAGAGGCCGCGCATGACGTGCGTGAGCTGGCGAGGGCCCTCGAAGTCGACGCCACCCGCGAGGAGGAGGTCCCCGCGCCTCGTGTCTCCGCGCATCCGCATGAGCGGCCCCCGCTGCCCGTCGGAGCGCTCGACGCGGACGTGCTCCCCATCGCGGCGCTCGAACCCCTCGATGGCGCGTTCACGGGCGCGCCGCTGCTCCTCCACGCGAGCCCCGAGCCGATTCGGACCTCCGGAGTCCTCGGCACGACGATGGGGCGCATCGTGCCTGGCAAGAGCGAGGGCGGCTTCACGTTCGCCGGCCAGGCCCGCCTGTTCCTTCGCGCCGTCAATCGCGTCGGCGAGACCTTCGCGCGAGCTGAACAGGGACAGGTGACGCAGACCCTGCCCCCGACGGGCACGCAGCGCTGCTCCATCGTGCTGCGAAACACCTCGGGCCGCCCCATCCACCTGCGGCTCGCGGGCGTCGTCTTCTCCAGGTACCTCACGCCCCAGTTCCCCGCGAACGCGCGCGGCGAGCCCTTCAATCCAGATGAGCAGGACGCGCTCGCCGAGGACCTCACCGGACTCGTCGACTCGGCGTCAGGAAAGGTCCCCGACCCGGAGGGGCTCTTCTTCCGTGGTCCTCACGCAGTGCTCGCCTCGGGCTTCCTCGATGCGCGCGTCGACCCGCGCCCCCAGGACGAGCGCGAAGCCGAGCCGCTGCTCCGCGAGGACCTCGACCTGGCTCACCTCGACGACGTGCGTCTGGGCACACGCGGACGCATCGAGGCCGCCCTCACCGTGCAGCCCGGTGACGCCGTGCTCGTCCTCGCCGCGCGCCATGAAAAGGGCGGCACGCTCCAGGCGCTCCTGGACTTCACGGCCGTGGATGCGAAGGGGCAGCTCGACGTGGGCGCGAGGTTCCGGCTGGCCACCGTGTCCAGCCCGCTGCCCCTCACTGCGGACGAGCTCACCGCCATCTCCCGCGGAGAGCACCCCATGGCCAGCGCGGGAACGGACGCACCCGAGACGAGCGCCCCAGCGTTTCCTCCCCATCAAGGTGTGCTCGAGGCCGGCAGTGTCTTCGTCGGCGGCCGCACGGTGCGCCTGTCCGCGGGCCAGCGCGCCGGAGACCTCGTCATGTCCATGCCCGGCAGACACGGTGGCGTCTGGCCCGATGCCGCGCCCCTGACGCCGACCGCGCGCGAGCCCGAGCCGAGAACGCCCCGGACCCACGAGGGAGCCCGAGGCATCTCGTACGCGCTGACGTACACCCTGGAGAACGCCGACGCCGAGCCGCGCGAGGTGGAGCTGCTGCTCACCTCCCCGCGCCGTCATCCCTCGGAACAGTTCTTCCCGCAGGCCGGCGTGCTCACCCTCGCCATGAACGTCGACGGTGAGCGCCTGGACGCTCGCGTCAACCAGCGGGGCGAGGGGCGGGTGCTCGCGTGCTTCGAGCTGCCGCCCGAGGGCCGGCGTGAAGTCCGACTCGAGTGGACCCACGCGGGAGGCACCTTTCCTCCCGCGGGCCTCGAGTGGCGCATGCGCGCCGGCTGAGGACTACTCCGACCAGGTCGTCACTCGCACCATGCGCACGAAGCGGCGGTCCGTGCTCACCGCGGCGATGTAGTAGCCCGCCGTGTCGCCAGGACCGCCACCGCCGCAGTACGTCCGGCAGTACCAGCTCGCGGAGTAGCGCCGGTTGCTGTTGCGGGAGCTCTGCGTGATGAACGCCAGCGCGCCATCCACCTCGTCGGAGTTGGGCAGGCCGTTGTCCGTCTGCGACGTCAGCTCGGCGAGCAGCTCCTGGACGGTGATGGGGTGGAAGTTGCGCGGATACCCATGGCGGAAGGCCGCGCCGGCCTTGTAGTTGAGCGTGGCCTGGTTGGCGACGCCCTGGCCGTTGGGGATGTAGCCCTCCATGAGCTCCGTGGAGACCGTCAGCGGCCCGGTGGCGCCGAAGTAGTCCGCCGGGGTCTGCGGGAGGACGTCGAGCCACAGCGGCGCATGCGTGGTCGCGCCGTCGTTCAGCTCGTGGGTGTCGATGAGGTACTTCATCGCGGTGGCCGTCACGCCCACGTTGAAGGGCGGGTCGGCGATGCGGTCGGCCAGGTAGGTGCGCTCGGCCGCGTCAATCTTGCTGTCATCCTGGAAGAAGCGGCTGACGGCGCCGCGCATCTCGGTGCGGATGACGGTGACACCTCCCGGGCTCGTGGCGAGACGGGCGGCGGCGATGTCCGCCTCGAAGAGGGCAATCGTGGTGGTGCTGTCCGCGAACGCGGGAGCGGCGGCCAGCAGCGCGGCACCACCCAGCAGCGACTTCAGTGACGAAGAGAACACGCGTTGCTCCTCTCGCGGACGCTCACGTCCACGATGCAAGGGGACGACGCGCGCGTATTCAACACGCACACGGGGAGTGTGACTCCGATGGACCCACGCGGGAGGCAGCGTCCCTCCCGCGTGTCTCTCCGTGGCGCAGGTGCGCCGATGGAGAACTAGTCGGACCAGGTCGTCACGCGCACCATGCGCACGAAGTTGCGCTCCGTGCTCACCGCGGCGATGAAGAAGCCGCCCGCGTCGCCGGGGCCGCCACCGCCGCAGTACGTCTGGCAGGACCAGCCCGTGGTGTAGAGCCGGTTGCTGTTGCGGGAGACCTGCGTGATGAACGCCAGCGCGCCGTCCACCTCATCGGAGTTGGGCGTGCCGTTGATGACCTGCTCCTTCAGCATGGCGAGCAGCTCCTGGACGGTGATGGGCTTGAAGTACGACACGTCCTGGAGGCCCCAGGCCGCGTTGGCCTTGTAGGTGAGCGTCCGCTGGTTGGCGACGCCCATCCCGGCGGGGATGTTGCCCTCCTTGATGTCCGTGGAGGTGGTGAGGGGCCCGGTGGCGCCGAAGTAGTCGGCCGGCGTCTGCGGGAGGACGTCGAGCCACAGCGGCGAGTACCAGGTCAGGCCGTCATTCAGCTCGTGGGTGTCGATGAGGTACTTCATCGCGGTGGCCGTCACGCCCTGCTTGAACGTCAGGTCGGCGATGCGGTCGGCCAGGTACGCACGCTCGACGGCGTCGACCTTGCTGTCGTCGTGGAGGAAACGGTCGACGGCACCGCGCATCTCGGAGCGGATGACGGTGGTGCCACCCGGGCTCGTGGCGAGGCGGGCGGCGGCGATGTCGGCCGCGAACGCGGGAATCGTCGTGGTGCTGTCAGCGAGGGCAGGGGTGGCGGCCAGGACGACACCACCCAACAGGGACTTCATCGAAGAAGAGAGCATACGTTGCACCTCTCGTGAGCGAGCGCGCCCACGATGAATGGGGGACAGCGCGTACGCACTTAGCACCCGCGACTGACACGTCTCGCGATGTGCTCAGCGTGTGCCTGTTTCCACGGGAGGGCTCTCGTCTCGAGGCTGTGGGGCGCTGTTTTCGTGTGACACATCCGTGACGGAACGCGCCTGGAGATGACGGATGGGAATCAGCAGCGCGAGGAACGCGACGGACAGTCCGGCGCCGAGCAGGAACACGGGGCCATAGCCCAACGCGAGCCCGTGCAGGGGGTCCGCCAACCAGCCCGCGAGAGGCGCGGCGGGGGCCTTGCCCCAGACCTCGATGCTGGCCATCAGCGTGTAGTGCGACGCGCCGATGCGCCGGTCCACGCGCGACATCATGAACGCGAACATCACGGTGGTGAGCGCGCCGCCGACGAGCTCCTCCGAGAGCGTCACGCCGATGACGCCCGCGTCGCTGACGCCGTGGGTGGCCAGCCACCAGCGCCCCATGAGCGGGAGCACGCGCAGCGACGCGGCGAGCGACAGGGCTCCGAGGATGGGCATGCGCGTGGCGAGCACGCCACCTGTCACGGAGCCGAGGATGGACGCGGCGTTGCCCCACGTCCCCACCCACTGGCCTATCTGCCAGGCGGGGATGCCCGCGTCGACGAGGAAGGGCTTGTAGAGCACGTCCGCCATCGTCTCGCCGAACTTGTACGTGCCGATGAAGAGCAGCACCCAGCCGATGCCCGGCTGACGCACCGTCGTGAGGAACACCGCGAACCACTGTCGCCAGCTCTCGGTCTTCGGCGCGGTGGGCTCGGCGTCGCGCTCACGCGGCGGCGCCTCGCGAGACAGGAGCGTCACCCCGAGCGCGATGGCGCACAGCAGGGCCATGCCGTGGAACAGGCCCGGCCAGCCCAGGTACTTGCTGGCCCAGACGAGCAGCCCGCCGCCGGTGAGCATCCCCAGCTTGTAGCCCACGACCTGTACGGTGTTGCCCAGGCCCAGCTCCTCGGGGCGCAGCAGGTCCACCGCGAGCCCGTCCACGGCGATGTCCTGGGTCGCGGCGAAGAGGTTCATCACCAGGATGAGCCCGAGCAGCACCTTCAGCGAGCCGCCTTCCGACACCAGCATCCCCGCCGCCACGCACGTGAGCGTCAGGCCCGCCTGCATGGGGAGGATCCACGACTTGCGTCGTCCGATGCGCGCCGAGGAGTAGCGGTCCACCAGCGGCGCCCAGAGCACCTTGAGTCCCCAGGGCAGCGCGAGCACCCCCGCGAAGCCCAGCGCGGTGAGCGACACCCCCTGCCCGCGCAGATAGACGGGCAGCGCGGTGGCCTGGAAGCCGAAGGGCAGTCCCTGCACGAAGTAGAGGACGCCGAGCAGTGCGAGCCGGGAGGCGGGGAGTCTCATGGACACCGCCGAGCATAGGGCCTCCTGAAACGCGCCGCGCGGGCTCGCTTGGGCGCCTGGCGTGCGCGCGGGGGCCCCGCCTCAATCGCTGGACGGTCTCCTGGAAACCCGGCACCCGCCCCGGCTCGCCGGGTCGTCCCGGAACCCGGCGCCGAGCCGCCCGCCTCGCGCTGAGTGCCAACAACCACGTGTCTCGTTTTCTCGGGACCCGGGGTGTTTGACAGGTTAGGGCCTCCATAGAATCGTGACGCGCCTCCCATCAGCACACTGGGATTCCACCTCAGAGGGGGCAGTCATGGGTTTGCCCGAGAGAAGAGCCATCGCGCAGTACAAGCAGAACGTCTTCCCGAAGTGGCAGCAGAAGCTCAACGAGCTCGTTGGCGCGCCCGTCGAAATCGAGGTCGAGTGGGACACGCTCGGCGCCGACGGCCTGGCGCACCTCTTCGAGCAGGGCATCGACGCCATCTACTTCGAGCCGCTGGTGCTGGCGCTCCAGGACATCGGCGTGGATGACTTCTCCAAGCAGGCCATCCGGGACGGCTTCAAGAAGTACTTCATCAGCGGCACCGAGCCGGAAGACCGCATCTTCTACCGCTTCGAGAACAAGACGCTGTCGTATCGGCACAACTTCAGCAACATCGAGAACTACACGAACGAGCGCCGTCAGCGCATCGTGAACCTGCTGGAGCAGGGCCTCTAGTCCGTCGTTGTCTGGGATTGCCTTCCGGAGTCGCCGCGGAAAGCGCGCTCCGGAAGGTGGCCGTCTGTCTTCAGCGGCTGTGCTTGAGCACCATCGCCTCCAGCCGCGTGAGGGCCTTCTCCAGGACCTCCATCGACGGGCCGAAGGACAGGCGCACGTAGCTGCGGAAGCGCGAGGGGCGCGCGCGGCGCTTGCCGGGGTTCACGTCGAAGAACTCACCGGGCACGGTGATGATCTTCTCCTCCAGCGCGGCACGGAAGAAGCCCATGCCGTCGTTGAGCGGCGCGGGCAGGCCGGACACGTTGCCCCAGACATAGAACGTCCCGTCCGGCGCGCGGTCCGTGCGGATGCCCAGCCGCTCCAGGCGCGAGTGGAACCTGTCCCGCTTCTCCCGGAACGTGTTGTGGATGGCCATCGTCTCCGCGACGACCGGCTCCTCCTGGAGGAGCGGAATCGCGGCGCGCTGCAGGGGCCGGCTGCCACCGCCGTCCAGGAAGCTGCCCGCGCTGGAGACGGCTTCAATCACCTGCTTGGGCCCCACCGTCCACGTCATGCGCCAGCCCGGGTAGCGCCAGTTCTTGGTGAAGCCGTCGAACAGGACGATGGGGTCCCGGTTCACGTCCTCCACGTAGCGTGCGGCGCTCTCCACCGGCAGGTGCCCGGGGCGGCCCGTCCAGACGTAGTGCGAGTAGAACTCGTCGATGAGCAGCGTGCACTCCAGCTCGCGCGCCACGCCCACCCACCGGGCCAGCTCGTCCCCCTGCACCAGCTTGCCGGTGGGGTTGCACGGGTTGGAGAAGAGCAGGGCGGACAGGCCGCGCCCCTGCACCTCGCGCCGCAGGTCCTCGTGCGTGAAGGCGTAGCCGCGCTCGCCCTCCAGCAGGATGGGGATGGCGGTGAAGGCCTTGAAGACGTCCAGCAGCTCTTCGTACGCCGTGTAGTCCGGCAGGAAGTGGCCCAGGTTGATGGAACCCAGGCTCGCCGCCGCCCGCGTCAGCGCCGCGCGCCCGCCGCCCGAAAGACAGACGTTCTCCGCGCTGTACTGGCCGGGCATGCCCTTGCGGTAGAGGCGGTTGTAGAGGCCGGCGATGGCCTCCCTCACGTCCCACAGCCCCGCGACGGGCGCGTACTCCATGTCCGCCACGTCGATGTTCACCGAGCCCAGCCGCGCGGGGGCCCCGGGCAAATCCCCCGTCTCCGGCTGCCCCTGGCCCAGGTTGCACCAGTCCGGGTCGCTGGAACGGTAGCCTCGGCGCGTGGCCTCGGCGGTGACGTAGATGACGCCCGTGCGCGGCACGGAGCGGAAGGCGGGAATCGTGACGTCGTCGCTCACGGCGCCACACCCTAGCGGAAAACCGGCGCCGCGCGCGTGGCCCGGCGCTACCGGACGATGGGCACCGTCACCGGCGAGTGGTCATCCACCGTCAGCTCCACCTTGCCCACCCGCCACAGCACCGGCTTGAAGCTCGCCTCCACGTGGTGGCCATCCGCCGTCTCCAGGACAGCCATGCCTTCCTTGGGCAGATACTCACCCACCTCGTAATGCAGGGTGGTGAGGGTGAGCTTGTCCACGCCGTCGGGGCCGCTCAGCTCGCCCGTGCCGTCGAGCAGCAGCGACGAGCCGCCCAGAAGCGGCATGCCCGGACGCTTCGTCACCTTCGCGTCCATCCGCAGGGTGTGGCCCTCGCGCCCGGGGATGTCGCCCTCGGCCTTCACCCAGACGCTCGTCAAATCGCCACAGGTGCCGTAGCCCACCTCGGCGGGCAGCACCACGCCCTCCACGCGCAGCTGGCGCAGGTCCGCCTCCACCTCCATCCGGTCCTCGCCGCCGCGGTACTTGAAGAACACGCGCCCGGAGAGGCCCAGGCCGTGGACCTGACAGTCGGGGCCGCTGAACGTCACCACCACGCCGTCCGTCACCGCGTCGAGCGACTCCACCGTGGTGGTGGCGCACGCGAGCCGCTGGGACAGGTCCACCGTGGCGACGTCGAGGAAGCCGCGGCGCGGCTCGCCGCACGTGTACACCGGCATCAGCCCCAGCACCTCGAGCGCCCCGCGCGTCAGGTGCCCCACCGCGGCGGCGCGCTCCACCTTCGCCTTCGCGGATTGGACCAGCTCCTCCGGAGGCTCACCACCACAGCCGGACAGCAGGGCGACGACGACGGACAAAGAGAGGAGGCTTCGCATGGCGCTGCTCCAAGGTATCCCATCCGCGCCTTCGCGGGCGGGGTGCACCCTGGGAGAGCAACCGCTGTGCCTGGAGGCAACCTCGCGGAAGGACAGGGGAAGGCCGAATCCTCCCCCCGCGAGGGGCGTGAAGCGCGGTGCACACTCCGGGCACACGCGCCGCACGTGACAGGGCTGTCTCAGCTCTCCAGCGACGCGCGCAGGAACCAGGCGTGCTTCTCGAACTCCACGATGATGCCGGTGGCCAGGTCCTCGGAGTCCGCGTCGTCCACCTCGACGAACAGCTTGCGGCTCTCACGCAGGCCGTCCAGGTATACCTCGATGCGCTCGGCCAGGAGCTTCACGTGCTCCAAATCCTTGGTGGTCTCCTGCGGGTACTCCGGCAGGCGGCTCGCCTTGCCCACGTGGCGGGTGGTGCCGTAGGCCTTGCCACCGAGCGTCACCGCGCGCTCCGCGATGGAGTCGTTGTGATTGGCCAGGCTCACCGCGAAGGTCTCGAACAGCGGGTGCAGCGCCGCGAACTGCGGGCCCTTGATGTTCCAGTGGGCCACCTTGATCTGCGAATGCAGGTCCAGGCCGTCCGCCAGTCGGGCGTTGAGGGATTCGACGACGGAGGCGCGGGTCTTCTCGGGAAGGGGGCTGGGGCTGCGGTACATGATGGCTTTCCTTTCGTGCTCGTTCGTTCTGGACGCCCGTTGGATGCGCGGCGCCGGAAAAGGAAGCGCCCCCCGGTGTCTCCACCGGAGGGCGCCTCTCATCACGTCAGTGACTCGCGGCTGGGAGCCTTACGACTCCAGACCCACCGCCGCGGCGTGGATGACCGACGCGACGCGGACCGCGTCGTGCACCTGGTCCTCCGACAGGCCGCCCTCGAGGACGACCTTCTCGTGGGACTGCATGCACATCTCGCAGCCGTTGATGGCGCTCACCGCGAGGCAGACCAGCTCGAAGTCCACCTTGTTGGTCAGCACCTGCGCCAGCCTGTTCATCCGCAAACCGGCCCGCTTGGTCGAGTAGGACTCCTTCCCGATCATGTGCCGGAAGCGGTAGTAGACGTTGTTCATCGCCATCAGCGAGGCGGCGGCGCGCGCATCCTCGATGACGGGCTCGGCGTTCGTGAGTGCCTTCCGCGCCTCGTTCAACATCGCCTCCTTCAGCCGCTCATTCCGAGCGGCGAAGGCGCACGCGACGGCCACGCCCCAGCGCTGCTCCGGGGTGAGGCTGCCGCCTTCCAGGACGGCCTGGAGGTTGAGGCGGGTGTCCTTGTGGGCGTCCGTGAGTTCCGCGCGGACGACTTCGAGTGAGGCCATGATGCTTTACCCCGCCTTCGCCAGCTTCTGGGTGAGGGTCTCCTCGCCCTTGCTCCAGTTGCAGGGGCACAGCTCGTCCGTCTGGAGCGCGTCCAGCGTGCGCACGGTCTCGGAGACGTTGCGGCCCACGGACAGGTCGTTCACCGTCACGTGGCGGATGATGCCCTCGGGGTCCGCGATGAACGTCGCGCGCAGCGCCACGCCCTCCTCCTTGTGGAGGATGCCCAGCGCGTTGCACAGCTCGTGCTTCAGGTCCGCCAGCATCGGGAAGGGCAGGTTCTTCAGGTCCGGGTGGTGCGTGCGCCACGCGTGGTGCACGAACTCGCTGTCGGTGCTCAGGCCCAGCACCTGCGCGTCACGGTCCTGGAAGTCCTTGTTCTTCTTGCCGAACTCCGCGATCTCCGTGGGGCAGATGAACGTGAAGTCCTTCGGCCAGGCAAACAGCACCAGCCACTTGCCCTTGTACGTCTCGTTCGTGATCTCCTGGAACTCCTTGCCCTTCTCCAGGCTCACGGTGGCCTTGACCTTGAAGCTCGGGATCTTGTCGCCAACGGTCAGCATGTCGTTACTGCTCCTTGGGTTTGGGGGGCCGGGGATGGCCCCTGGGAAGGTGTCTTCTTGCGCACTGCTACAGCAGTCTTCGTGCCAGCCCATCCACTGCAATGATTCCGGGGACTTGGCTTCCATCCCCTGCGAGTCACTGCCGCCGGGGCGGTGAATAACGAAATGTCGGTGGCACTCGCCACTGCAATTTCGGTGGATGAACAGCCGGGCCGGTGGAGTGCCCTCCATCACGGCTGGAGAGCCGGCGGAAAATACGAGAACTCTCGCGAGGTTGCACGCGGTACAGGCGGGCAGACGCCCGATTGATGGGCCGCCAACGGAAAAGGCCCGGGCCCCGACATGTGGGTGCCCGGGCCGGTGACACGGCCTTCGTGCCTCAGTGCGAGGGGGTGGCGACAACGCGTGCGTCGGGGGCGGGCAGCCTGGCCTCGCCGCGCAGCTTCTGCACCAGCACGTAGAGGCCGGGGATGAACACGAGGTTCACCACCGTGGAGACGAGCATGCCGCCGAACACGGCCGTCCCCAGCGAGTTGCGTGAGCCCGCGCCCGCGCCCGACGCGGTCATCATGGGCACCACGCCGAGCAGGAAGGCGGTGGACGTCATGAGGATGGGGCGCAGGCGGACCTCGGCGGCCTCCACCACGGCGTCGGTGATGCTCCGGCCCTGGGCGCGCAGCTGCTCGGCGAACTCGACGATGAGGATGGCGTTCTTGCTGGCGAGCCCCACGAGCATCACCAGCCCCAGCTGGCAGAACACGTCGTTGGCCTGGCCGCGCAAGAGCTGCAGGCCGAGCGCGCCGAGGATGGCGAGCGGCACCGAGAGGATGATGACGAGGGGCAGGCTGAAGCTCTCGTACTGGGCGGCGAGGACCAGGAAGACGAAGAGCAGGCCCAGGCCGAAGATGAGCAGGGATTGGCCGCCGCTCTCTTTCTGCTCCAGGCTGATGCCTGTCCATTCGGCGCTCATGCCCTGGGGCAGGTGCCGGGCGGCGAGCTCCTCCATGGCCTCCATGGCCTGGCCCGAGGAGACGCCGGGCGCGGCCTGGCCGCTCAGCTCCACGGCGCGGAACAGGTTGTGGTGGCGGATGAGCTGCGCGGAGATGGTGGGCTGGACCTTCACCAGGGACTCGAGCGGAATCATGTCGCCGGTGTCGCTGCGCACGTAGAAGGCGGCGATGTCCGCGGGGCTGTCGCGGAACTGCTGCTCGGCCTGCACGTAGACGCGGTACGCGCGGTTCGCGTAGTTGAAGTCGTTGATGTACTGGCTGCCCATGTAGGCCTGGAGCGTGCTGAAGATCTGGTCGATGGGCACGCCCACGGCCTTGGCCAGCTGGCGGTCCACCTCCACGTCGAGCAGCGGCGTGTCCGCGTTGAAGCCGGTGAAGACGCCGCGCAGCCGGCCGTCGTCGTTGCCCTGGGCCATGAGCTGCTGCGCGGCGGAGGCGAGCTGGTCCAGGGAGCTGACGCCCGCGGTGTCCTCGACGACGAACTGGAAGCCGCCCACGGCACCGACGCCCCGGATGGCGGGCGGCTGGAAGGGCACCACGCGCGCGCCGCCGATGCGGCTCAAGGGGGCGCGCAGCCGCTCGACGAGCGCGGCCACGCTCTGGTCCTCTCCGGTCCGCTCGTCCCAGGGCTTCAGGGGGACGAAGATGTTGGCCAGGTTGGAGCCGGTGCCCTGCGGGGACATGCCGCCGTTGGCGAAGAGGGCGCGCACCTCCGGCTGGGCGAGCAGCACCTGCTCCACCTCGGCCATGACCTTCTGCGTCTGGGAGAGGGACGTGCCCTCGGGGCCCTGCACGGTGACCAGCAGGTAGCCCTGGTCCTCGTCGGGGATGAAGCCCGTGGGCGTGACGACGACCAGCGCGGCCGTGGCGACGACGCACAGGAGGAAGGCGCCGAGCACGAGGGCCGGGTGCGCGAGGAGCCGGCGCAGTCCTCGGCCGTACAGGAGGCGCGTCTGGTCGAGCACGCGGTCCACCTGACGGAAGAAGACCCACTTGTCCCCGGTGTGGTGGGACAGCATGCGCGCGGCGAGCGCGGGGGTGAGGGTGAGGGCGCAGAAGGTGGAGAGGGCCACGGACGCGGCGATGGTGAGCGCGAACTGGCGGTAGATGGCGCCGGTGGTGCCGGGGAAGAGGGCCACCGGGAGGAACACCGCCACCAGCACGATGGAGATGGCGATGACGGCGCCGGACACCTCCTTCATGCCCTCGCGCGCGGCCTCGGCGGCGGTCAGCTTCCGCTCCAGCATCAGCCGCTCGATGTTCTCGATGACGACGATGGCGTCGTCCACGACGAGGCCCGTGGCCAGGGTGAGGCCGAAGAGGGTGAGCGTGTTGATGGAGAAGTCGAGCAGCTTCACGAAGGCGAAGGTGCCGACGAGGGAGACGGGGAGGGTGAGCGCGGTGATGAGGACGCTGCGCCAGCCGTGGAGGAACAGGAAGATGACCAGGACGACCAGGACGATGGCCTCCACCAGCGTGCGGACCACCTCGCGCAGGGTGGCGCGCACCGCGAGCGTGGTGTCGGTGCCCGTCTGGTACTCCATGCCCGGAGGGAACTGGGCGGACAGGCGTTGCAGCTCGGCGAGGACGGCGTCACGCACCTCGAGCGCGTTGGCGGTGGGGAGCTGGAAGGTGGCGATGCCCACGGCCTGCTTGCCGCTGAAGCGCAAGAGGGTGCCGTAGTTCTCCGCGCCCAGCTCCACGCGGGCCACGTCCTTCATGCGCACGGCCCTGCCGCTTTCGTCCCGCATGAGGACGATGTCGCCGAACTCCTCCGGCTCGATGAGGCGGCCGCGGGCGCGCACCGCGAGCTGGTAGGGCTGGTCCTCCTCGGACGGGGGTTGGCCCACCTGTCCCGCGGCCACCTGGAGGTTCTGCTCCTGGAGGGCGCGCGTCACGTCCAGGGGCGTGAGCTTGCGGCGGGCGAGCTCGGTGGGGTCCAGCCACACGCGCATGGAGAACTTGCGCTCGCCGAAGATGCGCACGTCGCCCACGCCGCGCACGCGCTTGATGGCGTCCTTGAGATTCACATCCGCGTAGTTGGAGAGGAACTTCGCGTCGTAGCGGTCATCCGGGCTGTAGAGCGCGACGGAGAGGAGGATCTGGCTGGAGGCCTTGTTGACCACGATGCCCGTCTGGTTCACCTGGGCGGGCAGTCGCGCGGCGGCGCGGCTGACGCGGTTCTGCACGTCCACGGCGGCGACCTCGATGTCGCGCGTGGCCTCGAAGGTGATGGTGACGTTGCTGGTGCCGTCGTTGCCGCTGGTGGAGGAGATGTAGCGCATTCCCTCCACCCCGTTGAGCTCCTGCTCCAGGGGGATGGTGACGGCGCTCTCGACGACCTCCGCGCTGGCGCCCACGTAGGTGGCGGACACGGTGACCTGGGGCGGCGCCAGGTCCGGGTACTGCGCGACGGGCAGGGTGGGGATGGCGATGAGGCCCACCAGCGTCAGCAGGATGGAGCAGACGATGGCGAAGACGGGCCGGCGGATGAAGAAGTCGATGAACATGTCAGCGTCCGTTCATCCGCGTGGCGGTGTGCAGCGAGGCCTTCACCTTCACGGGCGCGCCGTCGCGCAGGGCCTGCAGGAACGAGACGGCCACGCGCTCGCCTGTCTCCAGGCCCTGCTCCACGACGTAGCTGCGCTCGCCGAGCGCGCCGAGGGTGATGGGCCGGCGCTCCACCACGGTGGCGCCGTCCTTCTCGCGCACCACGAGGGCGAAGGGCTGGCCGCTCTGACGCACCACCGCGAGCGCGGGAATCTGGAGCGCGTCGCGCACGGAATAGACGAGGCGCGCTCGCACCAGCTCACTGGGGCGCAGGCCCTGGGTGTTCTGGAACGCGGCCTTCACCTCGACCAGCTGGGTGCGAGGGTCGGCCTGGGGCGCGACGAAGAAGAGGGGGCTGGTGAGCAGCACCTCGCCTTTCGCGTCGAGCACCTCCATCACCGTGTCGGGCTTCAGCGAGCGGGCGCGATGAGATGGCACGGACACGCTCACCTCGAGGATTTCGGCCTGGGCGACGCGGGTGAGCGGGGTGGAGGCGGTGACGAAGTCGCCTTCACGGGCGAGCACGTCGTCGACGGTGCCGGCGAAGGGCGCGCGGATGACGTGGAACTGGAGCTGCACCTGGCGCTGGGCGACCTGGGCCGAGGCCGCGCGCTCGGTGGCCTGGGCGGCCTCGACGCGGGCCTGGGTGCTCTCCAGTTCCTGCGCGCTGGCGAGCCCCTCCTGACGCAGCGCCTGGGTGCGGGTCAGCGTGCGGCGAGCCAGCTCCAGGTCGACCCGCGCGGAGCTGAGCTGCGCCTGCGCACCGTCGAGCGCGGCGGTCTCCACGCGGGAGTCGACCTCGAGGAGCGGTGCACCTGACTCCACGTGCTGGCCCGGGCGCACGTGGATGCGGCGCACGTAGCCGTCCACCCGGGGGAGCACCGTGACGCTCTGTCGCGACAACAGGCTGCCCAGGTACTCCCCTGTGTCGCGCACTTCGCGAGGGGCCACGGTGACCACGTCGATTTCCCGAGGCTCGGGCGCGGCTGGGGCCGCCGTCTTCCCCGAGCACCCCAACACCACCAACAACGCCACACTCCACAGCCGCTTCATCCGAGTCTCCAGGGGCGCACCAGCCGCTTCATCCGTCGCATCGGGCCTCCGTCATGCGGTCGTCCAGGTGAGCCCGGACGAGCCGTCCACAGCCGCTTCATCCCTGTCTCCAGGGGTGCATCGGGGGGATTCATCCGTTGCAGCGGGCCTCCGTGAGGAAGGCATCCAGGTGGGCTTGGACGCGCTGTCCGCGGACGCGTCATCCCTGTCTCCAGGGGGCGCATCGGGGAATTCATCCGTTGCATCGAGCCTCCGTGAGGAATGCGTCCAGGTGGGCCTGGACGCGCTGGAACTCACGCAGCACCAGGTTCAGCTCGGCCTCTCGCAGGGCCGCGCCGCTCTGCACCAGCTCGAGGCTGCTGCCCCGTCCCACCTCGAACGCACGGCGGGTGAGCTGGTCGGTGCGCTCGGCGAGGTCGCGTGACTCCACCGCTGTCGTCACCAGGGCCTCGGCCACCTCCACGCTCCGACGTGCGCGTGCCATCTCCACCGCGACGTCGCGGCGGGTGTCCTCCAGTTGGGCCTCGGCTTGCTTCTCCAGCCCCGTGCGCTCGCGCACGAGCCCCTCACGCAGGCCGCCCTCCCAGAGCGGAAGGGAGAGCACGGCGGAGACGCTCCACGTCGCGAAGCGACCGAAGCCCGGCTCCGTGGTGAGGCCGAGGAGCGTGCTGCTGACACCGAGGGTGGGGAGATATCCCGCGACAGCTTGTCTCCGACTGTCACGAGCCGCGGCCACCTGCGTCCGCGCCGCCACGAGGTCCGCCCGGGCGTCCAGGTTCTCCAGCGCGACGCAGTCCCTCCGGGTGTCATCCACCAGCCCGTGCAGGTCGAAGGACGGGTCGACGCCTATCGACTCTCCGAAGCCGAGCGCGAGTCCCAGCGCCTCACGCGTCCGTCGCAGTTGCTCATCCCCCGCGACGAGCGCGCCGCGCGCCACCGCCACGTCCTGCTGGACGCGCACCACGTCCAGTTGGTTGCCCGCGCCCAGCTCGAAGGCGCGCTGCGTGAGGGCGGCGCGCTCCAGGGCGCGCAGCAGGCCGACACGGTTCATCTCGGCCGCGCGTTCGGCGGCGACCGTGGCCACGAGGGCCTGCGCGAGCCCGAGGACGAGGCGACGGCGGAGGTCCTGGAGCGTGGCCACCGCGCCGGCCTCGGCTTCTCGCGCGGAGGACAGGCCTCGCCACGCGCCCGGGTCGACGAGCGACTGGGTCAGCGTGGTCGTGAGCGTGAGCGCGGGCTGGGTGGCGGTGCGGTCGTCCCCTGCCGCCCCGGGAAGAACACCTGGGGCCAGGGAGGGATTGAGGAGGTCCTGGGCCACCGCCACCTGGGTGCGTGCCTGGGGCAGCAGCGCCGAGAGCGCCTGTCGCCAGCGGCCGCTCGCGCGCTCCACGCCCGCTTCGGCGCCGCGCAAATCCGTGGACCGTTCCCGGACGAGCGCGAGCGCCTCACCCCAGCTCCTCACGAGCCGGGGTGCGGGAGGGACGGGGCTGAGCATCGCGTCCTCGACCTTGAGCGGAGGCAGCGGCTCGGCGTGTGTCGGAACGGCGACGAGGACGAGGGCGAGCGCCAGTCGACGAACGCCCCGTGAGTGGTGACTCACGATGGCGTGCCGCCCACGGCCGTCTGGGGGGCGCCGTCATCCTCGGTCGCACATGACGCCAGACCGACGGCGAGGAGAAGGACAGCGCGCCGCTTGCACGACATGGGACATGCCTCCAGGCAACAGGTCGTGGAGGCACGGTGCCCGCGCGAGCAGCACGCGGGTGGAGTGTTCTGTCAGCGGGCCCGCGCGAGCGGCGAACGGGGTCCATCCGTCGGCGAACGGGACCGGCGAGTCCCGCTCAGTCGCCGCCGAGCGTCCGCCGGAAGAACGCCACGGCCTCCGCGAGCGTCCGAGCTTGCGAGGCCCCTCGCGTCCCGGGCGTGGCGTCCCGACACAGCATCTCCGCCACCTTGAATCCGAGCTCCGTGCACCGGGGCAGGAAGGTGAAGTGCGCCGCGTCCTCCAGCACCACCGTCTTCGCCGAGGGCAACAGCTTCGCCAGATGCATGCCGTTCTGCTCGTGGGGCATCAGCTCGTCCCCCTGGGCCAGCACCAGCGCCACCGGTACGTCGATGTCCGCGACGTCCCGTGCCTCGTAGCTCCCCGCCATGCCGGGGGCCATGGAGAAGGCCGCCCTCACCCGCGCGTCCTTGTACGACGCCCGCGCCACCGCGAGGTCGATGCGGCTGTAGTCCACATCGCGCAGCTCATCGCAGCCCGGGTGCTCGCGCGTCTCCGGCGCGGTGCACCCCTGCATGATGGGTGACAGGTTGAGCCGCGCCCCCACCAGCGCGAGCGCCGTGTAGCCCCCCATGGAGTGTCCCGCCGCGCCGATGCGCCCGGCATCCACCCGGGGCCCCCAGACCGCGTCCTTCGACACCGCATCCAACAAGGCCGTGAAGTCCTGGGGCCGCTCCCAGCCGCGCACATAGCCCTCGGGGCTCGTGTCGCCATAGGTGTTGCCGGGGTGGTCCACCGACATGACGATGAACCCATGGGCCGCCAGGTGCGCGCCGAACCACGACATGTTGATGGCCGCGCCGCCATTGCCGTGGGACAGGACGACGAGCGGCCAGCGCGCGTGGGCCGTGGCCACCGGCGCGTCCTTCGCGGCGACGAAGGGCACGAAGATGGGCGACGTCGGGTGCTCCTCCATCCGCGTGCCCTCGGCCGCCGGATACCAGACCACCGTCTTCAACGTGCGCTGGCGCGCCCCATCCGTGTAGCTGAGCGATGTGAAGCCCACCGCATGGGCCGCGTCGGCACCATCCGGTGACGCGGCCGCCACGCCGGGTGTGGGGCGGGAGGTGGCACATCCACCCATCAGGAGCGCGAGCCCGAGGACTCCCGAGCGAAGGTGGGCGAAGTGGGGACGGGGGGCTCGAAGTGGACGAGGGGCCATGGCGCTCAAGGAACGCTCCAGGGGGGCCCCGATTGCAACCTCGCCTTCTCGCCCGTCCCCGATTTCACCCCAAGGCCGTCTCCGCTCGACTCAGCCGCGAGCCGGCAGCGGCAGGGTCGGAGCGGTGCGCTTCCACGCCTCGAGCTCCTGCACGCGGCCGAGCCACGTCCGGACGTTCGGAAAATCCCCGAGCGGCAGGCGCGCCGGTCCTGCGAGCGCGAACCCCGCGGCCAGCGAGAAGTCCGCGAGCGTCAGGCGCTCCTGCGAGACCCACGTCTTGCCCGCGAGGTGCTCGTCCAGGAGGCGTGCGTACTTCGCGAAGAGCGCTTCCCCCCGCGCGACCTCGGCGGGGTCCGGCGGTCCACGGCCCGTCATCGCCTTCACGAAGTTCTCCTGGACCAGGATGGTGCACGCCGGCGCCATGTGCGCCGAGCACCAGAAGAGCCAGCGGCTCACGTCCGCGCGCCCGCGCGCCTCCGTGGGGAGCAGCGTCTGTCCCGGTGTCAGCTCGACCAGGTACTGCATGATGGCGCGAGACTCCCAGAGCAGGAAGCCGTCGTCGTCGAGGACGGGGACGAGCCCGTTGGGGTTGCGACCCAGGTGCGACGCCGCGCGCTGCTCGCCCTTGGGCAGGTCCACCATGACGCGCTCGAGGGGCACGTCGAGGTGGGTGGCGACGAGCAGCACGCGGCGCGAGTTGCCGGACATCGGATGGAAGTAGAGTTTCATGAGCGGAAGCTCTACCCACCCGGAGTGACAGGGGGATGTCAGGATACTTCGCGTGGGGGCCTACGGAGCGGAAGGCTCCGGAGCGAAGCGGCCCCAGTAGGTCATCCGCCCCACGAATCCACGGGTGGGCCGTCCGCACTCCGGTTCTCCCGTGGAGTGGGCGGTGACGGTGGTGCTGCCCAGGTGGGTGGTTCCATTCCAGGGGCCCAGGTACGTCGCGGAGGCGCTGACCGGATTGTTGAAGCTGGGGGCCGGGTCGAAGGACCTGGCTTCGAAGCAGATGTTGTAGTCGCCGAGGTCTGGCTCGACGCCCGGCGCCCAGTAGACGACCTCCGGCCCCTTCCCATCCTGGTCATCGAAGACGAACAGCTCCTGTCCCTCCGGTCCTGGGTTCTGGGCGCTGTAATGGATGCCGCCGGGGGCCCTCACGATGAGGTCTCCGTTCCCCGGCCGGCTCCAGGACAGGGTGAAGGCCAGCTTGCCGATGGTCTTGCACACGCCACGAGCACAGACATCCCTCCAGCCACAGCGATTGCCGCAGCGTCCGCAGTTCTCCTTGTCCGTATACAGGTTGAAGCACTGATTGCCGCAGACGGAGTGGGGCGGCCGGCAGACGCCCTCCCAGCAGAAGAAGCTTCCCGGCCTGTTGATGCAGGAGAAGCCCGCGGCGCAGTTGTCGAGCCGTTCCGCGCACTCGTCGATGTCCGTGCAGACGCTGGGGGTGCTTTCGCACCTGAACCCCGCCTCCTTCTGGCAGTCGCGGCTGCATCCGTCCCCCGAGGTGCGGTTCGCGTCGTCGCACGTCTCGCCTTCGTTCGGCTGGCCGTCGCCACAGGTGATGCCGTCGGAGCCCATGTTCCGCACCGCGTCCACCCCGTAGAGCGCGAGCACGCCTGTCATCCGCACATAGCGATAGGGGACGGGCTTGTCCTGGTACGGCACTGTGGTGGTGTGCGTGCCCAGCTCCAGGTTCGCCAGCCGCAGCGGGCCGGTGCTGATGACGCTCTTGTCCGCGCGCAGGAACTCCACCCACGTGAGGACCTCCACCGTCGCGTTCCGATAGGAGACCTCCAGGTCTCCCGTCCCCTCGGTGCCCTCTCCCATGTCCAGCACCAGCGCCGCGCCAGGGAGGCTCAGCACCAGCGCCGCCTGTCCATCGGGCGGACCCAGCGCTTGCGCGGGTTGGAGCACGCCCGCCGTGGAGGTCGAGTCCACGGCTTGGGCATACGATGGCTGTGACGCCAGCGGTGTCGGGACCGGGCCGGCGCGCTCCTCTGGGACGAGGCGGGTGAGCGCCGCTTCGTCAGTGGCGGGCTCGAGCCCACCGCTACAGGCTCCCATCAGTGTCAGGACACACGCCGTGCCCCACCCCTTCGCGAAGAGAGTCTTTGTCTCGGTTTGCATGTCACGCTCCGATGGCCCGCTGTCAGGAGATGGCGCCCGGGCATGAGCCTTCCCCTCGGGGAAGTCGAATCCACCCCGAGCGCGAGTCTTCCATTTCGGGCGCACGGAGCCGCGGCGGTGTCGGCCTCCTGGTGACTTGCGGACGCTGACTCCGACTCGGAGGCGGCGTCCGCTCGTTCAGGGGCGGACAGGCGCCGCGCTACTGCTCGACGACGAACGTGGTGGAGTCGACGCCGGAGTTTCCGGTGGCGGGGTCGAACGCCGTCACGGTGACTTCGTAGATGCCCGGCTGCTGCACGGACAGCGCGGCCTCGTAGGTGCTGGTCTTCCCGGCGAACTTCAGGGGGACCTGGGAGAGGGGCTTGCCGTTGTGCTTCACGGAGGCCCGCAGCTCGTACCGATTGGAGTCCCAGATGCCGTTGGGCTCGGTGGAGCAGCCACACATGAGCACCAGGTTGGCGCGGAGTGGCACGGTGAGCTTCTTGTCGGCCGGCAGCTTGATGAACTCCTGCGCGGACGGCGTCACCACGTCGACGACGAAGCCGGGCAGCTCCAGGATGAGGCCATCGCCCTCGACGTGCTTGCCGGGCAGGAGCCACAGTTGCGTCGTGCTGGTGGCGAGCGCCTGCCGCTGCGCGAGGGGCCCCGAGACCTCCACCGTCACCAGGGTCGGCTCGGTGAGGTCCACCGTGGCCGTGTACTTCGCGGAGGCCTCGTCCGCGAGCGGCGCGCCGCGCACCTGGGGCTGCTTCATCAGCGTCTGGGTGTTGCCCGTCGAGCCGGCGGTGACGCCCTGGGTCAGCACCTGACCCGTCCGTGCATCGCGGAGCACCACCTGCACGCCGCCCATGGACGTCCCGACGAACTTGCCGTCCCGGGCGCGCGCCCGGACGACGAGCCGGGTCTCGACGGCCAGGCTCTCCGTGGCGAACAACAACAGGGTCCAGAGGATGAGGCTGCGCATGGCTTGCTCCGTGGCGGAGATGCTTGGGCGAAACCGCATAACATGGCGGACGCTCGAGGACCGCGTCGTCGAGGGGCTGGATGCCGAAATCGATGATGGCGCCGCCATGGACAGAGGTCACGTTGCGTCTGCTCGGGGAGCTTCGTCCCTGATGCTCGCGTGACCTCCGCGCTACTCGGCGAAGGCGTCCTCCGTCGAGCGCAGCGCGGTGAAGATGTCGCTCTGGGTCTCTCGAAGCGCCTTGGGGACGCCGCGAGCCATCGGCGCGAGGAGCCAGAGCGGTGGCCCACCGTCGAGCTCCCGCTCCAACTGCAGCCGGGCATCTCCATGCGCGAGGAAGGACGGGAGCGCGGCCCTCCCAAGCCCCACGCAGCACGCGTCCCGCATGGCCAGGAGTGAATTGCACGTCACCGCGCCCGGCGAAGCCCCGGGCACCTCGCGCCACCAGCGCATCGAGGACTTGGCGCGCAGCTCGGCGCTCGGCTGGAGCCAGTCCGCATTTCCGCCCTTCGCGCGGTAGACGCCGACCTTCAGCCGCCCGAGCCGCCGACCGCGCAGCGAGCCGCTCGGGTTCTGGCCGGGGCGCAGCGCCAGGTCGACCTGGCCGGGCAAGAGCTCCAGCTCGTCGTCGCTCACGAGGACCTCCACCGCCTGCGCGGGGCGTGCCTTCGCGAGCGCGCGGAACAGGAGCGGCGCCAGCACGTCGCTGGTCGTGACGACCACGGTCCGCTCCCGACCCCGCCGCTCGGACCCCAGGAAGCCCTCGATGTCCCGGGCCGCATCGCGCATGGGCGCGGCCCGCTCGGCGATTCGCAGCGTCAGCGTGCCAGGCACCAGGCGCGCACCCCGCGCGAAGAGCGCCGTTCCCAGGCGCGCCTCCAGCGCGGCGATGCGTCTGGAGACGGAGGAGTGGCGCAGCGACAGCTCGCGCCCCGCGGCCTCGATGCCGCCGGTGCGGACGAGCGCCTCGAGGGTCTGAATCTCATCCCAGGAGATGTGCATGGGCACACATCCTCTGTGCGCCCACGCGCAGGTGTCAAACGAGGCGTGCCCGGCTATCAATCCCACCACGTAGGAGCACGCGCTGATGGCCCGCCACCCCACCTTCCGCCGCTCGGGCACCGGGTCGCCCGACGACGCCTCCCAGGCGCACGTCGTGACGCTCTCCCGTCGAGCGTTCGTTGCCGGGAGCGCCGTCGCCCTCTCCGGCTGCCGCACCGAAAAGAGCACACCCATGCCGCACCTCGAACACCGTCCGCTCGCCTCCCTGCCACGAACCACGCTCTCGTGGCTCTCGCTCCGTGACCACTTCGTGGCGACGGTGGGACCTCACGCCGGACGGGGGAAGCCGCTGGGGCCGCTGCTCGTCCTCGCGGACGCGACGTTCGCGCCGAGGTCGCGCTTCCCGCTCCATCCACACGAGGAGATGGAGATCCTCAGCATCGTCGTGGACGGGACGCTGTCCCACCACGGAGACCAGGCGCACGGCGCCACGATGGGCGCCAGGACCGCGCAGTTGATCTCCGCGCGGGATGGGATGGTGCACGCGGAGGGGAACGACACGGACAGCCCCACGCGGATGCTCCAGCTGTGGTTCCGGCCGAACACCCATGGGGGGCCGCCGGTCTACTCGTCGCGCGACTTCTCGGGGGGAGGGCGCCAGCTCATCGCGGGCGACGAGGGAATGTCGCTGCGCGCGGACGTGAAGGTCTGGTGGCTCCCGCTCGCCGCGGGCCGGTCGGAGCGGCTCACCATCGGCCGTGCCCGTCGTGGCTACCTGCTCGCGACGACGGGGCCCGTCCGGGTGGAGGCGGTGGGAGGTGGCTCGGGCGTGGACCTGGCGCTCGGCGAGGGCGCGCAGCTGGGGGAGGGCGAGGTCCAGCTGAGCGCGGCCACCGGGAGCGCCGCCATCTTCATCGACGTGGCCTGACGCACGCTGGGCGCGGGCCGCGTTTGATATGACGGCCCGATGTTCCCCGACCTGGCAACGCGCGTCGTCCCGCTCGACGAGATCAAGGCCCGCTTCGAGGCCGCGAACGAAGCGGAGACCTTCAGCTGGTTCGTCCAGAACCTCGAGCACATCCAGGAGCGGGCCGGGCAGCACGACAATCCCGTGCCCGAGATTCATCTGGCGACCGGGCCCGTGCGACTCGAGAAGCTCGTCCCCGAGTCTCCGTGGATTCTCGTGGTGGATGGCGACCTCGAGGTGGCCGGCGACATCGACCTGTCGACGAGCCCCTACGACATCAGCTTGTTCGTGGTGTTCGGCGAGGTGCGCGCCAGGAACCTGCGCTTCAGCGGCAGCGCGTGCTGCTACGTGACGAAGTCGGTGGAGCTCACGGGCGGCTGCTTCGGAGACCACGGGGACGAGTCGGCCGAGTTGCACACGGCGCGCTTGAAGGCCCGCGTGGTGATGCTCGATGGCCACACGGGGGTGAACGCCACCGAGCTCGACGCCGTGGTGTTCGCGGGCGAGGGCTGGGGCCTGCCGCTCCACTTCACCTCGAAGGACGTGGCCGCGGAGTTCTTCGTCCCCGCGGCGCTGGATGAGGACGGCTACCACGAGGAGTCGGTGTGGGAGTTGATGGCGAGCGGGAAGGACCCGTTCCTGCCCGGCGCATGGGAGAAGCTCCGCGCCCGGCACGTCGAGGCCGAGGCCCGGCTCAAGCCCCTGTGAGGGGCGCCGTGGGGGCGAGGCTGAGCCGGACGGGCACCGCCTCCCGCCGCCGCGAGGCCATCACGGCTCACCCCCGCGAACCGCGGCCTCACAGGAGCCGAACGTCTCGCCCAGCACCGTGAGCATCGCGCGCAGCGCCGCGCTCGGGTGCCGCGCGGCCGGATAGACGGCGAAGGCCTGGTGCGGGGCTGGCGCGAACGGTTCGAGGACCTCCACCAGGGCGCGCGTGTTCGCCTGCGCGCGGGGCAGGCGCGCCAGCCCCGCCCCCGCGGCCGCCAGCGCGCACAGCACCTGGAAGCTGTTCACCGCGATGGCCGGCCGGATGCTCACGGGCCGCGTCCCGCTGAACGCCCAGGTCATCGGTGAGGTGGAGCTGCCCATGCTCAGGCACCGGTGCGCCGACAGCTCGCGAGGGTGCTTGGGTCTGCCCGCCTTCTTGAGATAGGCGGCGCTCCCGAAGACGCCCACGTGCGAGGGCGCGCCGAGCTTGCGGGCGATGAGCTGCGAGTCCCGGAGCGGACCGACGCGGATGCACAGGTCATGTCCCTCCTCGACCATGTTCACCTCCCTGTCGGTGAGCTCCAGCTCCAGCTTCACCTGCGGATACCGCTGCGCGAATGCCGCGAGCACCCCGCCCATCAACCGCTGGCCGAGCTCGACCGGCGCGCTCATGCGGAGCCGTCCGCTCGGGTGCGCTTGCAGCTCGTTCACCAACGCCTCGGCGTCACGCAGCGCGGCCATGGCCGGCGCGACCTCACGTTGGTAGCTGGCGCCGATGTCGGTGAGCATGACGGTGCGCGTGGTGCGCAGGAGCAGCTGGACGCCGAGCTGCTCCTCGAGCACCGCCACACGCTGGCTGACCGTCGACTTGGGCAGGGCCAGCGCCCGCGCGGCGCCCCGGAAGCTGCCGCGCTCGACGACCTCCAGGAACGCGATGATGCCATTCGGGTCGACTGTCCGCATATCCGGACAGTGTATCCCGTCCAGGTTCAATTGTCCGGAAGCCTTCGTCCGCGCATGTTCCGCGCATGGCACTGTTCACTCCCTACGGATTGGGTCGCATCACGCTGTCGAACCGCGTCGTCATGGCGCCCATGTCGCGAAGTCGCGCCATTGGCGGGACGCCCAACGCGTTGATGCGCGACTACTACCGGCAGCGGGCGGAGGCGGGGTTGATCATCACCGAAGGGACGAGCCCCTCGCCCAATGGCCTCGGCTTCGCCCGTGAGGCGGGCATCTACAGCCGCGAGCAGGTGGCCGGCTGGCGTGAGGTGACGGACGCCGTGCACGAAGCGGGCGGCCACATCTTCGTCCAGGTGATGCACTGCGGCCGTGTCGGCCACGTGCTCAACCTGCCGCCGGGGGCGCGACTGCTGGCGCCGGGCGTGGTGCCGGCCCAAGGAGAAATCTTCACCGACGCCCAGGGGCCCAGGCCCATCTCGACGCCCGAGGCGATGACCTCGCGGGACGTGGCCCAGGTCCGACGCGAGTTCGTCCAGGCCGCGAGGAACGCCATCGACGCCGGCTTCGACGGCATCGAGCTGCACGGGGCCAATGGCTTCCTGTTCGAGCAGTTCTTCAATCCGCACCTGAACCCGCGCACGGATGCCCATGGCGGCAGCCTGGAGAACCGCGCGCGGCTCCTGGTGGAGGTGGCGCACGACTGCGCCGAGGCGATTGGCGCGGACCGGGTGGGCGTGCGGTTGTCGCCCTACAACACCCACGTGGACATGCCGCTCTACGACGACATCCACGCGCTCTACACCTACGTCGCGGGCCGGCTGAGCGGTCTGGTCTATGCCCACGTGGTGGGCAACTCGCACCAGGCGTTGCCGACGACGGTGAAGGCGCTCCGCGCCGCCTTCGGGGGGACGCTCATCGCCAACAGGGGCTTCACGACGCAGAGCGCCCAGGCCGCCCTCGCCGCCGGGCAGGCGGAGCTGGTGGCCTTCGGTTCGCCATTCATCGCGAACCCCGACTTCGTCACGCGCGCGCGAGAGGGGCTCCCCCTGGCGGAGATTCGCAAGGAGCTGCTCCATGCGAGTGGCGCGGAGGGGTACACGGACTACCCGCGCGGCACGCCCTCCGCGAGGTGAAGCGCGAAGCGCACCCGAGGCGCGGGCAAGCTGCCAGGTCCGCACCGGAGCCGGTGCTCGCACGGGCCCGGGTTCCCACGAATCCGACGGTGGAGGAATATGTCCGGCGCGCGCCAGTCGTTCATCGAGGGCCGCGGGTTGGCCATGGAGGCTTCGATGCGATGGTCCGGAGTGATGCTGGGGCTGTTGGGGTTCGTGGGATGTGCCGGCCCCATGCGAGGCCTCGCGACCCAGTACAACCCGGAGACGGGCCAATACGAGGTTCCGGCGGAGGAGCTCGTCTACCAGGTGCCCGTCGAGGACGCGATGATGACGGCCCGGCACATCCTGGAGACGGGCCGCTTCGACGTGCTGGAGAAGGAGGGCGGCCTGGAGATGTTCTCTTCCTTCATCCCGGACATCTCCCCGCCGGAGCGCTTCTACATCCAGGGTGAGCGGCACGGCCCCCGACAGTCCGTCGTCCGCATCTTCCGCCTTCGCTACGTGCATGACCCGGCGTTCGCCTCCGAGGTCCGCGGCACCCCGAGCAGGCAGGTGGATATCATCGCCGACTTCAAGGGCCTTCCTGGCCTGGAGGGCTACCGGCCGGCGCAGGGCCTTCGCGACATGGGCGTGGAGCAGCGGCTCCTCGCGGCGCTGGAGATGGCTCCCGCGCTGGAGCTGGTGGGTGGCAATCCTCCCCTGCCCATGCGCTCGGTGGTGATGGAGGGAGGCAATGAGGAGGAGCGCGCCCCCGTCGCTCCGCCCTCCTGTGGTGCTCCCGTGGAGGGCGCTTCGTCGCTGTTCTCCGCGGGCGGCGTCCTGCTGGTGGCGGACCCGCTGGGCACACAGGAGGTGCCGTCCGTGGCGCTGCGGATGTTGTGTGAGGCCACGTCCCGGGAGTTGCCGGTGACGCTGGCGCTGTCCATCCCCGACGTGGAGCAGCCGCTGCTCGAGCGCTATCTGGGCAGCTCCGGCGACTCCTCCGCGTTGCAGGATCTCCTCTCGGGGAGCGCCTTCTGGCGCCGGGTGTACCAGGACGGGCGCAGCAGCCGCGCCATGCTCTGGCTCGTCGAGCAGGCGCGCCGCCTGCGCGTCTCCGGCAAGGACGTGGCCGTGGTCGCCATCGACTCCGACAAGGCGCACGGCAACGAGCGCGAGGAGCGGATGGCCCAGGGACTGTTGAAGGCGCGGGCCAGGCGCCCCCAGGCCTGGACGCTGGTGCTCACGGGGAGCGTCCACGCTCGCACCACGCAGGTGAGCTGGGATGGGGACCTGGAGCCCATGGGCTCGCGGGTGGCGAAGGTGCTGCCCTCGGTGCGAGCGCTGGACGTGGGCTTCCGGCGCGGCACCCAGTACGTGTGTCGCTACAGCGTCTGGGAGGAGGACGTGGAGTGCAACGTCTTCGGCATCAGCCCGTCGCTGGAGGCGCGGCAGGCCACCGCGCAGGACGCGGGGCTGAAGCTCTACCCCGCCCGACAGCCGGATGGTTTCTCCGGCCGGCTCTACGTGGGCGCGTTGACCGCGTCACTGCCTCCGCTCCAGGCACCGCCGCGGCCCGAGCCCGTCAAGACGCCGGCGCCCGCCACGAAGTGACGTGACGGTAGACTGGCCAGATGGACTCACCCGAGCTGTTCCAACAGGACCTCCGGCGGACCGTCGTGCTGGGGGCCTACCTGCGGCACTGGGGCATGCCGCGCGACCGGCAGCGCTTCTCCCGGCAGACCGACGTCGTCGAGGTCTACTTCTTCCCGGCCTCCGCGCAGTCCCCCGTCGCGCGCTTCGCCACCGCCCGTGGACGAGGCCGTGGGGGAGGACGAGGAGTTCGGCGGACTCCACCTCGGTCCTCAGCACATCGAGCTGTGCTGGCTCGTGCCGCTGCATGAGGCGGAGTACGCGTTCATCCAGAAGGAAGGATTCGACGCCTTCAGCGAGCTCCTGGAGGCCAGCGACGTGAGCCCCGCGGACGTCCATCGCCCTTCGCTCGTCTGAGCTCAAGCGGGCTGTCCGGGCACGCGCCAGCCGTCCGCGCGCCAGGGAGCGCGCACGCGGGCCCCACGCACCACGGGCCCAGGGCAGCACTTCCTCCGGGATGGCGCAGTGGGGGTGGCCGGCGGGCGCCGCTTGTTGACCCTGTTCCTGTCGCTGGCGGTAGTGGACCTCTTCTACCTGGAGCCATTGCTCGACCTTGATGCCCGCCAGGGGAGGAGCCCATCCCGTCGGCGCGGTCTTGGCGGGTCGGGGGCGTCCTGGCGGGACCCGGCGGGGGACAGCGCGCCGAGCGCCCGAACGGAGCCGACGCAGCGACCCTGCGTGGGGGCGGTGAATGTGCGACGCGTGCTCCCGCCGCACGTTTCCCTCGAGCCCATCCGGAGTCGGGCGTCGCCGCCAGACCCGTCTCCGTGGACGCCCTGGCGACCCGCCAGCCTCGCGACGAAGCGGCACCGTGAGCGCTCATGCGCATCCCCGTCCCCACCCGCCGCCTGCCCTGTCCCCTGGAAGAGGCCACGGGGCTCGCATCCGACGAAGTGCTGGCGCGACGCGGGCAGTATGGCCGCAATGACGTGGTGGTGAGGCCCCGCCGCTCCACCCTGGCGAGCCTTCGCGAGGCGGCGGGCGACCCGATGCTCTGGTTCCTCGTGGGGATGAGCACGCTCTACCTCGTGCTGGGCAAGGTGTCGGAGGGGCTGGTGCTGCTGGGAGCCATTGCTCCACTGCTCGGCATGGATGCCTTCCTTCACCATCGCACGCGCGTCTCCACCGAGGGCCTGCAGAGCCGGTTGGCGGCGCGGGCCGTCGTGCTCCGGGATGGGCGCGAGGCGGAGGTCCCCGCCGCGGAGGTGGTGGTGGGGGACCTGGCCCGCGTGGACGCCGGTGCCTACTTCCCCGCCGATGGCCTGGTCGTGCGGGGCGAGGCACTCCAGGCCGAGGAGTCCTCGCTGACGGGCGAGTCCCTGCCGGTGGGCAAGCGGCCCCTGGGGCAACTGCCGCCCGGAGAGGCGCCACCCGTGGAGGGGCGATACTGGGGCCTCGCCGGGACGCGCCTGCTGACGGGGACGGCCTGGGTGCGCGTCGTCTACACGGGCGCCGACACGCTCTATGGGAGCATCGTGCGCTCCGCCGAGCGGGGCGCGCGAGCCCGTACACCGCTCCAGCAGGCCGTGGCGCAACTGGTCTCCGTCCTGGTGATGGTGGCCGCCGGGCTGTGTGGCGTCCTCGCCTTCGTCCGCTGGCGCCAGGGCTTCGGATGGGCGGATGCGCTTTTGAGCGCCGCCACGCTCGGCGTGGCCGCGCTCCCCGAGGAGTTCCCCCTGGCGCTCACCTTCTTCCTGGGCGCGGGCGTCTACCGGCTCGCGCGCAGGCAGGCCCTGGTGCGGCGCGCCGTCTCCGTGGAGAACATCGGCCGGGTCACGTGCATCTGCTCCGACAAGACGGGCACGCTGACGGAGGGTCGGCTGGGCGTGGCCAGGGTGCTCCCCTCGTCGGACGTCACCCGGGAGGAGCTGCTGCGCGTCGCGGCGCTGGCGTCGCGCGAGGAAGGGCAGGACCCGCTCGACACCGCGCTGCTCGAAGAGGCCGCGCGGGCCTCGGTCCCCGTGCGCGGAGGGCGGGTCCGGGCCACGTTCCCCTTCACGGAGGAGCGCCAGCGGGAGACCGCGGTGGTGGAGGAGGGCGCTGGGCTGCTCGCCGCCGTGAAGGGCGCCCCCGAACAGGTGATGGCCCGCGCTGCGCTCGCGCCCGACGCCCGGGCGGCGTGGGCCCAGCGCGTCTCGGCGCTCGCGCGCGAGGGGCGCAAGGTCATCGCGTGCGCGAGTCAGCCGCTGGACCCCGCCTCGTGGCGTGGGGGCGAGCCCGACCAGGGCTTCCACTTCCTGGGGGTCATCGCCTGCGAGGACCCGATTCGCGTCGGGGTCAGGGAGGCGGTGCGCGAGTGCAGGGAGGCGGGGCTGCGCACCGTGATGGTGACAGGGGACCATCCGGAGACGGCGTTGACGGTGGCGCGGGAGCTGGGGCTCGGCGGCGCACGGCCCGTGGTCATGACGGGCGAGGTGCTGGAGGCGCGCCTTCAGGACGCGGGCGCGCCCCCGGCGGTGGACGTGGTGGCCCGGGCGCTGCCGGCCCAGAAGCACGCGCTGGTGCGGGCGCTGCAAGAGCACGGCGAGGTGGTGGCGGCGACGGGGGACGGGGTGAACGACATCCCCGCGCTCCAGTCCGCCGACGTGGGCATCTGCATGGGGGAGCGCGGGACGCGCGGCGCGCGCGAGGCCTCGTCCATCGTGTTGCTCGACGACGACTTCGGCACGCTGGTGCGCGCCATCGCGGAGGGCCGACAGCTCTTTGACAACCTCCAGCGCTGCTTCCAGTACCTGCTGCTCGTCCACATCCCGCTCGTGTTCACGGCCGCGCTGCTCCCGCTGGCGGGCTATCCGCTGCTGTACCTGCCCATCCACATCGTGTGGTTGGAGCTCATCATCCACCCCACGGCGATGCTGGCCTTCCAGGAGGCGGCGCGGCCGGGCCGGCTGGGGCCCTCCCGGGGACGGAGCGCCACGCGCGTCTTCTCCTCGCGGGACTGGGTCACCCTCGTGGTGGCGGGCGGGTTGCTGACCGCGGGACTGGTCTGGGGCTACGACCGGAGCCTCGGCCCCACGCGCGACGTGGAGCACGGTCGCGCGGTGGCGCTGGCCTCGCTCACGCTCGCGAGCGCCTGCTTCGCGGCCGTGCTCACGGGGCTGCGCACCCGCACGGCCCGGTGGATCTGCGCTTTGTCCCTGGGCGTGTCCGTCCTGCTCATCCAGGTGCGGCCCTTCGCGGCGGTGCTGGGGCTGCACCCCTTGCATGTCGATGACTGGGCGCGCGTCGCGCTGGGGGTGCTGGTGGCGCTGGTGCCGCTGCTCATCGGACGTGGGCTGGGTCCTGTCTCCGGAAGAAGGGCCCCTTGGCCTGCTCCGCTGCGACGACATACAGCAGGGTGATGGTGGTCACCGCCACGAGCAGCAGGAGGGGAGGGCGCACGAAGCCGAGGACGCTCGCGTGGGGGATGAAGGGCACCAGGAAGGTGAGCGCGATGACGGCCCCCGTGGAGACCAGCAGCAGCCTCCCAGGGCGGCTGCGGTAGAAGGGACGGCGCGTGCGCACCACCAGCGCGACCGCCAGCTCCGTCAGCAGCGACTCGATGAACCAGCCGGTGCGGAACAGCTCGGGGCCGGCGTGGAACAGCTGCCGCAGCACCCCGAAGGTGAGGACGTCGAAGAGCGAGCTCAGCAGCCCGAAGGTCACCATGAACCGCCCGATGAGGCGCTTGTCCCAGCGCCGCGGCCGGTCCACCAGCTCGGGGTCCACGCTGTCGCCCGCCAGCCCCACCGCGGGGATGTCGGAGAGGAAGTTGTTCAGGAGGATCTGCCCCGGCAGCAGCGGCAGGAAGGGAAGGAACAGCGAGGCGGCCGCCATGCTGATCATGTTCCCCAGGTTCGCGCTCGTCGTGGTGAGCACGTACTTCATCGTGTTGGCGAACGTCCTGCGCCCCTCCTCGATGCCGTGTCGGACGACGTCCAGGTGTCGCCGGAGGAGGACGAAGTCCGCGGCCTCCCGGGCCACGTCCGCGGCCTGGTCCACGGAGAGGCTGGCATCGGCCGCGTGCATCGCCGGGGCGTCGTTCACCCCGTCTCCCAGGAAGCCCACCACATGGCCCTGCTTCTTCAGCGCCAGGATGATGCGCTCCTTCTGGGTCGGGTCCACCTCGACGAAGAGCTCCACGTGCTCGACCTGGTGCCACAGCGCCTCGTCCGTCAGGTGGTGGAGCCGGGCGCCCGTGAGCACCCGCTCGGCGCCGAGCCCCACCTGCCTCGCGACGTGCTCCGCGACCCTGCGGCTGTCTCCGGTGATGAGCTTGACGCGCACCCCCAACCCGGAGAGCTCCAGGAGGGCCTCCCGGGCGCCCGCCTTGGGCTGGTCGACGAAGGTCAAGAATCCCAGGAAGGTCAGCTCGTGCTCGTCTTCCCGCGTGTAGCGCTCCCGGGCCTGGATGGCGCGCGTCGCCAGGGCCAGCACGCGCACTCCCTGTTCTCCCCAGGCGTCGACCTGGTCCTGGAGCCTCGCCCGGAGCGGCGCGTCGAGCGGGGCTCCTCCGGCCGTCCGGGTGCAGGCCTCCACGACCTGGGGGAAGGCCCCCTTGGTGACGAGCAGGACCTCGCCACCCTGGCGGACGATGACGGACAGGCGCTTGCGGACGAAGTCGTAGGGAATCTCCCCCAGCTTCCGGGCGCCCTCGGCCGGGAGCGGTCGCGCCCGGAGGATGGCCTCGTCGAGCGGATTGGCCAGGCCCGCCTGGAGTCCGGCGTTGAGGGTCGCCAGGGTGAGGACGTGCTCGGATGGCTGGCCCGAGGTGTCGTGGGCCCCCAGGAGGCTGACGACCCCTTCGGTCAGGGTCCCCGTCTTGTCGGTGCACAGCACGTCCATGCTGCCCAGGTTCTCGATGGCGCCGAGCCTGCGGACCAGCACGCCTCGGTTGGCCATGGCCTGAGAGCCTGCGGAGAGGTTCACGCTGAGGATGGCCGGCAGCAGCTCCGGGCTCAGCCCCACCGCGAGGGCGAGGGCGAACAGGAGCGTCTCCAGGGGCGGCCGGTTCAGCAGCGTGTTGATGGCGACGACGGTGAGCACCATCACCATCATGGTGGTGAGCAGGACATGACCGAACTGCCTCAGGCCCCGGTCGAACTCCGTCTCGGGGGCCCGGAGCGCCAGGTGTCGGGTGATGCCTCCGAAAGACGTGTCCCGGCCGGTCGCGACGACGAGGCATCGGCCGGTGCCATTGCGCACATGCGTCCCCCGGAAGACGCAGTTGTCACGTCCGATGAGCGCCGCCTCGGGGGGCGCGCTCCCGGGGCGTTTCTCCACCGGGAAGCTCTCTCCGGTCAGCACCGCCTGGCTGACGAACAGGTCCGTCGCCTCGAGGAGGCGGGCGTCCGCGGGCACCACGCTGCCCGCCGACAGCAGCACGACATCCCCCGGGACGATGTCCGGCAGCGGCGCGGTGGTGGGTCGCCCGTCGCGCAGGACCTTCACCCCGGTCGTGACCTGCTCCCTCAGCCGCGCGATGGTGGCCTGGGCCTTGTACTCGCGTGAGTAGCCGAGCAGCACGCTGCCCGACAGGATGGCCAGGACGATGAGGGCATCGCTCCACGCGCCGGTGAACGCGGAGATGGCCGCCGCGATGACCAGGAGCAGGACCAGGGGGCTCTTGAGCTGGCCCCAGACGACGCCCAGGCGGGAGGGCGCATGCGTCTGCTCCACCGCGTTCGCGCGGTGAAGCTCCCGCCGACGCGCGGCCTCCTCACGGGAGAGCCCCTCGGGGGTCGTCCGCAGGGCCTCGAGCAGGGCCGGGAGGGACTGACTCCAATATCGCTCGACGGGGCTCGGACGGGAGGCCTCCCGTTGCCCGCGCAGCTCGCGCCTGGACAGCAGCAGCCCGGGGACCAGGGGGAGGTAGAAGCTGAACCCACGGAACAGCAGCGTCGCCGAGAGCGACGCCTCCATCGAGACGCCCATCAGGTGCAGCAGGCCGATGGACGCGGCCTCGAACGTCCCGAGGCCGCCGGGGACGACCCCGAGCGTGCGGGCCAGCGTGGACAGCATGAACGCCGTGAAGACCCCCGCCGCGGGAGCGTCCACCCCCACCGAGCGGAGCAGGGCCCACAGGGTCGCGGCGTCGAGCAGGTGGATGAGGAAGTTGTAGCCGGTGGCCTCGCCCAGCACCCGGGGGCTGTGCGTCAGTGACGGTGGTGCTTCGCTGAGCGCCTCGAGGAGGGTCCTGGCGCCGGGAATCCTCGCGATGCGCCGCGAGGACGGGACACCACCGCGCCCCCTTCGGGACAGTCGCAGGAGCAGGCCGATGAGCGCGCCGGTGAGGACGATGAGCACCCCCGTGGCGAGCCACACCAGCGCGCGCGCCTCGCCGACCCAGCCCTCCGTCCCGAGCGCGAGCAACAGTCCCAGGATGAGCGCGGCCTGGTTGGTCATCGTCTCGACCACCACACACGCCATCACGGCCCCTCGGCCGACCCCCCGCCGGGTCATCCCCTGGACGATGAGCACCGAGCCGCTGATGCCCGCGGAGGGGAGGGCCTGGTCGATGAAGAGCTTGGCGACGCTCATCGAATAGAGCGCGCCTCGCGGGACGCGGAAGGGCGTCCTCGCCAGCACGGCGCTCCACACCGCGGACTGGGACAGGTACGTCGCCGCCTGCAGCAGCGCGGCGAGCAGCTGCCAGGAGGGCTCCGCCCGACGCAGCATCAAGGCGAAGTCCCGCTCCTCCGTCCATCGCGTGGCGACCAGGACGACGGACGCCAGCAGCGCGAGTCCGAAGCCCCACCTGCGCCACTCCATCCGGGGCCGCGGCCCCGCCCCGCGCTCAGCCCGGGGGGGAGGCTCGCGGCGGTGTCTGTCCATGCTGCGATGAAGCATGCGCGGACACTCCCAGCCGCCCCACCGGGCGCCTCCGCGGAGGCGCCTCGGGCGCGGGCCGCGTCCCCCGCGGTGCGGGGCCGGCTCCTGGCGGGACGAGGCTCACGCCTTGCCCTTGGCCGGGCCACTGCCGATGGGGATGCGCCTGGACCTGCCCTCCGGGCGCTTGGGGATGTTCAGGGTGAGCACGCCCTCCTTCAGCTCCGCGTTGACGTTGTCCAGGTCCACGCCCTCCGGCACGGTGAAGGTCCGGGCGAAGCTGCCGTGGCTGCGCTCGTACGTGAAATAGCGCTCGCCCTCCTCGCGCTTCTCCTCTTCGCGCTTGCCGCTGATGGTGAGCCGCTGCCCGGTGACGGAAATCTCCACGTCCTCCTGCTGGATGCCCGGCAGGTCCGCCTTGAAGACGTAGGCGTCCTGCGTCTCCTTGACGTCGAAGTCGGGGGAGAGCGTCCAGTCCTCCCTGGCTCCCGGCACCAGCCCTCGCAGTGACTCCGTGGGGGCTGCCTGGAGCAACTCCCGCATCTGAGCGAAGGGGTCCCAGGATTGCTCGCTGCTCGCGAGCCTCTTCGCGCGTCGGACGGGAAGCATTGCCATGGTTCATGACCTCCTTGGGGCTGACCGGCGCGCGCCATGCGTGCCAGGCCTCTGGCTCCCTCTTGAAGGGTAAGGGGGGCCTCGGAGCGCGCAAGGTGTGCTGGGCCCCGGACGCGGAGGCCATCGCCGCCCTGCCCGTGTTGGGGCTTCCTCTCGGACCGCCACGACAGACCTGCCCCCGTGCCCGGCCTCGGCGAGCGTGCGGCCTGCTGCCGTGGACTCACGCGTGAGGTGGGTGTGGCTGGTCGGCCGACGCTTGCGTGGGGAGGGTGAAGCAGAAGGTGCTTCCCTGTCCGGGGCGGCTGTCCACCCAGAGCTTGCCGCCATGCGCGTCGACGAGCCCCTTCACGATGGCGAGCCCGAGTCCCGCGCCCTCCTTCCTCCCCGCCTGCGCCTGCCAGAAGGGCTCGAAGACATGCGAGAGGTGTTCCGGTGCAATCCCGGGCCCTGAGTCCCGGACGGAGAACCTCATCATGGCTCCCTCGGGGACGGCCTGGAGGTGGACGTGTCCGCCGGCGGGCGTGAACTTGATGGCGTTGCCGAGCAGGTTGGAGAGGATTTGGACCACCCGGGCATGGTCGGCGAGGAGCGCCGGGGCGTGCAGGGGGACGTCACTGGAGAGCTGGATGGATTTCTCCTCGGCGAGCGCGCGGTGCAGGTCGAGCGCTTCCTGGACGAGCAACGCGCCATCCACCCGCGCACGCTCGACGAGCAGGTGCCCGGACTCCATCCGGGCGACATCCAGCAGGTCCTGGATGAGCCGTTGGGCCCGCTCCACCGCCTTGCGGAGGGTCTCGAGCGTCTGGGTGGGAGGCCGCTGGCCGGGGGGCCTCCTGCCGAGGGACTCCGTGCACAGCGCGACGACGTTCAGGGGCGTGCGGAGGTCGTGGGCGACGACGCGCAGGACTTCGTCCCGCAGGCGGGTCGCCTGCTCGGACCGCTCGTGGAGGCGGGCGTTGTCGATGGCGAGCGCCGCGCGGTTGGCCAGGGCCTCCGCCAGCGCCAGGTCCTGCTCGCCGTAGCGGCGCCCGGACTCGGCCGTCCACAGCATGACCGCGCCCAGGGTCTGCTCCCGGGCCCGCAGCGGCACGATGAGTCCCGAGACGGACCCGAGGCCGCGCAGCAGGTCCAGCGGGCAGCCGTCCTCCCGCGGTGTCTCCGCTCCGGAGGACTCCGGCAGGACCACGGAGCGTCCCGTTCGGAGCACACCCGCGACGAGCTCCCCCTGGAGGGAGGGGAGGCACGGGTGGTGGGCGAGCAGCGCGTCCAGGCGCCTGGACTTCTCGGGGGAGACCGCCGCGGCTTGCACCGCCCGGACCTGCCCGTGCTCATCCACCAGGCCGACGATGCACCCGTCGGCCAGCGCGGGGACCGCGAGCCCCGTGACGGCGGCCATCGTCGTCCGGGAGTCCAGCGAGCCCGCCAGTCGTGGCCCCGCTTCCGCCAGGAAATGTTGGGCCCGCTCCAGCTCCTGGCGCTCGGAGATGTCCTGCACCTGCGCGATGAAGTGGAGCGGCTGCCCTCGGGAGTCACGGACCAACGAGGCGGTGAGCAGGATGCTCACGGTGTGCCCCTGCTTGTGCAGGTAGCGCTTCTCCAGTTGATAGGTGTGGACCTCCCCCCGCAGCAGTCGCTGTCTGTTCTGGAGCGTCACCTCCAGGTCCCCGGGCCAGGTGATGTCCCGGAAGGTCCGGGCGAGGAGCTCCTCCGGCGTGTAGCCAACGATGTCGCACATGGCGGAGTTCACGCTCAGGAACCGGTCATCCAGCCCGACCAGGGCCATGCCGGTCGGCGCGTTCGCGAACGCCGTGCGGAAGCGCTCCTCGCTGGTCCGGAGCACCTCCTCCGCCTGTCTGCGGGTCGAGATGTCGCGCAGGATGACGGTGAGCACGAGCGTGCCCTCCTGCTCCACCTTGGAGATGCTGGCCTCCGCGGGGAACTCCTCGCCATTGCTGCGCCGACCGATGATGGTGCTCCGCTCGCCCATCTGTCGGGAGAGCCGGGAGCCCGCCGCGAATCGCTGGACGTGGTGCTGGTGGGCCCCTCGGTAGCGCTCCGGGAGCAGGAGGTCCAGGGGCTGACCCACCGCGTCCCCTGCGGAGTACCCGAAGATGTGCTCCGCCCCCTCGTTGAAGAGGGTGATTCGCTGCCGCGTGTCGACGGAGATGATGGCGTCGACCGTGGTGGCGATGAGCCCGGACAGGCGCGCCTCCGCCAGCCGGAGCGACTTCTCCAGCGCGGCTCGGGAGCGCCTCGCCTGGCGCAGCCGCGGCAGGCGCAGGCGGGCCCAGAAGGAGGGCGCTCGTGGCGCTGTCCGTCGCATGCGACGCATCACCGCGCTCGCGCGGCCTCGAGCAACAGCCGTCGCTCCGCCGCCGCGATGACCTCGCGTGTGGCCCAGGCCGCCGCGGGGTCCACGGAGATGGACGTGATTCCCGCGCGCACCAGGTGCTCGGCGAACTCGGGGCGGTTGGAGGGGGCCTGACCGCAGAGGGAGCAGGTGATGCCGGCTTCACGGCTGGCCCGGATGATGCGGACGATGGCGTCCAGCACCGCCGCGTCCGCTTCATCGAACAGCTCCGCGCACGACTCGGAGTCCCGGTCGACCCCGAGCATCAGCTGCGTGAGGTCGTTGGAGCCGATGGACACGCCGCTGATGCCCAGCCGCGCGTACTCGGGGATGCGGTAGACGACCGAGGGCACCTCCGCCATCACCCAGCGCTCCAGCCCGCGGTGGCGGCCCAGGGGGCTTGCGTCCAGGGCCTCGAGGCAGGCGGCCAGCTCCCACGTGGTGCGCACGAAGGGAATCATCACGTGCAGGTTGGGGGTCTGCTCCCGCACGCGGGCGACCGCCTCCAGCTCGAGCCTGAACACCTCCGGCTCGCGGATGTATCGGTAGCAGCCACGAAAGCCCATCATGGGGTTGGACTCGGCGGGCTCGAACTCGGCGCCGCCCTCCAGGCCCCGGAACTCGTTCGTCCGGAAGTCCGTGGTGCGGTACACCACCGGCCGTCTCCCGAAGGCGCGGGTGACCTGGAGCAGCGCGTCGGACATCCGCTCGACGAACTCGCGGCCGCGCCCCTCGGCGATGAGCTTGCGTGGGTGGACCCCGCCCAGCGCCTCGGTGAGCATGAACTCGGCGCGCAGCAGCCCCACGCCGTCCACGGGGAGCGCCGCCGCGTCGCGGGCCTGCTGGGGGAGGGCCAGATTGACGTAGAGGCGCGTGGCGAGCACTTCGGGCGTGGCGGTTCCAGCGGAGGCCAGGCCGCTCGGCCTCCGCGGCTCGGACGAGACGACCCCGAGGGCTTGCTGCTCCACCCGGCCTTCCAGGACCGTGCCCGCGGAGCCATCCACCGTCACCTCCTCGCCGTCCTGGAGCCGCCGGGTCGCCGTGCGCGTGCCCACCACGCAGGGCTTGCGCAGCTCCCGGCTGACGATGGCGGCATGGCAGGTCATCCCGCCGCTGTCGGTCACTACCGCGGCCGCGCGCCGGAGCGTCGGCACCCAGTCCGGAGAGGTCATCGGCGCCACCAGGACCTCGCCTGTCTGGAGCCGCCGGCCCTCCTCGGGGCTTCGCAGCACGCGCACGCGCCCCGTCGCGACCCCTGGAGAGGCGCCCAGCCCGGACACCCGGGGGCTTTTGGGCCGCGCGTCCTTGCGCTCCTCCTTCGTCGCCCCGCCCAGCGTCGTCACCGGACGCGACTGGACGAGATAGAGCCTGCCACCGGCCTGTGCCCATTCGATGTCCTGCGGCGCGCCATAGTGGCGCTCCACGCGCAGGCCCAGGCGCGCCAGCTCCAACACCTCCACGTCCTGGAGCACGCGCTGGTGGGCCTGCTCGGGGGAGAGCGCTTCGCGCCGCTCCTGGCCCACGCCATCGCGCACCCGCTGGAAGGACTTCTCCCCGACGCGCACCTCCAGTAGACGCGGCCCCTGCTTGGCCACCACGTACGTGTCCGGCTCCACCTGGCCGCTCACCACCACCTCGCCCAGGCCGTAGGCGGCCTCGATGATGACGCGGTGGAGGTCCCCGGTGGCCGGGTCCGCGGTGAACATGACCCCCGCGCGAGTCGAGTCCACCATGCGCTGCACGACGACGGCGATGGCCGGCTCCTCGGTGAGGCCCTGGGCCTTCCGGTAGGCCACCACGCGCTGTCCATAGGCCGAGGCCCAGCACGCGCGCAGCTTGTCGAGCAGCGCCTCGTCACCCACGACGTTGGTGTACGTCTCGTGCATGCCCGCGAAGGACGTGGCGCCGGTGTCCTCGGAGGTCGCCGAGGAGCGGACGGCCACGGCCCCCTGCTCGCCCAACTGGTGATAGGCGCCGAGCAGGGCGGAGCGCAGGCGCTCGGGCACGGGGACCTGGCGCACCGTGGCTCGCAGCGCCTCGGTGACCTCCGCCAGGGACTGCGGGTCCTCCGGGTCGACGCGCTGCCAGAGCTCGCGGAGCCGGGGGCGCACGGGCGCCATGGCCTCCTGGAACGCGGCGGCGGTGACCACGAACCCCGGCGGTACGGGGAGGCTGGCGTGGGTCAGCTCCCCGAGATTGGCGCCCTTGCCTCCCGCCACGCTGACGTCCTCTCGCGACAGCGAGTCGAACCAGCGGATGAGGTCTGGGGTGGCACCGGGCGCGTCGGGCCGGACGGGCTGCTGGCTCTCATGGGAAGGGTCCATGCTTCCATCTCCTGTGTCAGCGCGCGTCCAGTCGTTCGATGAGGCGCGCGAGGTCCGTGAGGTGACGAGGGGCGGTGAAGCGGGCGCGGACCGTCTCACGGGCACGGCGCCCCAGCGCGGCGGCCCGCGCCGGGTCCTCCAGCAGCGAGCGCACCGCGCCCGCGAACGCCTCCGTGTCCCCGGCCTCCCGGATGAGCAGGCCGTTCTCCCCGGTGACGACCTGGTCCTGGAGTCCGCCCACCGCGCTCGCCACCACGGCGCGCTGCTTCCACATGGCCTCGGTGAGGGTGAGCCCGAAGCCCTCCTGGAGGCTCTTCTGCGTCACCACGCTCGCGTGGCGTTGCAGCGCGTTGACGATGGCGGCGTTCTCCTCGCTGTCGGCCATGGGCAGGCACGCCAGATGGACATGCTGGCGGACGAAGCGCGATTGCTGTCGCCACAGCGCGTGGACGTCCTCGAGGGTCGCCGCCGCGTCGGGGTCATCGGCCACGGACGTGACGGCGGGCCCCGCGAGCACCAGCTCCGCGTGCACGTGGGGCGCCTTGCGCAGCATCCTCGCGAACCCGAGCAGCACGCCCGCCGGGTCCTTCAGCGGATCCCACCGGGACACCTGGACCACGAGGGGAACTTCGGCGGTGGGCCCTGCGCCCAGCCGGATGACGTCCACGCCCCGCGACACGCGCCCCGTCACGCCGTCGGCGCGCGTGAAGACGGGCGCCGCCGTGTCCGGCGTCTCGCGCAGCAGTCCGGTGGTCGCGAGGATGGCGCGCGCGACCTCGGGCGCCATGGGCTGGTTCTTCACCGCGAAGATGTCGATGGAGGGCTGGATGACGAGCGACCGGCCCGCGCACTGGGGGGGCGCATACTCGGCCCGGCTGAAGACCGTGAGCCGGGCGGCGGCCAGGCCCGGCGCGAGGAACTCCCACGCGCGCTCCACCTCCGCGTTCGGCGTGTCCCGGCCGATATGGCAGCGCCAGGCCACGTGGGCGCCCGCGGAGGACAGGGCGGGGCCGAGCCCCACGGTCTGCGGGTCGTGCAGCAGGACCACGTCCCCGGGCTTCACCAGGACGAGGATCTCCTCCGCGTTGTCGCGGAGGACCTCGTCGTAGCAGTCGTGCTCGGACGTCCCCAGCCCGGAGCCGTCACCGGGGGAGCCATGCAGTGCATGGTGCAGCCGCTTGGTGATGTGGAAGAACTCCGGGGTGCCGGTGAGCACGAGCCAGCGCGCGTCCACGCCCGTGCCGCGCGCGTAGGCGATGAGGCGTGGGAGCATCTCCGCCACGCCGCCGCCCCTCGCCGTGGAGCTGATGTTCCAGAACGTGCGACCGGCCATGCGGGCCTGCGTCTCCTGGGCGAGCGTCCGCAGCGCGTTCCATCCCTGCTCGTCCAGCTCGTGCTCGAAGCGGGTGAGGGGTTCCGCCGGGACGTGCACCTCGAAGGGCTTGAGCATGGGGGCTCCGGTTCAGGCGGAGGGGGCGTCACTCACGGGTGGATGACGACCTTGATGACGCCGTCGCGGCGCTGGCCGAAGAGCTCGTACGCGTCCCGGATGTCCTTCAGCGCGAAGTGATGGGTGAGCAGGGGCGTCAGGTCGACCCGTCCCGACTGGACGACGGCCATCAGCCGGCGCATGCGCTCCTTGCCACCCGGGCACAGGGTGGTGACGACGCGGTGGTCCCCCAGCCCCGCGGCGAACGCGTCGTAGGGCAACTGCAGCTTGCCCGAATAGACCCCCAGGCTGGAGAGGGTGCCGCCCGGACGCAGCGAGCGCAGGGCCGTCTCGAACGTCTCCTGGGCGCCCAGCGCCTCGATGGCCACGTCCGCGCCGCTCCCCGTCAGCCGCTTGACCTCCGCCACGACGTCCTGGCTTCGAGGGTCCAGCACCACGTCCACGCCCATCCGCCGGGCGAAGGCCCGCCGGGACTCGTCCCCGTCGACCCCGATGACCCGCGCGGCGCCCATCAACCGGGCGCCCAGGGAGGCACACAGTCCGATGGGGCCCTGGGCGAGGACGACCACGGTGTCGCCGATGCGCACGCCGCCCGACTCGGCGCCGCTGAATCCCGTGGAGGCGATGTCCGCCAGCAAGAGCACCTGTTCGTCCGAGAGCCCCGCGGGCACCGGCGCCAGGTTGGCCTGCGCGGAGGGAATCCGGACGTACTCGGCCTGGGCCCCATCCAGGGTGTTGCCCAGCCTCCAGCCGCCCATCGCCTCGTATCCCGTCCCATGTCCGCACTGGGACAGGTGTCCGGACAGGCAGGCGTTGCATTGCCCGCACGGCGTGATGGCGCCGACGAGGACGCGCTCGCCCGGTTGGAAGCCATGCACTCCGGAGCCCAGCTCCTCGATGACCCCCACCATTTCGTGGCCGAGCGTGAGGCCCGGCTTCACGGCGTACTCGCCTCGGACGATGTGCAGGTCCGTGCCGCAGATGGTCGTCGACGTCACGCGGACCACGGCTTCGCCCGCTCCAGCCCGGGGTTGCTCGACTTCCTCGAGACCGAAGTCCCCGACGCCTCGAAAGACGGTTGCTCGCATGATTCCCCCCCGGCGGGATGTGCCTCGGGTCCACCTCACGACAAACCTCAGGCGCATGCCATCGACGTGCAACGGCGACGCCCGCCTCGGGCCGTGGCCCGAGGCGAGCGTCAACCTGGCGGGGTGCCCTCAGGCCGCGATGCGTGAGCGCCCGCGCCGACGCGTCAGCCATAGCACCACGCCGCAGAGGGCCAGCGCCCCGGGGCCGGGGCTGGCGGCGCAGCCCCCCTGTACCTGCGGTGAGTCCTCGGGCGGGAGCACCTCACCGAGGGCCTCGGCGTCGGGCGTGGGCTCGGCGGCCGCCCCGCTCCTGACGACGTGGTTCCTCACGACATAGGTGTCATTGCCCGTCGTGCCATTGAGCGTCACCTTCCCCAGGTCATTCGTCGAAGGGGCGTTCGAGCGGAAGGCGTAGTTGTTCGCGATCTGGATTTCGGCGCCGCCCGGCGGGCGCACCCAGACGCTGTAACGTCTGGCGTCGAGGTCCGTCACCATCCGCACGTGGTACGTCGCGTTGGCGGTGTAGGGGACGGTGGTGAGCGCGGCGTAGCGGTCTCCGTCGCGCGCGTCGAAGCGGCCGTCCGTGCTCATCCGGATGAGCATGGCGGAGCTGGAGAACGACGTGATGGTGGTGGAGGTGTCGGCGTAGCCGATGACGCCATCCATGGGGCTGAGGGCCGGCGTCACGTCGAACTCGGTCGTCACCGTGCCGGTGTTGCTCGTCCCCAACCCATGCACGGCCGCCGAGAAATCGACCCGCGAGGGCCAGGCCATCGAAGAGGCACCTGACACCGTGTGACGGGTCACCGTGTACGCGTCGTTCGCGGTGGTGCTGTTGAGCACCACCTTGCCGAGGTCATCCGTGGCGGGCGCGTCCGAGCGGAAGGCGTAGTTGCTGGCGAGCTGGACTTCGGCGCCGCCCGGCGGACGTACCCAGACGCTGTAGCGCCTGGTGTCGAGGTTCGTCACCATGCGTACGTGGTACGTGGTGTCGAACGCGTAGGGCACCGGGGTGAGCGCGGCGTAGCCCCCTCCATTGCGCACGTCGAAGCGGCCGTCCGTGTTCATCCGGATGCCCATGGCCATGCTGGAGAAGCCCGTGACGGTGGTGGACGTGTCGGCGTAGCCGATGACGCCATCGATGGGGTAGCGCCGTGGCGTCACGTCGAACTCCACCGTGACGACGCCGGTGTTCTGGGTCCCCAGGTCATGGACCCCCGCCGGGAAGCTGGTGCGCGCGCCCCAGCCCGCCAGCAGGCGGTCCTGTTGCTTGAAGCGCTGGAGGGCCTCGACGAAATAGTAGTCCCCGTAGATGAGGCCCACGTCAATCTCCTTGCCCGCGGGCAGGTTTCCCACGGCGTGCTGGAGGACGCTGGCCTTGCTCGTCCCGCTGGCGAGGTAGGGCGCGGCGCTGAGCGCATCGAGCATGCGGAGGGCCGCGTCCCGATAGCGCTGCCGGGTGGCCGTGTCCGTGACGTAGTTGCTCAATTCCAACAGGGCCGAGGCGGCGACGGCGGCCGCGGAGGTGTCCTTGTACTGCTGGCTCGCCGGAGCATTGAAGTCCCAGATGGGAACCATGTCCGCGGGCAGGTGGCTCAGGTACCAGTCGGTGGTCTTCTGGGCCGCGGCCAGCATGCGCGTGTCGCGCGTGTAGCGGTACACCATGGTGTAGCCATACATGAGCCAGGTCTGCCCTCGGGCCCAGGTGGAGGAGTTCGAGGCGCCCTGGAACGTGCCGCGCAGGCGCATGGCGCCCGTGTTCGGGTCGAAGTCCGCCATGTGGAAGGAGCTGCCGTCCGAGCGGACGAGCACGCTGAGCGTCTTGAGCGCGTGGTTGACGGCCATGTCCCGCCAGGCGGCCTGCCCCCCGTGCGCGGCGCCCCAGAGGAGCAGCTCGAGGTCCATCATCGTGTCCACGAAGATGGGCGCCAGCCACACGGGCCGGTTCCAATCGCAACACACGATGACGCCCAGCCTGGCGTTGTAGCGCTTGGCCAGCGACGCGGCGCCCGTGAGCAGCACCTGCCGCTGGGTCTCGTCGCCCGTGAGGCGGTACGCGTTGCCGAAGCTGGTGATGAGCTTGAAGCCCGTGTCGTGTGTCGTCGAGTTGGTCTGCTGGACCTTCAGCGGCGCCGTCCGGGCGGCCGCCAGGGATTTGAAGGTGGCGATGCCCGAGTCCTCGAAGAGATACCAGAGCTCGCCGGGGAAGAATCCCTGGGTCCATTCAATGGGCGCGGCGGCATCGAAGGTGGTCCACCCACCGTTCGTGGTGGCCTGGGGATAGCGGCCCGCGGGTACCAGCGCGTCCGTCCTGGTCGCCTGCTGCTGGGCGAATTGCAGGGCACGATTCGCTGTCGCCTCGTCCATGGCAGGGCTGCTGCTCGCGAAGAGCAGGCAACCGAGCCCCCAGAGAAACGTCCATGTTCTCGCACGAAGATTCATTTCCACCCCTCCTCTCGAGCATGGAGGGTGATTTCGATGGGAGGGGTGGACACCTGGTCCAGCAGTGGCATTGCGTATCGGGTGGAGTACGCAATGTGGCTCACGCGGGCCCTGCTGACTGATGGCGCTCGGCTACTTCCTCCTCTTCACGCTCGTGCGCTACGGGCTCTTCGCCACCCGGAAGGAGAAGGGCTGAGCGGCGAATGTTCCGACGCTGTGCCTGTCCAAGGGGCCGCGAGGTTGGGAGGTCGCGGGGTATTCGCACCATCGCGTTGTGAGCACGGGGGCGCCCGTCAGAAGTTGGGGTTCACGGGCGCCTGTCCCTCGTTCCACAGGTGGATGCTGAGGGCGCCGCTGGGATGATTGCGCCACGCCCACGGGTCGAAGCCGCTGGGCGCGGCCCACCCATAGATTTCGATGTTGCTCGTCATGGGTGGGTGGTCCGTGCTCGGAATCGAGTAGTCCCGACGGTACTCCGACGCGGTGTTCGTCAGGCGCGCCACGGCCAGGTGCAGGTGGGGGCCGGACGAGCACCCCGTGGTGCCCGCGTAGCCGAGCACCTGGCCCTTCTTGACGACCTGCCCGTCCGTGACGACGTAGGACTTGAAGTGGGCGTAGTAGCTCACGAACCGCTCCAGGTATTCACCCGCACCGACGTCGTGCTGGACGTAGACCTCCTTCTGGATGGGAGAGGCGCAGGGGACCTCCCGGTCCCTGGCGAGGAGGACCGTGCCGTTGGCCACGGCGAGGATGGGCGTGCCGGTCACCATCCCCCAGTCATGGCCATCGTGGTTGTTGACGAAGTTGGCATTCGACTGGTCCCGCCCCAGGTGGTCCACGATGTGCGCGCTCGCCGAGCCCGTCTGGCCGAAGTCGGCGACGTCCAGGGGGACGTCCTGCGCGAAGTCGAAGCCCGTCGCGTGGAACACGCGCGTCAGCAACGAGAAGGGCGCATCGAAGATGGGCAGCGCGTCGGGCGCCGCGGTGAACACGCAGCCCTGGCGCTGGTGGTTCGTGGCGTCTGCATGGGCGGACTGGAGCGGGGAGGCGCCCAGGCCGCTCCACAGCCCCACCGTTCCGTCCGCGCACCGTGAGATGACGTTGTTGCGTCCCTGGGCGGAGTAGAGACCGGCCCGGACGACGCTGCCGCCCGCGGACTGTGCTCGAAGCTGCTCGCAGGGGGCCGAGTCCGTGGTGGGCTCCCAGGCGAAGGCCCAGCCCTGCTCCGGCCAGCGCATGCTGCAGTAGTGCCCCATCCCAGCCGGGACGGCCAGCACCGGGCTCACCTCCTCCTGGGGTGGCTCCGGGAGCGGCCTGGGGTCTCCCACGCAGGCCTGGAGGGCCAGCGCGAGGAACACTGTCGGGAGGCGAAGCGTCGATGGAGGGGGGCGCATGGTGCCGACATCATGGTCGGCACCCAGGCTCATCCGCGTGGATTGCTTGACGGATGAGGAGGAGCGCCGCGTTGACAAAGTACGATTTGAATCGTACGTTGGTTTCAACCTCCAGGGGATGATTCGAGGTGGGGCTCCACACCGCGAGGGCTGTCCGGCGCATCCGGGTGGCTTCGCGAGTGGGGGGCGACTGCCGTTGTGTGCCCCGAGGCTGTTTCAATCACAGTCGTTCTCCATTGGAGATGTCCATGAAGAGCCTCACGTTCGAGTGCGCGGCGCTTGTCGCGACGCTGTTCCTTGCTTCGAGTCCCGTCTGGGCCGCCGCGCCTGGACAAGCCTCCGGGTCGCCTCTCGCGGAGTCATCCCTGTCCTGCGCGGACCTGCCGGGAGCCCTCTCGGTGGCGGCGCAGGAGGCGGGAGTCCCCATCCATGCCGGGCGGATTTCGACGGCGACCTCGGACCTGTATGTCGCTTCGGCGGGGGCTGTCGTCGGGCTCGAGAACATCTCCGCCCTGCAATACGCCCAGGGCGTGGACGTGGCCTTCGTCTACCTGGATTCGCCCTCCTCGAACATCCCGGTGGGCTACTACCGACTGAGGGCCACGGCGAAGGCGGGTGACATCCAGGTGGGCACGTACTCGGGGAGCGTCGGGTTCTTCGACCTGGCGGGGCAGGAGGTCGCTCGGGTCGTCGCCACGTTCGAGACCACCTCGGTGACGACGTCCGAGGGCGGGCCTGTCCCTGCGGCGCGGGTCCTCATTGGAGGCAAGCCCCCCGGCGCCGCCACGCTGGAGGACCTCCTTCGTGGGATGGTGTTCCGCATCTGGCTGCCGAGCGGCGTCATCTACATCCCCGCCATCGTCCTTTAGGCCGCTGGTCGCGCCGGCGCGGAGCGAACCCATGCCGCGCGCGAAGGCCTTCCCGACAGCCGCCGCCCCGAGCGCTCCAGTCGCTGTGACAGGAACGAGTCGAAGCCGATGGCGTTCGACACCGCGCCGCTGAACAGCACGGAGCCCGTCAGCGGCGGATTGTCCGCGAGCGCCCCTCCGCTGGACGCCAGCGCGGCGGCGGTGAAGAGCCCGACGGGTGAGGACGCGCGAGGAGGCCTGGCCGTATCGCGCTGGCGAAGATACATGGCCAGGGGCGTCGCGAGGTGACCGTCTTCAGCAGACAGGTCCGGGCGCTCACAGTGACTGGACACCGCGCACCGGGGGAGTCACACCTTGTTCCATCGTTCCCGGCGGCAGTGGACGACTGTCATGGGCACGCTCCTCTGGTGGAGCCTTCCTCTTCCGGCATGGGGCCTGGAGCCCGAGGTGCCCACGCGCCTCGCCCTGCGCGCCGCGACCCTGAACGCGGCGGAGCTGCTGCGCCTGCAGGACCAGCTCGGCTCGGTGGAGCCGAACAAGATCGCGGACCTGGTCGCGGTAGAGGGCGACCCGCTGAAGGACATCCACGCGCTGAGGCAGGTGCGCTTCGTGATGAAGGACGGACAGGTGGTCCTGGACGCCGGAGCTCCACGCAGACGGGGGGATGCCGCGGCCCGGTGAGGCCCCGCCGATATCTGATTTCAAACAGACATGGGAGGGATGCAATATGTCCATCCGTGAGTTCTCGAATTGCTGATTTCGCCGGGATATAATCCCTGGCATGAGAGAGCCTTCCAGCACACGCGCGGCGGCTTGGAGTCTGGCCATCCTGGGGTTGTTCATGGGCGCCTGTGGGAACGCGCCCCAGGCGCATCAGGAGGAAGCGCCGCCGGAAGCCTCCTCCACCGTGGCGCCCCTGGCCCCGGTGGTCCCGCTCTTCGACGCCAGCACTCCGCTGGAGCCCGCGCTGGTGGTGGATACACCCACGGCGCTCATCACCCGGCTCGCGGACCGGTCGAGAGATCGCCACGCGCGGGAGTCACAGTTCCAGAGCTACGAGCACTACCTGCCGCTGTACTTCGAGTACCGCACGTACAGCATCGAGGTCATCGACAGGGTGGCCAAGGGCGGCAACGACATCACCGTCAACATCACCTCGCTCTGGCCCCTGGACACGCCGGACTTCCGAGCCTTCTACCAAGGCCAGGCGGTGCTCTCTCAATACTGGTTCAACGTGGACATGGCGCAGGTGGACCCCCTGCGCTACACGGCCACCATCAATTACAACGCGAAGGAGAACCGGCGGCTGCAGGTGGGCGACCGCATGGAGATTGAAATCAGCCCCTTCATGCTGCCTCCCGTGGTGGGGCGCGCCAACTACTACGGCACGGCGTTCCTCTACATCGTGGGCCAGGGCGGCATGGTGCCCTGGGAGGGAAGGGGGGCGAACCTGGACTCGTTCCCCCTCGCGGAGACGGCGTGGCTGGGTGGGCGCACGACGCTGGGCTACAACTACTCGAACGAGCCGGCGCACCTGTTCAAGCAGATGGCGACCAACCTGGCGCCGGTGAATGCCCAGCCGTTCGTCGAGGGCCGGCGCCTGCATCACACCGACTTCGCGGACGGCACCCACTCGGAGGCTGGCAACCCGAGCTTCACCGCGCAGCAGAACAAGCTGGGCCCCTCCTATATCGCTCGCAGCTGCGTGGCCTGCCACATCAACAATGGCCGCGCGCTCCCGCCGGACCCGGCGACGTCCCTGTACACCGTGCGGTTCTATGTGAACGCAGCGCCCTGGGCGGACGTGCACTACCGGCTCAACGGGGGCTCGCAGCAGAGCTTCCGGATGGCGCGTGACAGCTCCGGCACGAACACCCAGGTGCTCACCAACGTCCCGGCGGGCTCGGTCGTGCAGTACCACTTCACCATCGGCAATTCCTCGGGAGGGCTGAGCACCACGTCCCCGGTGAGCATCACGGTGAACGGCGCGGACTCCACTGGAGCCAGCCCCCATGGCCACGTCGTCGTCGCGCCGCCCCTGCGCCACACCGTCAGGGTGGGGGTGGTGGGCACCACGGTGACGGCGCATCCGGCGTTGGGATGGGTCCTCCAGCCGCAGAGCACCCAGGGGACCCCCGAGGGCAGCGTGAGCATCTCGGGCTGGACGGTGACGAACGGCACGTATGGCGACGGCACGGGCTATCAGCTGCGGCGCCCGGTCTACGCCTTCACCGGGCCTGTTCCCACGCACCACTCGGCTCGCATCACGCCGCCCCTCGTCGGCCTGGGTTTGTTGGAGGCCATCGATGAGAACACGCTGGCCAGCCTCGCTGACCCGAATGACGCCAACGGCGATGGCATCTCCGGCCGCGTGCAGACGGTGGTGGACCCGCAGACGGGGCAGACGCGCGCGGGGCGCTTCGGCTGGAAGGCGGGCAAGGCGAGGCTCCGACATCAGGTCGCGAACGCGCTCAATGTCGACATGGGCGTCACCACGTCTGTCTTCCCCATGCCGGATTGTGGCTCGCAGCAGACCTGCGCGGGCGCGAGCACCGAGCTGGCGGACGCGGACCTGGAGAAGATGGTGCGCTACATCGCGCTGCTCGGAGTCCCCGCGCGCCGCAATCTCGGTGACGCCCAGGCGCTCCAGGGGGAGAGCCTCTTCGGGGGCATGGGCTGCGCGCGGTGCCACGTCTCGACGTTGACGACCAGCCCGTATCACCCCTACGCCGAGCTGCGGAGCCAGGTGATTCGGCCCTACACGGACCTGCTGTTGCATGACCTGGGCGCGGGGCTGGCGGACAACCTCCCGGAGGAGGGGGCGTCGGGCGCGGAGTGGCGCACGCCGCCCCTCTGGGGCATCGGCTTGACGGCGGGCGTCAGCGGCGGCGAGGCCTATCTGCACGATGGCCGCGCGCGCAACCTCTCCGAGGCCATCCTGTGGCACGGAGGAGAGGCCGAGTCCTCCAAGGAGGCCTTCCGCACCTCCAGCGCCGCCCAGCGCGCGGCGCTGCTCAGGTTCATCCAGTCGCTCTGATTCAGGGCGCGAGGAACGGCAGGAGCTCTCCGGTCTTCTGCCACATCGACGCCGGGTAGGCCTGCGCCGAGCTGAAGCCCTTGTTCGTGAAGAGGTACTCGTAGGTGGACTGGTACGACGCCTTCCAGCCGTAGCCGGGGTGGTCCGTCTCGCTCCACTCCGACTTCGGGATGCCCATCGCCTGGAGCGCGGTGCCGAGCCACTGGTTGTAGAGCAGCCCCGCCCACAGGAAGCTGCCCTCGCTGCCCGTGCTCGAGTCGCCGCTCACCTTGCGCGTGATGTTCCGGTAGTCGCAGTAGCTGCCTGTCTTCAGGGCGCCCCCCGCGCTGCCGGCGGTGACGACCGGGACGGAGAAGGAGAAGTGCGGCGTGTTGCCGTTCTCCTGGCCCCACGCGATGAGCGCGTCATCCAGCAGCGTCCCGCCCGCGCCGTTCGAGAACCGCTCGAAGCGGGAGACGAGGTCGAGGAACACCTGCGAGAAGAAGACCTGGTTGAACTGGACCACCAGGTCCTGGTTGGCCCCGGGCACCGTCGAGGGGTGCACGACGTTGTTGTGCCAGTCCTCTCCCTGCGGCGCGCGTGGGGTGAAGGTCAGGTTCTGGTTGTTCTCGTCGATGCTCAGGGTGGCGACGCGGCAGACGCCGCAGTTCATCGCCACCGCGAGCACCTCGTTGATGAGCCGGAAGTACTCGACGTTCATCGAGGGGTCGCCCGCGAAGGCGCTGGAGTTTCGCAGCGACAGGTTGTCGGTGGTGGGGCGGGCCGGCACCTGGCAACCGGCGCTGGTGGTCTCCAGGCGGCGCTGCAGCTCGGCGACGGCGTCGATGTGCTGGTCGAGTCGCCGCTTGTCCTCGGCCGAGAGCCGACCGTTGCCGTTGCGCAGCCGCCGGTAGCTCTCCAGGACCTTGTCCACCACGGAGGGCCGGGTGGTGCCGGGGCTGCTCGTCCCGGCCAGCAGGGTGTCGAAGAGGGCGAGTGAGCTCTCCGTGCCGCCGATGGCGCTCGTGGCCACGCCGGAGGAGCGGACCCCGGGCGTGCTGTATCCCCAGCTGCCCGTCGACGTGCCCGAGCCGGCGATGGCGACGCTCCGCTTCCGGACGGAGGCGACGCTTGGATAGAACGCCGGGGAGTAGGCCATCACCTGGTCGATGGTCGCTCGGGGGGAGCCGGGCCGCTGCTTGTCGAAGTCGTAGTAGCCCAGCGGGGCGCCGAAGTTGTGTCCCATGTACAGGGGGTAATCGAGCCCCCGCAGGATGTTCATCTTCGAGACGAGCGTGGGCGTGAGCACGGACGACCTCGCGGTGAGCACCCGGCTGATGGCCGCGTCACCGCTCGCGTTGGCCGTCGCGACCAGGTCTCCGCGTCGGACGTCGTGGTCCGCGTAGAACAGGCTCTGTGTCAGCGCGGCGTCCGTCGGCCACATGCTCGCGCCGAAGATGGCGCCGTGAGGGGTGCGGAAGTGCACGAAGCACTTCGGGCGCTGAGCGGCCTGGGCCTTCGCCTCGCGGGGACTCAAGAGCGAGGGGAGCAGCGGCAACGCCAGCACGGCGCCGCCCGCGCCGCGCAGGAACATGCGGCGGTCCCATCGGATGACAGGTGTGTTGCTCACTGGAAGCTCCTCTGCTTGAAGGTGGGGTGTCGGGCGATGGTCTTCAGCAGGTCGGCCATCGGCGCGCCGCTGCGCGCGACGGACTCCAGCTCCGAGAGCAGGCAGCCATCGCGAGAGGTGGACTCCACGCGAGCGTGCGCGAAGCGGAAGTAGTGCTGCGCGACGCAGGACTCGAAGAGCTGGCTCTCATCGACCATCCGCGACAGCTCCGCGGCGTTGGAGATGACCCGCTGCTCGGAGTCGTAGAGCCACACGTCCGCGGAGGTGTCCACGGCGGGCGCGGCCGTCTCCTGGCCCTGCGGGTTGAACAGCCGCTCCACGCCGCGCTCGCGTCCCAGCGCATCGAACCCCTCCAGCACGAAGCCCGGGGGATTGATGGAGTTGTTGTGGCATCCCCCGCAGCTGCCTCCGGAGGTGAGCTGGGTCACCACCTGCCGCGTCGTCATGCGGTCCGTCGGCGCGGGGGGCCTGTCGCTGGCGTTGGGCGGTGGGGCGCCGACCTGCTGGCAGAGCAGCGCGTTGCGCACCAGGTAGCCCTTGTGGATGGGACGCGTCGACGCGGTGCCCGTGGCCAGCAGCGCCGCGCGGGTGAGCAGGCCGCTGCGATTCTGGGAGGGGATGACGGGCGCTGGACCCGAGCCATCCCAGACGGGGACACCGTAGATGCCGGCCAGGAAGGGGTCGGCCGTGTAGGACCGCCGGTCGTTCAGGAAGTCGCTCACCGAGCCGCCCGACACGAGGGTGCTCCACGCGGAGAGCTGGACGTCCTCGAACATCGCGGTGCGCGTGGCGTCCGTGGGCATCTGCGCGCCGACGAAGGAGCGGTAGATGGGGTCGTTCCGGAGCGCTACCAGGGACGGCAGCTCATCCAGGCGCAGCCACTCGCTGACGAACTCGTCCAGCGAGCCGCGCAGTCGGGGGCTCTGGAGCATCCGGTCGAGCTGGGCCTCGAAGCCGCTCTCCGTCAGGAGCGAGCCATCCTCCGCCGAGGCCCAGAGCGCGTCGTCCGGAGGCGCCTGCCAGAACTGGTAGGACAGCTTCGCGGCCAGCTCGAACGCGGAGAGGGGACTCGCGGGCTGGCCGGCGGTGGTGCCGTGCTCGATCCGGTAGAGGAACCCGGGCGAGTTCAGCAGGGTGGTGATGACGTCCGCCACCGCGGCCCTGTCCACGGGCGTGGTGCCCGCGATGTCCGCGAAGACGGTGACCTCCGCGGTGGACAAGGGACGGCGCAGGACGCGGGCGCCCCAGCCTCGGAGGAAGGACTCCAGACAGGCCCGGTCGTTGGAGGTCTGGCTGTCGCTGGCGCAGTGGCCCAGCAGCGCGTCGCGGCGCGCGTCGGTGCTGGTGAGCTCCTGGGCCACGGCCTTGCCCAGGTCGTACATGACGTCGACCTGGGTCTGCTGGATGGACTGGTCCAGCCGGCTGAAGCCGCCCTTCACGTCGCCGGGCGCGGGGGTGCGCTGGTCCGTGGGGTAGCGGGCGAGGATGGGGGTGAGCTTCGTCCAGATGGCATCGGCTTCTTCCGGCAGCGCGCGGTCGACGGCGGAGCGCAGCGAGTTCATCAGCTGCTTCCGGGACAGCCGGGGCAACGGAAGCTCCGTGGGGACGGCGCTCGTGTCGCAGGAGAACTTCGCGGGTGCCGGACGGATGGCGTCGGACGGGGACGGAGGCTCGGGTTCGCCTCCACCTCCGCCGACATGGTGGTTGTTCTTCGCGGAGCCCTCACAGGCGGCCACGCCAGCGCAAAGAAGAAGGATGCTCACGGAGCGAAGGAGCGTCATGTCCCTGGCTACTCCCGAGGCCGAAAATACTTTCCTGCCCGAAGGGACACGGCCGACGGTACTCTCGCCGACACCGCATGACCGCCTTGCTCTGCGCGCTCTCCCTCGTCGTCCTGACCCAGTCCCCGGTGGTGTCGGTTTCCTTCGACCTTCGCGCGCTCCCCGAGCAGGACTATCGGCGGTGGGACGGCGTGGAGCTGGAGCGGAAGGTGGCCCTGCGGCTGATTCAGGAGGGCTTCGCGGTCGTCTCCCCACGCGGCCCGGCCCAGCTTCGGCTGCGCGCGAGCCGGACTCCCGATGGACTGTTGCTGGAGGCCGTCGGACCGCGGCAACGCGTGGAACAACGTGTGCGCGTGGGCCGGGGCTCCATCGCGGAGCTCCATCTGGAGGTCGCGCAGAAGCTCGCCGAGATGACACGCGCGGTGCAGCCCGAGCCGGAGCCTGAGCCGTCCCCGCCCGAGCCGGTGCTCCAGCCTCCCGTGGAGGTGGCCGCTGCCCCGCCGGTGCACGCATCCGGGGTGGACCTGGGCTTGGGGTTGGGGACGCTCTGGGGCGGACCCGGGGTGGCTCCACACCTCCTGCTCTCGGCCAGGTGGGGGCTGGGGGACCTGGGACTGGATGTGGAGGCGGGGCTCGGTGTGTCCCGCGAGCCGGCGCTGAACGTGGTCGAGGTGCAGGGTGGTGCGTTCTTCAGCTATCGCCACGCCGTGACGGAGCGCCTGCGACTGGAGCCGGCGGTGGGCGCGGGCCTCGTCGTCCATGCCTTCCGGCTCGAGGACACCTGGGTGTCGGAGCCGCGCGGTACCCAGGTCTCTCCCGCGGGCTGGGCCCGGATGAAGCTCGGCTGGCGGTTCACCGAGCGTCTCGCCGCGGAGGTGCGCGTGGCCCTGGGGCTGCTGCGGCCCGTGACGCATGTGCGCGAGGGCGAGACACTGTGGTCACGAGGAGGGGCGAGGCTCGAAACCGGCGTGCAGCTCTCGTGGGGGCTGTAGCTTCCGGAGGAAAGTTCCTTCCGCCTCATTCGTAGGTTCGCAGGTGATGGATGTCGCGTGCTGTCCACTTCAAGGCCCTGCCTGCCCGGCCCGTGTCCTTCGACGCGCTCTACGAGGCGCACGTCGAGGACGTCTACGTGTGGGCGATGCGGTACGCGGCGGGCCGTACGGGGTGGGCCGAAGACGTCACGCATGACGTGTTCCTGAAGGCCTGGGAGCACCAGACCTGGCTGCGCGAGGAGGATGTGCGGGGCTGGCTCTTTCGCGTCACGCAGAACGTGGCGTTCTCGGCCCTGCGTCGCGAGAAGACGTTCCGACAGCGCATCGCCAGCTTCTTGTTTCCGGAGTCCTCCACACCGCCGGAGTCCACGCCGGATGCGGCCCTCGAGCGCAGGGAAGCGGTGAGCAGCGCCACGGCGACGTTGGACCGCCTGCCGGGGCAGGAGCGGGTGGTGATGACCTTGAAGCTCCTGGACGACTTGAGCCAGCGCGAGATTGCCCAGCTCCTCTCGCTGTCAGAGGGCTACGTGTCGAAGTTGATCAGCCGCGCCCAGGGCCGCCTGTCGGCCTGGGGATGGAAGGTGGACGATGGCGCCCCGTGACCTCCGCGCAGAGCTGCGGCGTGAAGAAGCCCTTCGCCGCGAGCAAGGGATGCCGCCCGCTGTCCGTGCCCGGGTGGGCGCGCGGCTGCGGGACGCACGCGAGCCCGGGCCCACCGCGTGGCACAGGCGTCCGGTGTCCTGGGGGCTCGTTGTGTCGACGGTCGCGGTGGCCCTCGTGGTGTTCTTCACGCGGGCTCCTGCGCCGCGCTCCGTGGGCGGGCTCGAGGTCGCGCAGGCGAGCGCCGACCTGTTGGTTCGGGAGGACTCCGAGGGGGTGGTGATTCAAGGGGGCGAGGCCACGCTGCTGGACGCGTCCCGAGGCATCACTGTCCGGAACCAGGGAGCGCTCGTCGTTCGTCGGGAGCCCACAGGTGTTCGGCTGGTCCGGGGGCGCGCGGAGTTCTCGGTGAATCATCGCCCGACAGATGCGCTCCCCGCGGTCGTGCTCGTGTCGGGCGGCGCCATCGAGGTCATGGGCACGCGCTTCACGGTAGAGGAGAAAGGGAGGGAAGGCACCGTCACGCTGCACGAGGGAGCCATTGTCTTTCGCCAGCTCGGTGGCGAAGTGGTGCCCGTGCAGGTGGGGCAGAGGTTGGCGTGGCCCGTGGTCAAATCCGACGAGCCAGTGCTTCTTGTGCCTGTATCCCCCGAGCCAGCGCTTCCCGAGTCGAGACCGCCTCCCGCGCTAGCGACGCCGCCGACGCCGAAGGTCGTTCCCTCTCGCGCTCCCTCGACGTTGGTTCGTGCTCCGAGCGTGGACGAGGTCTTGCGAGAGCTGGAGGTCCTTCGCGGTCGCCACGAGTTCGAGCATGCGGCGCGGTACATCGAGGAGTCGATGCGCCAGCAGCCGGTGGCGACGCGCGAGCGCCTCAGCTTCGAGCTGGGCTCGTTGTTGACGTACCAGCTGAAGGATGCGCAGCGGGCCTGTGCGCACTGGTCCCGGCATGAAGAGCAGTTCCGGCGCGGACGCTACGCGGAGGCCGTCCAACGTGCGCGTGGGACGCTGTCCTGCGAAGGGCGGGAGCGATGAGTCGCCGGAGCCTGCTGTGTCTGGCCATCGCGCTGACCGCCTGCGGGGAGGTCGTCATCGACCATGCGCCGACCTCCAACCTGCTCGACGCCGAGACCGCTTCCCTGGAGACAGGGCTCGGAGTGTGGACCGCGTGGTACGGCGTCACCGCTTCGAGGGCGTCCACCGACGCGAGAGAGGGTGAGGCGGTCCTGCGCGTGGAGGTGACAGAGCCGTATGGCTGGGGTGTTCACCTGGACAACTGGCCGGGGTTCGCCGCGGCGCCGGGGGCACACCGTGTTTCTTTCTGGGCACGAGGGACCACGGCACGCTCGGTCGTCGCGCAGCTGAAGGTCAGCTGGCGTGACTCGGACGGCGAGGAGCTGCAGGCGCAGACGCTCACCAGCCCGGTGCTCTCCGGGCAGTGGGTGCGGACCGCGCTCGAGCTGACGGCTCCGGAGGGAACGGCGCGGGTGTCCGTGGAGGTGACGGGCGACGAAGGGACCGTGGGCGATGTCATCGAGCTGGATGCCCTGGTCGTCCAGGCATCGAGCGCCCCCTGACGTGCCTCAGGCGTCGCGGCCCTCCAGCTCATCGAGGGCGTTCCGTGCGCTGGATGAGACGCTGCCCCACGGCGTGGCGGCATGGTCTCTCAGCGAGACCTCTCGCAGCGGCTCGATGGCCTTTGCATCACCCTGTTGTCCGAGCGAATAGGCCGCCGAGTAGCGCACCTTCGCGGACGCGTCCCGGAGCTGGTCGATGAGGACCTCCACGATGCCCTCATGTCTGAAGTGGGCCAGGGCCTCCGCGGCGTCCGCCCTCATCTCTTCATCTTCGCTCGGGTCCAGCAGGAGCTTCATCACGTGTGGCGCGGCCCGCGGTGGACTGAAGATGCCCAACGCGTGGAGCGCGGCCCGCCGGACGGATGGGGAGGCATCCTGCTCCATCGCCTTGAGCAGGACCTCGATGGAGGCGTCGTGCGCGACGAGCCCCAGTCCCACCGCCGCCTCCTCCCGGAGCTTGTCCGAGGACTCGGACATGAGCGGTTCGAGCAGTGTCTGCGCCCCGTCGAGCTCCAGCCGCGGAATCAACCAACAGATGTCCGCGCGAAGCTCGGGGTCGAGGCTCGGGTCCCCCAGCATCCTGACGAGCTGCTGCTCCGATGTCCCTCCCGCGCTGACGACGGAGGCCACGAGCGCCTCGGTCTGGGCCCGTCCATCGACGAGGGTTCCCTGGACGATGGCGTCCAACTTCTTCGCGAGCTTGCGGTCGGGTTTCATCGCTTCGAACACCTGCAAGCAAGGTGCTTGGGGCGGCAGCCACGCGGCATCATCGCATTGAACGCATGCTTGGCTTCGAGGCACGCGGCAGCCTCGGTGGGGGCGCTCATGGGAGGGCCGTCGACGTATTGGCCATCATAGGGGCACTTGTTCTCAGGCAATGCGCTGGGGATCTGCAAGACGGCGCTGTGGCCGTAGCAGGTCCATTTCCCTCCCGAGCCCTTGTCCTTCTTCTTGGAGTCCTTGCCTGCCTGTTCCGCCTGGGCGGCCTCCTTGGCCTCCTTCTTCTCGGCCTGGGCGGCGGCCTCCTTGCCGACGGCCTTCTCCGTCTTGGCCGCGCCTTGCGAGGCCTCCACGGCGGCCTTCTCCGCCTGGCTCGCGGCCTTGACCTCCTTCAGGCCCTTGGCGATGCCTTCCTCGCCGAGCCGGAAGGCCGCCTTCTCGGAGACCTTGATGGCCCCCTTGCCCGCGATGGCCCCGAGCTTCACGCCATCTCCCCAGGCGGGCACCATGGCCACCGCCGAGAGACCCGCGTTGGCCCAGTCGCCCTCCAACGCATAGATGCCAGCGTTCACCCCATCGGGAATGGCTCCCAGGACTGGGATGAACCCCGCGAGGTCCAATGCGCCATGCACGATGTCCATGGCCGACAGCGACTTGTGGCGTGTGCAGCCGGACGAGTCCTCCGAGACTGCTTCGTCGAAGACCATCAGGTCCCCTTCGAGGCAGCAGTGGGGATGGTCGAAGTTGCGCCAGACCGTCAGGTAATACGTTCCGGACGAGAGGTTGCCGAAGGTGAAGGTCCTGGGGCCCCCCGTGGTGGCCTCGCAGGTGCCAATCTCCTGGTCGAACCCCCAGTCCACCGAGCGGGTCAACGTGACGTGGTAATCGAAGTCCCGGCAGTTGGGGACGCCCCGGTCCACGGCCTGAGGGAGCAGCACGACGCGCAGGCCGCCGTTCGTGACCTCGAACTTCCTCGATTCGAGGACCCGGTGACACACCTGCACCGTGCTCTCGAAGCCCTTCTTCATGAGCGTGTTGGAGGCGCCCCCGGCGGAGACCCGAGGCGTGTCCTGGTGGCTGCCGGAGCGCATCCCCCTCGCGCCGGACTGCTGCACCACATGCGTCAGCTCATGGGCAAGCAGGCGCCGCCCTTCGTGGGTTCCCGGCGCGAACTGCCCCCGGCCGAAGACCACGTCGTGGCCGACGGTATAGGCATGGGCATTCAGGCTCCGGGCGGACTGCGCGGCCCGGGTGTCCGTGTGCAGGCGCACGGAGGAGAAGTCGTGCCCGAAGCGCGGCTCGAAGAAGGCCCGGGTCTGCGCATCGAGCGGCTGGCCTGGCGAGCGCAGCACGTCGCTCACCGTGTCACGTGACCAGCTCGAGGGCCGGGACCCGGCGGCCATCGTCTGGATTGTGTCCTCCTCCTCGCAGGAGGTGCATTTGCGGCTGAGCTGCAGCGGGGAGGTGCCGACAGGACCGACACGCTCGGGCATGCGCAGCACCTGGTCGGCGACGCGGTCCGCCTCGCGCTCCAGCGGGCCCTGCGCCTCTCCGATGGAGAGCTTCGTTTGGGGCGCGGTGGGTGGGAAGAGCGGGATGTCGCCGATGCTCCATGACCCCAGGGGCGCGCTGGCCACGTGCTCGGCGTCATTCCCCACGAGGCCCTTGCCGACCCTCGCCATGGGCCGGGGGGCACTGGACCGGACCGGGTCCTGGGCCTTCCTGGTGTGCATTCGCATCGCGTGCCTCCCGAGCTCGGGTGCCTCCGATGGAACAACGCCGTCAGGCCGAAAGGTTGAGCGAGATTCGACGAGAGGGCAAGGGACCGGCGGAGGCGCTGGCGCGTCCCGCCGGTCCCACGTGCCGGATTAGAACAGGTCGTGTGCGGGCCAGGCGTTGACGCCGTTCACCACGCTCCACATGAGGCTGTCGAGGTTGATGTCGGGCACGCCCGAGCTGGTGCTGTTGTCGGAGTTGGTCATGACCGACCAGGTGAACTCCTCGGTGCGGCTGGGGCCGTAGCGGTCATCGGTCCGCACCAACAAGGCCTGGGTGCCCGGGACGTAGCCGCCGTGCCACCAGTTGGGGATGCTGTTCACCGACCAGCCCTTGGCGTAGTTGACGGCGTTGCCCGCGGTGTCCGGCGCCGTCGTGCGCGTGGTCATCGTGGTGGTCGAACCCGCGCTCAGCAGGTCCGGCACGGTGGAGAACCCATCCGCGCGCACGGAGACGCGCAGCAGGTCGATGGGCGTGACGACCCAGCCGCCGTGCGCGTCCATGCGGCGCACCGGCATGCCGTACGGGTTGGCCGCCCCCGCGCCGAGCTGGTAGTAGGCGACCTCGTTGGACAGCCGCGCGGCCAGGGTGTCGCCGCCCACCGCGAAGCTGGTGGCGCCGCTGGGCGTGAACACGCGGCTCTGCATGTAGGCGTCGTAGGTCATCCCCGTGACGCGCTCGATGATGCGACCCAGGACGCTGTAGCCGAAGTTCGAATACTGGTATCGCGTCCCCGGCGCGAACTCGAGCGGCACGTTCTGCAGGACCCACTGGATGAGCTGCGCGTGGTTCATGGCCGTGTTCATGAACATCGGGTCGCCCGTGCCGTCGCCGCCGTCGTTGTCCCAGGCGCCCGCGGTGTGCTCCAGCAGGTGCTGGACCGTGATGTTCAGGACGCGGCTGTCGGCGTAGGTGCCCTGCGCGCCGTAGAGCTCACCGAGCAGTGCGCCCCGGCCGAAGACGCGGTCCGTCAGTTGAATCTGGCCGCTCTCGATGAGCCGCATGATGCCGATGGCCGTCATCGGCTTGGAGACGCTGGCGACGCGGAAGCGGTGGGAGCTGTGGACCGGGGTGTTGTTGCTCCGGTCGGCCAGGCCATAGCCCTTGGCGAACACCAGGCGCCCGCGGCGGGTGATGGCCAGCGACAGGCCGACGGTGTTCGTGGCGTTCATCGCCTGCTGGACGGTGGTGTCGATGTGCTGCAGGTCCGCGGCGCTGAACGTCAGGTTCTGCCAGAGCAGCGAGAACTCGGGCGCGCTCCCGTTGTTGTGCGCCGCCACCAGGACGGGGCGGTACCCCTGGTTCTTGAGGTCCGTCGCGGCCTGCTGATACGCGGCCGAGGTGAGCCCGTGGCGCGCGGCCATCGGAATCCCCGAGGACGCGTGGAAGATGGCCGCGTACCGGTCCGTGCCGCCCACGTTGTAGCTGCTGACCTTCGCGAGCTGGTAGCCCTGGGACGCATTGGTATTGAAGGTGGACTGGTACTGGGCCGCGGTCATCCCGTGGTGGGCTCGCCAGGCCGGCCCGGCCGACTGCTCCCAGATGGCCGCGTAGCGCTCCGCGCCACCGGACGTGTAGCCACTGACGTGCACGGGACGGTAGCCCTGGCCCGTCCAGGTGTTGAACTCCGTCTGGTACTGGGCCGCGGTCATGTCATGGCGGGCCACCCACGGGGCGCCATTGTCCGCGTGGAAGATGACCGCGAAGTAGGCGACGCCTCCGACGCTGTAGCCGTTGACCATCACCGGGCGGTAGCCCTGCGCGTTCTGGTTGACGACGGCCGTCTGGTACTGCGCGGAGGTCAGCCCGTGGGAGGCCCGCCAGGCGGGCCCGCTCGTGTCCTCGAAGATGGCGGCATAGCGGGCACTGCCCCCGTCCTCGTAACCGCTGACATAGGAGAGGCGATAGCCTTGCCCCGTCCAGGTGTTGAACTCCGTCTGATATTGGGCGGCGGTGAGGTTGTGGCGGGCGACCCAGGGGTCATAGGGACCAACCAGGGCCTGCTGGGACGTGGACTCGGGCGTGGACTCCGGAGCTGCGGGCGCCTCCTGCTCGGGCACCCCGCATCCCACCAGGGACGCCATCAGCACTGACAGGGCTGTCAGCAGCGGCTTCATTCCAAAGGCTTTCATGTGCGTGGACTCCTGCTTGACGGTGTGGCTGCCAGCCAGGAACGAAGCCCGCGCCCGATTCACCTCAGGTGCGGAAGGTCGAAGCCGCCTCCCTCGCGCCGAGTGTTGGGTTTGCAAGCGTTTCGGCAGATGGGCCTACATCCCGTGCCCGCGCCACGAAATCTCGGTGCCTCAGGCACTGCAATTTCGGTGGAACGCTATTATCCATCGCCTCATGGCGGATGAACTGTCGGGCCGAGTCGAGGGCGTGAAGGACGCGCGGGACCTGGTGGAGCTGGCGACCACCGAGGACTCGGTGGAGGAGCTGCTGCGTCGCGGGCTCGACTGGCTGACGCGCGTGGTGCGCTTCGACCTGGCGACCCTGTTCCTCCTGCGGGACGGCAAGCTCGTCTCCGTGGCCGCGCGCGGCCCGCTCGCCAACGCCAAGGTGCGCCACCACGCCCTGCCGCTCTCGGAGTTCCCCTCCCTGCGCCAGGCCCTGGAGACCCGCCGCGCCCGCGCCTTCACCGAGGAGGACCACTCCCACGGCGACGGAGACCCGTTCGACGGCGTCCTCGACCTGCCTCCGGGCCACGCCTGCATGGTCGTCCCCCTCTGTGCGGGCGAGCGCTCCTACGGCGTCCTCACGCTCGACCGCGCCGAGTGTGAGACCTACCCGCAGCCCGTGGTGGACCTGGTCGAGGTCTACGGTCAGATGCTCGCCACCGCCCTCCAGGCCGCCGAGCAGCGCGCCACCTTCGAGCGCCTCCACCGCCAGGACCACGAGCACGCCAAGCTCCTGGAGGCCCAGCTCGGCGGCGAGTCCGAGGGCATCCTGGAGACCTCCCTCAGCACCGTGATGCGCGACCTCGCCCGGCGCGCCCGGCAGGTGGCCGAGACGGACACCCCCGTCCTCATCACCGGCGAGACGGGCACCGGCAAGGAGCGCCTCGCGCGCGCCATCCACCGCTGGAGCTCCCGCGCGGACGAGCCCTTCGTCACCCTCAACTGCGCCGCCATCCCCGCGGGCCTGCTGGAGAGCGAGCTCTTCGGCCACGTGAAGGGCGCCTTCACCGGCGCCACCAAGGACCGCGCGGGCCGCTTCCAGATGGCCCACGGCGGCACGCTCCTGCTCGACGAGGTGGGCGAGCTGCCCGTCGAGCTCCAGGCCAAGCTCCTGCGCGCCCTCCAGGAGAAGGCCTTCGAGCCCGTGGGCAGCGACAAGACCGTGCGCGCGGACGTGCGCATCCTCGCCGCCACCCACGTGGACCTGCAGCGCGCCATCGCCGAGAAGCGCTTCCGCGAGGACCTCTACTACCGCCTGAGCGTCTTTCCCCTGCGCCTGCCGCCCTTGCGTGAGCGGCGCGAGGACCTGCCGCAGCTGTGCGCGTTCCTCCTCGAGGAGCAGGCCCGGCGCACCGGACGTCGCGGCATGCGCGTGTCCCCCGCGGGGCTCGCCCGGCTCGCGTCCTACGAGTGGCCCGGCAACCTGCGCGAGCTGGCCAACGCCCTGGAGCGCGCCACCATCCTCGCGACCGGCACGGAGCTGGGGCCCTCGTCCTTCGACATCACCTCGCACGCGGGCGCCACCAGCAGCGCGCCGCAGCTCGAGGCCTCCGCGGTCCCCGGTGGGGTGGACGCGACGATGAAGCCCGGCTCCGTGCTGACGCTGGCGGCGGTCCAGCGCGAGCACATCCTGCACGTGCTCTCCCTCACCCGGGGCCGCGTCTATGGAGCCGGTGGCGCCGCGGCGCTGCTCGGCCTCAAGCCCTCCACGCTCCAGAGCCGGATGAAGAAGCTCGGCATCGCCCGGCAGGAGCAGTTCGTGGTGGACGAGGTCTGACGGCTCAGCCGCCGCGCGGCTGCGTGGCCGGCAGCGGGTACGTGGTGCCCGTCTTGCCGAACGGCGCGTCGAACAGGTGCGGGTCCGACTGGCGCGTGCGGAACAGGTCGATGATGTAGTCCATCCGCTGGTCCAGCTTGCTCCAGTCCTTGGCCGCGGTGCCCTTGAGGCTGTCGGGGCTGGAGTCCAGCTTGCCCAGCAGCGCGCGCAGCTCCGGGTTCTCGATGGAGCGCAGGTGCGGCGGGAAGAGCGTCGACTCCATGCCCGCGGGCGGCGGCAGATCGTTGCCCAGCTTCAGCGCGCCACCCGGCACCGCCAGCTTCATCATGTGCTCGGTGGCGAGCCGACGGAACACGGTCGCCGTCGCGTCCACCACGGGGCCGAGCGCCGCGTCCACCAGGCCCGTCTTCAGCGCGGCCTGGCCCGCGAGCCTCGCCGGGAAGGGCAGCCCGTTGATGCCCGACTCGATGCTCTGCTTGAGCACGTTGCGGAAGGTGTCGTGCACCGGCGAGTTGAGCGCCTTCTCCACGAAGCCCTGCAGCTGCGTCTGCTCGTGCAGGCCAATCTTGTCGTTGGCCAGCAGCATCAGCTCCGCCTTCTTGTTCGGGTCCTTCTCGAACATGGCCTTCGTGTAGTGCGCGAAGGCCTCCTTCAGCACCGGCTTGTCCTTCGCGAAGCCGTCCAGGTACTTCTGCGCCTTCGCCGCGTCGTACGACGTGTCGCCCTGGAAGGTCTCGATGAAGCGGGCGAACTCCTGGCCCACCTCGTTGAAGACGAACTGGTTGCCCTCGGCGATGGAGCCGCTGACGTTGTCGAGCGCCTCCTTGCCCGCCGCGGCGATGTCACCCAGCGGCAGCGCGGGCAGGCCCACCTTGCGCAGCACGTCGTCCACCTTCTTCAGCGGACCGGCCAAGTCCCCGGCCTTCTGCAGCGCGTCCGTGAGGAACCTGGGCATGTCCTCGTTGCGGATGCTCACGCCCGCCTGCTTCGAGGCCCAGGTCGCGAAGGTGGACCAGTTGGCGTTCTCCTTGCCCAGCATCTGCCCCAGCGCGTTGGACAGGTCCGAGTAGCCCTGGGTGATGGCGTAGTTGCGCGCCACCGGGTCCTGGATGGAGGAGATGGCCTTCACGTCCGCCACGCTGGGGTAGCTGCCCGGGGCCACCTGCGTGCCCTGGGGCGCGACGGGCGGGGTCAGCGCCACCACCGGCTTCTGGGGCGTGCCCACGTCGAAGCGGGACACGTCGCGGGAGTCACCGCGCGCCACCGGAGCCTGCGGCTTCACCTCGTTGCGAGGCGGGGGCGCTGCGGGGGTCTCGAGCGGACGGGGCTGGACGCGGGGGCCGGAGATGGGGGTCTTCATGATGTGGAGGAAGTATCGCTCCGAGGAGGGCGGAAGTTGCGCGGCTGTCAGGGCTGGCCCGGCCCCTGCGGAAGTCCTTGAAAGGACAGGGAATGTTGTGCATGTGAGCGGTTCGTCCCATGCCGCGCCACCGCCTCTGTTCCCTCTGGGCCCCCCTTCGTGGGCGCGTCCTATCCTGCCTCGCCTGGGGATTGCTGGTGCTCGTGGGGCTCGGCTGTGGCCGCCAGGACGCTCCCGCCGACCGGAGCAACTGGACGGGGAAGACGCTGCGCATCGGCACGGACGCGACCTACCCGCCGTTCGAGTCCGTGAAGGACGGCGAGCTGGTGGGCTTCGACATCGAGCTGGGCGCGCTCGTCGCCGAGGAGCTCGGCGCGAAGGTGGCGTGGACGAACACGTCCTTTGACGGCGTGTTCCCCGCGCTGATGGCCGGCAAGTTCGACCTGGTGATTTCGGCGGTGACCATCACGCCCGAGCGCCAGCAGCGGCTGGGCTTCTCCACGCCGTACTACACGGCGGGCCAGCTGGTGGTGGTGCGCCAGGGCGACACGTCCGTCACCGGCATCGAGACGCTGCGAGGCAAGACGGCGGGCATCCAAATCAACACGAGCGCCTCGCTGGTGCTGGAGAAGTACCCGGACATCCAGGTGCGGCAGTATCCGAGCATCGACCTGGCGCTCCAGGACCTGCGCAACGGCAACCTCGCGGGCGTGGTGGGGGACGGGCCGACGCTGCGCTACTTCCTCGCCCACGGCTTCGAGGGCCTCCGCGCCGCGGGCGGGCTGCTCACCGAGGAGCACTACGGCATCGCGCTGCGGCCGGATGACACCGCGCTGCATGAGGCGGTGGACGGCGCGCTCCAGCGACTGCGCGACAACGGGAGGTTCGCCGCGCTGGAGGAGCGCTACTTCGGCGAGGCGGCGCAGAAGGCCCAGGCCGCGCGAGCGGAGGTGCCCTGGGGAAAGGTGGCGTGGCGGCTGGCGCGGGGGCTGGGGCTGACGCTGGGGCTCACGCTGCTGGCGCTCGTGTCCGGGCTGCCCCTGGGGCTGGCGGTGGCGCTGGGGCGGCGTGTGCGCTTCAAGCCGCTGTCGTGGCTGTGCGCGGCCTACGTCGAGGGGCTTCGTGGAACGCCGCTGCTGGTGCAAATCATCTTCATCTACTACGCGCTGCCGCAGCTGCTCGGCGTGGACCTGGCGCCGATGCTGGCGGCGGTGCTGGCGCTGACGCTCAACAGCGCGGCCTATGTCGCCGAAATCTTCCGGGCGGGCATCGCCTCGGTGGACCCGGGGCAGGAGGAGGCGGCGCGGGCGCTGGGCCTGAGCCGCGCGCAGGTCATGCGCCACGTCATCCTGCCGCAGGCGGTGCGCAACGTGCTGCCGCCGCTGACCAACGAGGGCATCGCCCTGCTCAAGGACTCCTCGCTGGTGTCCATCATCGGCATGGCGGAGCTGACGCGGGCGGGGCAGGAGCTGGCGAGCCAGCTGGCCGCGCCGCTCGCCGTCTGGCCACTGGTGGCGCTGTTCTATCTCATGGCCACGCTGCCGCTGACGCGGCTGGCCTCGGCGCTGGAGAAGCGCCTCCACCGTCAGGCGTGAGGAAGGCCATGGCGCTCGTCGAGGTTCGCAATCTGCACAAGCGCTTCGGCGCGCTGGAGGTCCTCAAGGGCGTGGACCTCACGGTGCAGCCCGGAGAGGTGGTCGTCTTCGTCGGCCCCTCCGGCTGCGGCAAGTCCACGCTCCTGCGCTGCCTGTGTGGACTGGAGGTGCCGTCGGAGGGGGAGGTGGTGGTGGGCGGAACGCCCGTGCGCGATGACCCGCGCTCGCTCCAGGCGCTGCACCGCCGGGTGGGCATGGTGTTCCAGCGCTTCCACCTGTTTCCCCACCTGAGCGCGCTGGACAACGTGACGCTCGCGCCGCGCAGGGTGCTGGGGCTGTCGGACGCGGACGCCGAGGCGCTCGGCCGCCGCATGCTGGGGATGGTGCACCTGGACGCGCGCGCGGAGGCCTATCCGGCGCAGCTCTCCGGTGGACAGCAGCAGCGGGTGGCAATCGCGCGGGCGCTGGCGATGAAGCCGGAGCTGATGCTCTTCGACGAGCCGACGAGCGCGCTGGACCCGGAGCTGGTGGGCGAGGTGCTGGAGGTCATGCGCACGCTCGCGCGCGAGGGCATGACGATGTGCGTGGTGACGCACGAGATGGGCTTCGCGGCGGACGTCGCCCACCGCGTGCTGTTCATGGACGCGGGCAAGGTGGTGGAGGAGGGCAGCCCCCAGCAGGTGCTGCGCGAGCCCCAGCACCCGCGCACCCGCGAGTTCCTCGCGCGCCTGCTTCAGCGGTGAGTCTGGCGGGAGCGCCACCGCCACCCGACGAGGCCCAGCAGGAGCACCCCGGCGAGCGCAGCGACTCCCAGCAGGAGGAGGGAGGGCAGGGGGCCCTCGCGCGGCGGCGTCACCGTGAGCGACGCGTCCCCCAGCACCACGAGCCCCGCCCAGGCCGCGGCGGGCAGGCCGTCGTCGATGGCGTCGAGCTGCGCGCGCCTCAGGGCCGCGGAGCTGCTCAGGCCCTGGGCCAGGTATTGGTAGAAGCGCGCCACCAGGTCCGCGGCCTCGTCGTCGCGCAGGGGCCACAGGCTGGCCACCACCGCGCGCGAGCCCGCCTCGAAGAAGGCGCGTGACAGGCTGAGCACGCCTTCGCCCGGCAGCACCGCGCCAGAGGCGCTGCGACATGCCGACAGCACCACCAGCGCGCCCTGGAGGCCCAGCTCCGCGATTTCGCGCGGCTGGAGGATTCCGTCCTCCTGCTCGCTGCCCGGGGCGAGCACCAGCGCCGAGCGCTCGGGGGCCTCGGCGTCGACGACGGCGTGCGCCGCCACGTGTAGCACCCTCACCCGTTCCAGGTGCGCGCGCTTGAGCGCGCGCTCGGAGGCCGCGGTGCCCGTGCGCAGGTCCGGGGTCACCTGCGTGCCTTGCAGGGCCTCCACCACCGCGCGGCCCTCGCGCCGGGCCTCGGGCAGCGCTCCGACGCGCGCGGCCTCGGCGAACACCGTCATGCGCTCCCTGGCGACCACGCGCGCGTCCGACACGCGCACGCTGCGGTCCGGGTCCGCCAGCACCAGGGCCTGGCCTCCCGGGGGGCGCACGGCGGCCTGGCGCCAGTGACGCCACAGGCTCGCGGAGGGCACCAGGGACAGCTCGTAGCGCGAGACGAGCGGTGGCCCGTCCGCGCTGGGTCTCAGCGTGGCGAAGGGCAGGTCATGCAGCGGACCGTCCGGCACCACCATCAGGCGACGCACCCCGGCGGGCAGCTGCGCGAGCGCGGGGCCGAGCAGCTGGGTGTACAGGGCCGCCGCCGCGCCCGCCTCGGAGCCGTCGCGCCGCTCCAGCAGTCCCGAGAACAGCGCGATGGCCGGCGTCAGGAGCGCCCGCTCCGGGATGCGGTGCGCGCGCGTCCCGCTCCTCGTCACCGCCAGCACCCACGCGCCGCCCGCGAAGCCGCCGCGCGTGTCCGTGTCGTCGCCCACCAGGAACGCCAGCAGGGCCTCGTCCTCGCCGAGCCCCTGCTCGATGCTCTCCAGTGAAGCGAACTCCCGGGCGCCCTGTCGCGGCGCGGGACGCAAATCCCGCTCGATGCGCTCCAGCTCCTGGAGCTCGCGCAGCGCCGCCTCCCGCTGCTCCGCGGTGCGCGTCGGCTCCAGCAGCTTGCGCTGCACCGACGTCAGCCGCCCACGCACCTCGTCGCGCTGGGCCTTGTGCTTCGGGGTCTCCTCCACGGCCGCGAGCGCGTGTGAGGCCACGAGCGCGTCCAGCAGGCTGCGGGCCCGCATGCGCTCGCTCAGGGCGAAGGCCCGGCTCAGGGCCTCGCGCGGGTTGATCAGCACGCTCTTCCCCGTGGCGCCGCCCGCCTCCAGCGTCCACCCCGCGAGCCGGTGGTAGTCGCTCGCCCAGCTGGCGAACAGCTCCGCCTGGATGAGGGCGTCGCTCTGCGAGGCCCGCAGGGACTCCACCGCGTCGAGGGCGCGCTCGGCGTGCTCCAGCGCCATGGGGAGCGCCTGCGTCAGGTACGCCACCTGCGCGCGCCCCCGCAGGGCCAGGGCGAGAATCAGCGGGTCCGGGACACCGAGCGCCAGCTGGATGGACTCCTCCGAGTCCTGGATGGCGCCGACCGGGTCGTCGTGGGCCCTGCGCTCCGCGCGAGTCCACAGGCACGAAATCTTCCGCTCGTCCGAGGCCAGCTCCTCCGCGATGCGCATGCACTGCCGCAGCAGCTCCTCCGCCTCGCGCTGCTCCTCCGGGCTGTCGCCGAGCAGGTCGGCGATGAGCCGCAGCGCCTTCGCCTCCAACTGCTGGACACCCGCGTTGCGCGCGGCGACCAGCGCCTCCCGGGCCATGCGCAGCGCCTGGGCGCGCGTCTCGGGCGCCCTGTCGCGCAGGTGCCGGCGCGTCATGAGGTTGGCGAGGGAGTGCCGCGCGCGCGCCTCCGAGAAGAGGTCGCGTGTGCCGCGCGCCACCTCCGCCAGCCGCACCGAGGCCTCGGTGGCCTCCTCCAGCCACCCCAGCCGCTCGCTGATGGAGTGGAGCAGCGTCAGGTACTGCTTCTGCAAGCCTGGAGCGCCGTCGGGGAAGGTGAGCGGCTCGGCGCGCTTGAGCACGCGGACGGCGCGGCCCAGGTCATGCTCCACGTCGTGCAGGTGGCTGGCCTCGACGATGAGCGCGCGGGCGAGCAGGTCGGGCTTGCCCGAGGCGCGCGCCACCTCTCCCACGCGGTGCGTCCAGGACAGGGCCTCCTCCGTGCGCCGCTGCTTGAGCAGGATGGAGCGCAGGTTGATGGACGCCAGCACCTCGCCCTCCGCGTCCTGTCGCTCGTGGAAGAGGTCCGCCGCGCGCAGATAGGCCGCCTCGGCGGCCTTGCGGTCCGACAGGAACTCCACGTGGCCGAGCACCAGGGCGAGCCACCCGTTCGACGGGTGCTTCTCCCCCAGCGAGATCAACGCCCGTCGGACGGTGTCCCGCGCCTGGGGGACCTGCGCGCATTCGTAGAAGCACATCACCGCCGCCTGCTCATCGGGACGGGCCGCGAAGCGCTCCTGGCAGTCGACGAGGGTGGGCGCGGGGGCCCGCCCATCCTCCGCGGCGGACGCGACGGCCGGACACACGACGAGCAGCATCCCCACCACGAGGGTGAGGAGGTGCTCGGTGCCGCGCCGGAGCCGTCGCGTCGGACTCATCTCATCCCTACGGGGCCGCGCGGACCTGGGTGGGGGGCGGGTCATCGGGAACGCAGACGCGAACCGTGGTGGGGCCGTCGGGGCGGTCCGGCTCCGGCATGATGGGGACCAGCTCCCAGTGGCAGGTCTGCGGGTAGCTCCACCCCGTCGGGGAGCGTGGGTCCCAGCGCTCCACGGTGAGGACGGGCACGGAGAGCTGTGGCCCGGTGGTGGGCGCGAAGGCGCGTCCATACACGGGGCCACTCACCGAGGGCCGATAGAACAGCCGCATCGGCGCGTCCGGCCCCACCGTCCCCTGCGTCTGCGCGAGCACCGCGCCCGTGCTCGCGTCGACGACCTGGAGCACCACGGACTGGGTCGCCCCGGTGCGCACCGCGTTCTCCACCACGGAGAACACCACCGTGTCGCCGCTCTCGCCGGCGATGGAGGGGGTCCTCCCGCTCGTGTACGTCGTCGCCTGTCCCCAGGCCTGCGCGGAGAGGCCCAGCGCCAGCGTCAGCAGTCCCCCGCGAATCCATCCTCGCATCGTCATCGCATGCTTCGTCTTCATGAGGCGTCCCCCTTCGTGATTCCCCACCATGAGTTCACTCCACGCGGTTGACGAAGGTGGCGCTCCTGAGCACCTGACCCTCCGGCAGCCGCGCCTCCACCTGCCACAGCAGCTTCGTGCCCGACTTCAGCGGCGCGAGCACCGACTCCGGCACGCGGTACTCGCTCTGCTCCAGCGAGTCCGCGCGGTGCACCCAGCCCAGGTCCTCGGTGGACAGCCGCACCGACCAGCGCGTCCCCTCGACCCCACCGCTCCAACGCAGGACACAGTCATTCCTTCGCAGCGGCGCGTCCTCGGGCACGCGCGAGACCAGCCCCGCGGTGTCCCTGCCCCGCAGGTTCGGCGCGTCGGCGTCCTCCGGGAGCCTGACGGCCACCACCACCAGCACCAGCGCCGCGGTGGCCACCGCGCCCCACATGGGCCGGCTCCACGCGAAGCGGAACCGCCGCTCGTCGCGCGCCCTGCCACGGCTCCTCCGGGCCCGAAAGCCCTGGCCGTCGTCGCGCTCGTCGGAGGTGGACCGGCGGGAGGCGCGGTTCAGCTCGTGCGCCAGCCGCCACGCCGCGGCCCAGGCGGGGTCGGCCGCCACGCGCTCCACCACGGCCCGGCGCTCCTCGGCCGGCAGCTCTCCACTCACCGCGCGCCAGATGAGGTCCGGGTCCACCGGCGAGCTTGCGTCCTCGGGGGCGTCCTCGCCGCGCACCACGGCGCGCAGGCGCTCGACGGTGGCCTCCTCGGGAACCACGGTGTCGTCGCGTCGGTGCTCGCTCACGGCTCGAATCCCTTCGCGGAGAGGCAGGCGCGCAGGCCACCCAGTCCGCGGTAGACGAGGTTCTCGGTACGCTTCCCATCCCAACCCAACAGCTCCGCGGCCTCCGGGACGGTGTGGCCCTGCAGGTACAGCGTCACCGCCAGCCGTCGGTCCTGGACCAGTCGCTTGAGGCAGTCGCGCACCGCGCGGGCAATCTGCGAGGAGCCCGCGGAGCGCTCCGGGTCACCCGAGGCCACCGGCGACTCGGGCAGCGACTCCACCTCCTCCAGCGCCACCTCCTTGCGCCGCTGCACCCCGCGCAGCTCGTCCACCAGCGCGGTGTACGCGACGCGGTACAGGTACGCGGGGGCCAGCTTGGAGCGCTCGGGCTCGCGCCGCTGCAGCTCCATGACGCGCATCATCGCCGTCTGCACCAGGTCGTCGCGCCGCTCGGCCAGGCGGGGAGGGCAGACCCGCGCGACGGCGTGGGTCAAATCCCTTCGGAGCTTCTCCAGCTCGTCATCGAGCAGGGCGCCCGCGGCCTGGGTCGGTCTCGGTCGTGGCTCCACGTGGACCATCCTCCGGGGAAAGCTCATGGTCATCGAAAGGCTCCTCCCGCGGCAAGCGTGACGGAGACTCGCGCACGGCGGTGCTCGCGGCGCCGCGCCACGGGGTGCCGGCGGCAGCGCGTGCGGGCGTCACCGCGGGGATGGGGGCTGTCCGAGCGGCGGAGGCGAAGGGCGACGTCCTGATGCGATGACACGGGGAGCCTCTCGGAAGGGGCGCCCGGTCGTCGTCATGACGGGCCGGGATGCGCACCTGTCCCCTGAACGAAACCCCCGCTTTTTTCCCCTCACCCGGGTGCTCGCTTTTCTGAACGGGCGCAGCGGAACCTTCCAGGGGCGCGCGCGGTTGCAACTTTTTCCGTTCCTGCGGGAACGAGGGGTGTGGAAGGGTGTGGAGACAGGACGGATGGAGGCAGGTCGCCAGGCCGCTTCCCTGGCGGGCGCGGCGAGCGAGTGAACGTCCTTCCTTTCGGAGGTGTTGGCTGAGTCTTGCTCCCAGGGAGGTCGTCCTTGAGAAGGTTTCAGGAACGTTTGCCACTCGAGGCGCTGACATTCGATGACGCGCTGGTGTTGTTGGAAGTGGTGCAGGAGCTGTCCCATCTGAGGGAGCTGGAGGACGTGATGGCGCTGGTGCGCCGCGCGGCCCGACAGCTCAGTGGCGCGGACGGCGTCACGTTCGTGCTGCGCGAAGGGGACATGGTCCACTACGCGGACGAGGAGGCCATCGCGCCCTTGTGGAAGGGGCGGCGCTTCCCCATCCACGCGTGCATCTCCGGCTGGGCCATCCTCCATGGCGAGGCGGCGGTCATCGAGGACATCTCCGCGGACGAGCGCATCCCGCACGACGTCTACCGCTCCACCTTCGTGAAGAGCCTGGTCATGGTGCCCGTGCGCCGCACGGACCCGGTGGGCGCCATCGGCGCGTACTGGGCGGAGCGGCGCATGCCGGGCGCGCGCGAGGTGGCGTTGCTCCAGGCGCTCGCGGACTCCGCCGCCGTCGCGGTGGACAACGGGCGGCTGTACGACGCGGAGCGGCGCGCGCGCAAGGCGGCGGAGTCGGAGACGCGCCTGCGCGGTGAGCTCCTGGCGATGGTGTCCCACGACTTGCGCAACCCGCTGGGCGTCATCACGATGACGACGTCATTGCTCGCGCCGCTCCTGGCCCCGCTCAACGGGCGCGCGCGCCATCACCTGGACACGCTCAACCGCTCCGCGCTGCGCATGGAGCGGCTCATCCATGACCTGCTGGACTTCGCGGCCATCGAGGGCGGCGGCTTCCGCGTGAGCCAGGAGTCGATGGCGCTGTCGCGGCTGTTGGAGCAGGCCTCGGAGCTGGGGCCCCTGGCGCAGGAGCGGGGCATCGGCCTGGAGCTGCGCCACCACACCCATGACGTCGACGTGTGGTGTGATCCGGACCGCATCCACCAGGTGTTCTCCAACCTGGTGGGCAACGCCGTGCGCTTCACGCCCGCGGGCGGACGAATCACGGTGATGGCGCAGGTGCGCGAGAACGTCGTCGAGGTGAGCGTCGAGGACACCGGCGCGGGCATCTCCCCGGAGCTGCTGCCCGTCCTGTTCGACCGGTTCCAGCGCCCCACGACGCGCGCGCCGGGCAGCGGCGTGGGCCTGGGGCTCTCCATCACCCGGGGCATCGTGGAGGCCCACGGCGGCACGGTCAGCGTGCGCAGTCAGCTGGGGCTGGGGACGACGTTCACCTTCTCGCTCCCCACGGGCGCGCCGGGTCAGTCCGGGCCGCGCTCGTAGCGCTCGTCGCTCACGCCGTGGAAGCCCAGGGCCTGCGCCAGCCGGATGGCGGCGCGGTTCTGGGGCCGGGTGAGCGCGAAGAGCCGCCGCAGGCCGAGCGTGGTGAAGCCGAAGGTGATGAGCGCCCGTGAGGCCTCGTGCGCGTAGCCGTGGCCCCAGAACGCCGGGTCCAGCTCGCAGCCGTACTCCGCGACGGTGTCCCCGGCGGACGCCTTGCGCACGCCGCAGGTGCCGATGACGCGGCCCTCCAGGGTGATGGCGAGCTGGTACTTCGCGCGGGGGACCTCGTGGGCCCACCGGGTCAGCAGCTCCACGAAGGCGCGCACGTCGTCCGCGGTGGGCGGCGGGTGGCCGTAGTGCTCCAGGTAGGCGGGCTTGGATTGATACGCGAGGACGCTCGGGGTGTCCTCGCGCCGGAAGTCCCGGAGGACGAGCCGCTCGGTGCGCAGCTCCATGTCAGCTCTCCGCGTGGAAGCGCCGCGCGTGCTCGCGCCAGGCCTCGCGGGCCTCGCGCGGGCTCACCGCCTGGAACTCGACGGACGTGCCCGCGCGCCGGGCTCCCAGCCGTCCCCAGTCCGCGCGGATGACGGTGGCGATGACGGGATAGCCGCCCGTGGTGGGGTGGTCCGGTCCGAGGATGATGGGCTCGCCCGACAGCGTCACCTGGATGGCGCCGCGCACCATGGGGCGTGAGGTCCTCGCGCCCTCGTCGCCGTGCGCGAGCGCGGGCCCCTGCAGCCGCATGCCCACGCGGTCGCTCGCGCTGGACACCGTGAAGGTGCCGCCCAGCAGCGAGGCCGCCATCAGCGAGTCGAAGTGGCGCGTGTCGGGGCCCAGCGTCAGGCGGATGGGGCCCGACGCCTCCCATGGTCCCTCCACGGGCATCGCGAGCGAGAGCGCGTCCGCGACAGGCAGCGAATCTCCCGGGCGCAGCACCCGCCCCTCGTGTCCTCCCAGCCGCGCCACCAGCAGCGTGCCCCGGCCTCCGAGCACCACCGGCACGTCCACGCCGCCGGCCACCGCGACGTAGCTGACGCTGGCGCGCGCGGAGGCGGGGACGCGGAGGACCTCGCCTTCATCGAGCGCGTGGGGCTCATGGCCATCCACCGAGACGCGCAGGGGCGCGCCACGCGCGCGCAGCTCCAGCGCGCCCAGGCACTCCAGCGCGGCGGCGTCCCAGCGGTTGCCCACCGCGCGGTTGGCGCGCGCCAGCAGCTCCGGCACCACCGCTCCGCCGGGAGGGACGCCATGGTGCATCTGTCCGGGCCTGCCGCCGTCCTGCACGGTGGCGGGGGCCCGCATCGCCGTGATGTCCAACCAGCCCGCCATCAGTCCACCCGCTCGAAGCGCACCCTGTCACCGAGCTGCAGTACCGCGCCCCGGTCCGGGTGGAAGGCCGTGAAGTCCAGCGCCGTGCCAATCAGGTTCCAGCCGCCGGGGGACGCGAACGGGTACACGCCCGTGCGGCCTCCGGCGATGCCCACCGCGAGCGCCGGCACGCGCGTGCGCGGCGTGGGCAGTCGGGGCACGACGATTCTCGGGTCCAGCTCGCCCAGGTACGCGAAGCCGGGCAGGAAGCCCACGCAGCGCACCGTGTACTCACGCGCGGTGTGCAGCCGGGCCACGTCGTCGACGCAGAGTCCCGTCCGCTCGGAGACCTTCTCCAGGTCGGGGCCGTCGTAGCGCACGCGCAGCGTGACGAGCGCGGCGGCTTGCGTGGCCACGGGCCCCCTCAGCAGCCGGGCGAGGGCCAGTCGAGGCTCCGCGGGCGGCCTGTCGGGGTCGAAGTACACGCACGCGTGCTCCTCGGTGACGACGGCGTCCACCACGCCCTCGAGCGCATGCAGCACGTCGCGCGCGGCGCGTCGCTCGATTCCGGCGGGGAGCACGACGCGCAGCGCGCCGTCGCCGAGGGGCTCCAGGGGCAGGGCGAGGGCCTCCAGCGTCGTGCGCACCTCTCGGGCGAGCTCCGCCGCGCCGGGCGTGTCGCCGTGGACGCAGACGGTGTCGACGCCTCCGCCCGTCACCAGCCGCACGGTGTTCTCGCGGACCCTGGCCAGGTCGGTGAGCACGGCGCCGGGCTGGCCGCGCGGAATCAGGGAGCCGTCCGGGAGGGTGCCTCGGTCGGCGAAGCCCTCGCGCGCGAGGCACAGGCCCGCGTCGGTCGCCGCGTCGGCGAGCGCGCCCGTGGGCGGGCCGATGAGGGTGACGCCGGTGCCCAGCGCTTCGACGATGCCCTCCACCACGGCGCGGGCGAGCGCGGGTGAGGCATTGGCCGCGTGGTAGAGCGCGCCGTGGGGCTTGGCATGGCTGACGGGGAGGCGCTCCTCGCGGGCCAGGCGGGCCAGGCGGGCGCACTGGTGGGCGACTTGTCGACGGAGCGCCTCGGGGGGCACGTCGAGCGCGCGGCGTCCGAAGCCTTCCCGGTCCTCGTAGGACGGATGCGCGCCGGCGCGGGTGCCATGCCGTGCGCACAGGGCGAGCGCGCGGCGCATGGACGCATCGTCGCCCGCGTGGGCGCCGCAGGCGATGTTGGCCACGTGGGCGAGCGCGTAGAGCCGCTCATCCTCGTCGGGCAGCTCACCCAGGTCGATGTTGAGGAGGCACTCCGTCATGCGTCCACGCTATGCGAGCCGCGTCCCGGACGCAGCCCTCTGTCCGGGAAGCGCAGCGAGGACTCGGAAGATTACACACGCCACCCCGGGGCAGGGGCCGGATGGCACCGGGGTGGCGCGTGCCCCGGTGTTGTCGAAAGACACCCCGAGGAACTTCCAACCCAGATACGTGGGGGCGTGCTTTCTCGGGTCATTTCGCGCGAATTATGCCGCGCGGCTGGCACGCGGGGCGCGAGGTGGCTTCGCCGTGCGTCGCGGTGGGCTCAGTGGGCGACAGGGGCCAGCGTCGCGGGGCCACCGGACTTCACCCAGCGGACCAGGGCCAGCGCCGTGCGCTCGTCGAGCAGGTCCGCGTACGTGGGCATGGGGGTGCCGGGCTGGAACTGCTCCGGGTTGCGCACCCAGCGCACCAGCTCGGTGTCCGAGCGGCGGGACGCGCGGGCAATCTGCTCGTGATAGCGGGCGCCGGGGGCATGGCAGCCCGCGCAGCCCAGCTGCGTGAAGAGCTTGGGCGCGTCCACCTTCGGAGCCGCGGGCCGGGGTCTGCGGGGCGCGGGGCTCGACGCCACCGGAATGGTGGCGGGAGACGTCGTACCCGCAGCGGTGTTCGAGGTCACCGTCGTGGCCGAGCCATGAGGCGTCGCGCCTCCAGCGGTGTTCGAGGCTGCCGTGGCGGCCGAGCCGTGAGTCGCTGAGTCTGCCACGGTGGTGGCCGAGCCATGAGGCGTCGTGCCCCCAGCGGTGTTCGAGGCCACGGTGGTGGCCGAGCCGTGAGACGCCGCACCCGTCCCAGTCGTGGTGGCAGACGCAGCCTCCGCCACGGTCGTCGACTCGGAGCCGTCCTCGCTCTCCGCACCATCGAGCTTCGTCACCCAGGTGGGGCGCACGGACGTGGCGGTGAGGCGCGGGCGGGCGCCATCCACGTTGTTCTTCTTGGGCGGCACCGAGCGCAGATAGTCATAGAGCGCCTGCGCCTCCACCGCGTCCATTCCACGGAAGCGGGGCATGGGCGAGCGCAGCGCGGACCCGTCCGGCGCGATGCCGTCCCTCACCGCGCGGGTGAAGTCCTCCAGCGTCCAGTGCGCGAGCCCCGTCCCGTGGAAGGTGATGTTGCTCGACTCGACGTCCTGTCCCTCGGGGTCCTTGAAGGACATGCCGCCGGAGAAGACCTCGTCGCCCTCGGTCTTGCGCGGGCTGAAGCCCGGCGTATGACAGGACGCGCAATCATAGACGTCATGCGCCATGTAGCGGCCGTACTCCAGCGTGGCCGCCTTCTCCGGCACGGGGATTCCCAGCGGCGGACGGGGAATGGGCTCGTTGCCGGTGATGATGCGGAAGCCCAGCCCGCCGATGAAGCTGAACTCGGAGCGGGGCGCGGGCGTCGGGTCCGGCGTGAAGAGCGGATGCCCCGAGCGAAGGAACCCGAGCACCGCCGCCAGGTCCTTGTCCCCCATCCCGTAGCTGGGCATCACCATCAGCCGGCCATCCCGGCTCACCGCGTACCGGATGACGCGCGCCAGCTCCTCGTCCGTCGCGGAGCCGATGCCCGCCGTGGGATGGGACGTCAGGTTGGAGGCGTGGAACTTCCCCATGTACGACGGCAGCTCGTGCAGGGGCGCGCCGGAGGCCGTCTCGTTGTCACCGCCGCGGTGACACGACTCGCAGCTCGCGTGGAAGATGGCGGCGCCGCGCGCGATGGCCGCGGGCGAGGTGTCCGCCTGGAGCTTGGGATAGGGCGCCTTGACGGTGCCGGCACATCCGGCCAGCAACACGCTCGCCAACACCATGCTCCTCACGACACCGCGGACCTCGCGTCGCATGTGCTGCCCTCTCTCCTGGAACCGGGGCCCGATGTTTATCCCATCCACCCACCGTCCCGGGAGGGGGGCTCCTGCTCTCGGGTGAACGGGCAGCTCCTTGGAGTGTCAACGTCACCCGCCCGGCTGGCCGGGCTCCTGGCTAGACTCGCGCGGATGACGCGCCCTCTCGAGTCCTACCGTGCCCTGTTCCCCGTGCTGCGGGAGCAGCTCTATTTCAACCACGCGGGAGTGGCCCCCACCAGCCTGCGCGCCGCCGAGGCCGTGCGCGGGTGGATGGAGGACCTGGTCCACCATGGCATCCAGCACGAGCGGGGCTGGGAGGCCCACTGCGAGCGCATCCGCGCCCTGGCGGCCGGCCTGCTGAACGCGGAGCCGGGCGAGCTGGCCTTCGTGCGCAACACCAGCCATGGCCTGGGGCTCGTCGCGGAGGGGCTCGACTGGAAGCCCGGGGACGAGGTGGCCGTGGCCACGTCGCTGGAGTACCCCTCCAACGTCTATCCCTGGCAGCACCTGGCGGACCGGGGCGTGGTGGTGCGCGAAATCGAGGCACCGTCCGGCGGCGTCACGGTGGAGGCGGTGGCCCGGGCGCTCACCCCTCGCACGAAGCTGGTGGCGGTGTCCTCCGTGCAGTTCGCCACCGGCGTGCGCACGGACCTGGAGGCGGTGGGCGCGCTGTGTGAGAAGGCCGGCGTCCTGTTCTGCGTGGACGCCATCCAGAGCGTCGGCTGTGTGCCCGTGGACGTGAAGAAGTGTCGCATCCACTTCCTCAGCGCGGACAGCCACAAGTGGATGCTCGGCATCTCCGGCATTGGCGTGCTGTACGTGGCGAAGGTGGTGCTGCCGCGCGTGCGCCCCGTGCTCGTGGGCTGGCGCAGCACCACGGACGCGTGGAACTTCAACCGCACCCACTTCGAGCTGCGCCCGGACGCCGGCAAGTTCGAGGAGGGCAGCGCCGCCTACCCTGGCCTCTACGCGCTGGGCGCCGCGCTGGAGCTGCTCCAGGAGGTGGGCGTGGAGAACATCGAGGCGCGCATCCAGGAGCTGCTCGCGCGCCTGGAGAAGGGCCTCGTCGAGCTGGGCTGCGAGGTGGGGCCCACGCCCGGGCTTCGCGCGGGCATCCTCACCTTCCTGCCGCCCGGGGCCAACGTTCGGGCGCTCAGCGCGTACCTGTCCGAGCACCACGTCTCCCACTCCGTGCGCCGGGGCCGCATCCGCCTGTCCCCCCACTTCTACAACCTGCCGTCGGAGATGGACCGGCTGGTGGAGCTGGTGAGGGGCTTCGGCGGCTGACTTCAGCGCCTACTGCTGCGCGGGGAAGAGCGTCTCGATGGAGAGGTAGCGCTCGCCGGTGTCGTAGCAGAAGCACAGCACGCGGCTGCCGTCGGGCATCTCACCCAGCTTCTGGTTCACCGCGGCCAGCGCGGCGCCGGAGGAGATGCCCACGAAGATGCCCTCCTCGCGCGCGGAGCGGCGGGCGAACTCGGCCGCGTCCTCCTCGTTCACCTGGATGGTGCCGTCGAGGACGTTGGTGTGCAGGTTCGCCGGGATGAAGCCCGCGCCGATGCCCTGGATGGGGTGGGGGCCGGGCTGGCCGCCGCTGATGACGGGCGACTTGGTGGGCTCCACCGCGAACACCTTCAGCTTGGGCCAGTGCTGCTTGAGCACCTCGGCGCAGCCGGTGATGTGGCCGCCCGTGCCCACGCCCGTAATCAGGTAGTCGAGCCCGTCCGGGAAGTCCTTCAGGATTTCCTGCGCGGTGGTGCGCTTGTGCACCTCGATGTTGGCCTCGTTCTCGAACTGCTGGGGCATCCACGCGTCGGGCACCTGCTCCACCAGCTCCTTGGCGCGGGCGATGGCGCCCTTCATGCCCTGGGCGCGGGGCGTGAGCTCGAACGTGGCGCCGTAGGCGGACATGAGGCGGCGGCGCTCGATGCTCATCGAGTCCGGCATCACGAGCACCAGCTTGTAGCCCTTCACCGCGGCCACCATGGCCAGGCCGATGCCGGTGTTGCCGCTGGTGGGCTCGATGATGATGCTGTTCTTCTTGAGGATGCCGCGCTTCTCCGCGTCCTCAATCATGGAGAGCGCGATGCGGTCCTTGATGCTGCCGCCGGGGTTGGCGCGCTCGAGCTTCATGTGGACCGTGACGCGAGACGGAAACAGCCGGTTGATACGCACGTGCGGCGTGTTGCCGATGGTCTCCAGGATGTTGTTCGCCTTCATGTCGGGCCTCGTCGGGGGCTGCGCGGTGGGTGCTTCGGGAGCGTTCAGATGTGGAACTCGATGGCGTCCATGGCGCCGTCGGCCCCTCGGGGGCGAATCTCGCTGCGGCGGGTGACGACCGAGTTGGGGGGGATGCTCTGGGTGAGCCAGGCGTTGCCCGCGACGATGCTTCCGCGCCCCACCACCGTCTCCCCGCCGAGGATGGTGGCGTTGGCGTACACCACCACGTCGTCCTCGAGCGTGGGGTGGCGCTTCTTGTCGGCCAGGGCCTTCTCCACCATGAGCGCGCCCAGCGTGACGCCCTGGTAGACGGTGACGTTGTTGCCGATGAGCGTCGTCTCGCCGATGACCACGCCGGTGCCGTGGTCGATGACGAACCTGCGGCCGATGGTGGCGCCCGGGTGGATGTCCACGCCGGTGCGCTGGTGCGCGTGCTCGGTGAGCAGGCGCGGCAGCAGCGGGAAGCCGAGCGTGTGCAGCGCGTTGGCCACGCGGAAGATGGCGATGGCGAGGAAGCCCGGGTACGTGAGGATGACCTCGTCCACGGAGCGCGCGGCGGGGTCGGCCTCGAAGATGGCCTGCGAGTCCTGTCGCAGCCAGTCGTAGAGCTCCGGCAGCCGCTCCATGAAGCGCGTGGGGATGCTGGCGTTGATGTCGGGGTAGAGCGGGGCGAGCGTCTCGCGCAGGCGGTGGAGGCTGGCCTCCACGGTGGTGACGTCCCGGCGCACGGCGGCGGCGGTACACTCCAGGCGCTCGGCGAAGTGGGGGAACAGCAGTCCGAGCACCTGTCCGACGAACTCGGGAGCCGCCCGCCGCACATCCGGGGGGAAGCAGTGGCGCTGTCGGGCCTCCAGCAGCGCGGCGACCAGCCTGGCGTTTGAGTCTTCCATGAACCTCCCCCTTTTAATGCGGTGCGTGGTGAGCGCGCATCAGGGGAACGCCCGATTCGGTGGTGGGGAGGAGCCCAGTGGACAGGGGCGCCGCCCCGGCCGGTCCCCGGGCGGGGGGCAGGGGCGCCTTGGCGCCTGGAAGGGCCGGGGGTTACCCAGGGGGATGCCAGAAGGGAACATCATCCACCGGGTGGCGCGGGTCCATGGCCGCTGGCTGTCGGGCCGGCGCTTCACGGCGGACTCGCCGCAGGGGCGCTTCGGGGACGGGGCGCGGGTGGTGTCCGGGCGGGTGCTCCAGGCGGTGGAGGCGCACGGCAAGCATCTCTTCTATCGCTTCGAGGGCGAGGTCCGGCTGCATGTGCACCTGGGGTTGTTCGGGAACATCCGCCACTTCCGGAGCGAGGCGCCTGTGCCGTCCCCGGCCTGTCGGCTGCGGCTGTCCTCGCCCCACGCCACGCTGCACCTGACCGGGCCGCAGGCCTGTGAGCTGTTGACGGCGGAGGACGAGGCGAAGCTCCGCGCGAGGCTCGGAGAGGACCCGCTGCGCGCGGAGTCGTCGCCCGAGCGTGCGCGCGAGAAGCTGTGTCGGGGGCGGATGCCGCTGGCGCTCGCGCTGTTGGACCAGGAGCGGCTGTCCGGCGTGGGCAACATCCTCCGGGCGGAGGCGCTGTTCCTGGCGAGGCTTCCCCCGTTGCTGCCGGCGGGCGCGCTGAGCGAGGCGGACTTCGCGAGGCTGTGGGACGTGCTCCAGCGGCTCTTGGCGGATGCGTCGCGGGATGGGCACATCGTCACGCCGGGAGCGCCGCGGGTGCCGGAGTGTGTGGCGGGGCGCAAGCGCGCGGAGCGCTTCTGTGTGTATGGCCGCGAGGGACAGCCCTGTCCTCGCTGTGGCGCGAAGGTGCGACGCAGGGAACTGGCGGCGCGGGGGTTGTTCTTCTGCGCGGAGTGCCAGGGCGTCGACGCGGGGCCTCGACCTCGGGTCGCGAAGAAGAAGGCTCGCGCGGTCCAGGAGAAGCGACGCGACGCGCGGCGCGAGGTGAAGAAGCGGACCGCCCGCTCGACGGCCCGGTGAGGTGCCGCGCAATTCCTGCGCGACGATGAGGAGTGTGCAGGCGAGGTCGGTGAGGCTTGCCCACCGCGATGGACGGCGTGACGATGCCGGCATGAGCCCACTGCCTCCCTCGTACGTGCATGGCACCAGTTCCACTCCGCTGCTCGGAGAGACTATCGGGCAGAACCTGCGGCGGACGGTGGAGCGGTACCCGGACGGCGAGGCGCTCGTGGTCGTCTCCCAGGGCTACCGGGCGACGTACCGTGAGCTGTGGGACACCACGACGCAGGTGGCGAAGGGGCTGCTGGCCATGGGCGTGGAGAAGGGGGACCGGGTGGGGCTCTGGTCTCCCAATCGCTTCGAGTGGGTGGTGACGCAGTACGCGACGGCGCGCATCGGCGCCATCCTGGTCAACCTGAACCCGGCCTATCGCACGGCGGAGCTGGAGTACTCGCTCAACCAGTCGGGCACCAGCGTGCTCCTGCTGTCCAAGGGGTTCCGGCAGACGGACTACAAGTCGATGCTGGAGCAGGTGCGTCCGCGCTGTCCCGAGCTGCGCGTGGCGCTGGTGCTGGACGAGGACTGGGAGCTGCTCCTGTCCAACGCGAAGCACGTGAGCGGGCACACGCTGGAGGCGCGCGAGGCGTCGCTCCAGTTCGATGACCCCATCAACATCCAGTACACGTCCGGGACGACGGGCTTCCCCAAGGGGGCCACGCTGTCGCACCACAACGTGCTCAACAACGGGTACTTCATCGGGGAGTCGCTGAAGTACGGCCCCGCTGACAGGGTGTGCATCCCCGTGCCGTTCTACCACTGCTTCGGGATGGTGATTGGCAACCTGGCCTGCACGTCACACGGCTCCACGATGGTGATTCCGGGGGAGGCCTTCGAGCCGCTGGCGGTGATGCAGGCGGTGCAGGCGGAGAAGTGCACGTCGCTGTACGGCGTGCCGACGATGTTCATCGCGGAGCTGGACCATCCGCGCTTCGGCGAGTTCGACTTCTCCACGCTGCGCACGGGGGTCATGGCGGGCTCGCCGTGTCCGGTGGAGGTGATGAAGCAGGTGCAGTCGAAGATGAACATGCGCGAGGTGACCATCTGCTACGGGATGACGGAGACGTCACCGGTGTCGACGCAGAGCTCGCTGGATGACCCGCTGGACAAGCGCGTGTCGACGGTGGGGCGCGTGCATCCGCACCTGGAGGTGAAGGTCGTCCACGCGGAGACGGGCGAGGTGGTGCCGCGCGGGACGGCGGGGGAGCTGTGCACTCGGGGGTACAGCGTGATGCTGGGGTACTGGGCGAACGAGGAGGCCACGGCGAAGGCGGTGGACCGCGCGGGGTGGATGCACACGGGTGACCTGGCGACGATGGACGCGGACGGCTACGTGCGCATCGTGGGCCGCATCAAGGACCTCATCATCCGGGGCGGGGAGAACATCTCGCCGCGCGAGGTGGAGGAGTTCCTGCACACGCACCCGGGCGTGAGCGAGGCGCAGGTCATCGGCGTGCCGAGCGTGAAGTACGGCGAGGAGGTGATGGCCTGGGTGAAGGCGAAGCCGGGCGTGGCGCTCACGACGGAGGAGCTGACGAAGCACTGCACCGGGCGCATCGCGAGCTTCAAGATTCCGCGCTACTGGAAGCTCGTGGATGCGTTCCCGATGACGGTGACGGGCAAGGTGCAGAAGTTCCGGATGCGCGAGGTCTCCGTCGCCGAGCTGGGGTTGCAGACGGCGGCGGACATCAAGACCGCCTGAGCGGCGCGCGGGCTCACCGGCGGCGGGACGAAGGCTTCGCCTTGCGCGCGGTGGAGGTCTTCTTCGCGGCGGGCTTCTTCGTCGCCGAGGGCTTCTTGGCGGGAGCCTTCTTCGCCGGGGTCTTGGTGGCCTTGCGTGGAGCGGCGGCCTTCTTCGCGGGCTCCGCAGGAGTCTTCTTCGCGGCAGCCTTCTTCTTCGGCGCCTTCTTCAGCGCGGCCCGGGTCGCCGCGTCGACGCCGCGACGGGCCCAGGGCAGCAGCGCGTAGGCGTCATCGCTGGCGTCGGCGGGCGGCGTCCAGTAGCTCATCTCGATGCGCTGGCCCCCGCCTTCCCAGACGAAGGGACGGCAGCCCGCGGCCTGGAACTCCGGTCGGGAGATTTCGTCCGTCTTCAAGTAGAGCTGGCCGTCGCCGATGAGGCCGAACATCCGCCCGCCGAAGTACAGCCCCCAGCCGCCGAACATCCGCCGGGCCTGCACCGGGCCGAGCTTCTCCAACAACTCGACCGTGTACTCCACGAAGCTGTCCATTCGAGCCACCGTGTTCCTCCGTTTCCCTGGCGCCGCTTCTTAGCGGAAGGTCGCCACCAGCGGGTTGTGGTCCGACGTGTCGCCCACGTCCATGACCTCCGCGGAGACCAGTCGCTCCGCCATGCGCGGCGAGGCGAAGACATAGTCCGTGCGGTAGTCGATGGTGACGCCGCCCCGGTTGCGCCGCGCCGTCACCCAACGCGTCGAAGCCGCCCGCGTCGGCAGCGTGTCCACCCAGCCGTAGTCCTCGATGTCGTCGATGACGTCGAAGCGCGGCGGATGGCCGTACTTGTCCGTGCCCGCCCGCCGCAGCCGGTCCTCCAGGTCCACCGGATATGGGTCCCTGCGCGACAGCGAGTTGAGGTCGCCGACCAGCAGATATTGCCCCTCGCGGAACCGGGACGCGTCCAGCAGCGAGCGCAGGTAGCGCGCCTCCACGTAGCGCAGCTTCTCGTGGTGCGCGTCGAAGTGTGTGCCGAACAGCGTCACCGGGCCGCTGGCCTCCAGCTCGCACTCGACGATGCAGTGGCCCAGGAAGTGCCGGTCATTGTGGATGCGCAGCGAGCGCAGGGGAGGGCGGCTCACCACGGCGACGTGGTAGCACCGCCCGCTGGGCCGCGAGCGGGACTGTCCCAGCACCAGGTGCGCCTCGTCCTGCGGCACGTCCAGCGCCTCGGCCACCCGACGCAGCCTCCCGCCGTCGTCCCAGCCCAGGCACTCCTGGAGCACCAGCACGTCCGGTGCGTTCCGGGCGAGGAAGGTGACGATGTCGTCGAACCGCTCCTCGCCTCCCTGCAACACGTTGAACGTCATCACCTTCAGCGGCATGAATCTCCTCTCTCGCCCAAAGGGCGCGTGAATGGGCTCGCCAAGCTACCGCACCCGCGAGCCCGAGGCCGCTCCCGCGCGCCTGCCCGCCCCCCATGGCTCGGGCATCGCTCGCACGCTCTCCACGATGAACGACTTGAGCTCGCGCGCCGCCGCGGTGAGGTAGCCCTCGCCCCGATGCACGAGCGCCACCTGGCGCTTCAGCCCGCTCTTCACGAGCGGCACCACGTCGAAGCCGCGCGACTGGTGGTCCCGCGCCATCAGCTCCGGGATGAGCGCCACGCCCAGGCCGCGCTCGACCATGCGCCGCATCGCCTCCGCGTTGTCCGTCTCCAGCGCGAGCCTGGGCGTCACACCGCGCGCCTCGCACTCGGCCTCCAGCGCCCGCGTCCCGCTCATGCTGGGGATGACCACCCACGTCTCCTCCACCACGTCCGCCAAGGACAGCGGCCGGGTGACCTTCGTGAGGCGATGCCCACGCGGCACCGCCAGCACCAGCACCTCCTCCCACAGCTTCTGCGCCACCAGGTCCGTGTGCCGCACCGGCAACGACACGATGGCCAGGTCCAGGACGCCTCGGACCACGTTGTCCTCGAGGGCCGTGCTCATGCCCTCGCTGAGCCGGGGGCGCACCTCCGGGAATCTCCGCGCGAACGTCGGGATGATGTCCGGCAGCAGGTACGCCCCCACGGTGTGCAACGTCCCCAGTGACACGGGGCCGCGAGGCGTCCCCGACAATCGCTCCAGCTCGGACGTGCCCGCGGCCAGTGCGTCCAGTGCACGTCGTGCATGGGGCAGGAAGCGTTCACCCGCGTCGGTGAGCACCGCGCCAGCGGGCGTGCGGACGAGCAGCCGGGTGCCCAGCTCCGCCTCGAGCGCCTGGAGCTGCCGGGACAGTCCGGACTGGGACAGTCCCAGTCCCTTGGCCGCCGGAGAGAGGCGCCCCTCTTGTGCCACTCGGAGAAAGGCCTGGAGCTGGTCTCGAGTCATGCGGATTCGGCAAGAACTCTATGCGGAAGTTGCGATTTCCGCATGGGCAGCCCCCGGTTACACGTTCGGAATGGATGGAAGCGGTGTGTCGGTAGAGCCGGTGCCCTCCGCTCGGCCCGGGGTGGCGAGGCGGACGGCCACCGGGGCGGTGCTGCTGGCCCTGGTGGTCAGCGCCTTCGAGGGCACGGTGGTGACCAGCGCCATGCCCACCATCACCCGCGAGCTGGGCGGCCAGCACCTCTACTCGTGGGTCTTCTCCGCGTTCCTCTTCGCCTCCACCGTCGGCGTGCTCATCTCCGGCAAGCTGGCGGACCGGCTCGGCCGCAAGCCCGTCTTCTTCGCGGGCATGGGGTTGTTCCTCGTCGGCTCCGCGCTGTGCGGGCTCGCCGACTCCGTGCACGCGCTCATCGCCTTCCGGGTGCTGCAAGGGCTCGGAGCCGGCGCGCTCCAGCCCACCACGCTCACCATCAGCGCGGACCTCTACACGCTGCGCGAGCGCGCCGCCGTGCAGGGCCTGTTCACCGGCGCGTGGGGCGCGGGCAACGCGGTGGGTCCGCTCATCGGTGGCTGGCTGGTGATGCACGCGTCGTGGCGGTGGGTGTTCCTGGTCAACGTCCCCGTGGGCCTGTTCGCCGCGCTGCTCCTGTATCTCTCGTACCGAGACCCGCCGCGCCGCACGGACGTGAAGCTGGACCGCTGGGGGCCTGTGCTCGCGGGCACCTCCGCCGCGATGCTCCTGTTCTCACTGGAGCCCGGGCACGCGGAGCTCAGGTGGCTGTGCCTCCTGGGCGCGGTGGTGCTGGGCGCGGGGCTGGTGTTCCAGCAGCGCAAGTCCCACGCGCCCCTCCTGCCGATGGAGCTGGTGAAGGACCGCACGGTGCTCAGCGGTGTCGCGGGAGGCATCGCCGGTGGCGCGCTGCTCTACAGCATGGCCGCGTGGGTGCCGCTGTGGATGACGGAGCAGGGCGGACAGACGCCCATCGTCGCCGGACTGACGCTGCTGCCCATGTTGCTGGGATGGTCCGTGGGGTCGACGTTCGGCGTGAAGCTGCTGGTGCGAGGCGGCATGCGGCTCAGCGCAGGCGTGGGCTTCGCCGTGGCGGCGACGGGCGCCGGGCTGCTCGCGCTGACGGCCGCGTACGGGTGGGGCACGTATGCGGCGCTCGCCTCGCTCGCGGTGCTGGGCATGGGGCTGGGCCCCGCGGCGAGCACGTCGCTCATCGGCCCGCAGTCGCGTGCGCCCTGGCACCACCGGGGCATCGTCACGAGCAGCCTCTACGCGACGCGTCTGTTGGGAGGCTCGCTCACGGTGGCCGCGCTGGCTCTGGCACGAGGCCACTTCGCCTTGCAGTTCGCCATCGCGGGCGGGCTGGCCGGTGTCGTCGCCCTGGGGCTCGCCGTGGCCGCTCCCGGCAAATCCACGAGCGAGGCCTGAGCCTCAGTGCGACTCCTTGAGCGCGAACGGCCACAGCTTGGCGAGCGCCGAGCGTAACTCCGTCGCGCTGGCGTAGCGGTCCTCGGGGCGCTTCTCCAGCAGCTTCAGCACCACCCGCTCGAACGCCCCCGGCAGGTTCGGCCGCAGCGTCGTCAGCGGCACCGGCGCCTGCTGCACGTGCAGGAACATCAGCGGCACCGGGTCCGAATGTCGGAACGGCAGCTGCCCCGTGAGCAACTCGTACGCCACGATGCCCAGCGCATACAGGTCCGTCGCGGACGACACGGGGGGACTGCCCATCACCTGCTCGGGCGCCATGTACTCCGGCGTCCCCAGCACCGTCCCCTGCGCCGTCGTCCCGGCCACATGCGCGCTCTTCGCCAGGCCGAAGTCCATCAGCTTCAACACCCCACCGCGCGTGATGAACAGGTTCGCCGGCTTCACGTCGCGATGCAGCACCCCCCGTCCATGCGCGTGCTCCAGCGCCACGGCCGCGTGCGTGAGCCACCGCAGCGCCTCCGCGAGCGTGGGGCGCCGCTCCATCATCCGCTGGCGCAAGTCCATTCCGTCCAACAGCTCCACCGTGAGGAAGTGCCGCTCCCCATCCATCCCCACGTCGAAGACGCGCAGGATGTTCACGTGCTCCAGCGCCCGGGCGTGCTCCACCTCCTGGCGGAACCTCGCCACCGTCGCCGCGTCCGCGTGCGGCGTCGCCAGCACCTTGAGCGCCACGCGATGCCGCTCGAGCAGGTCGTGCGCCTCGTACACCGTGGAGCTCCCACCCGCGCCCAGCCAGCGCTCCACGCGGTAGCGCTGGGCCACCACCTGCCCCGGCATCAGCCCTCGCACCAGCGCCGCGGGGAGCGGCGCGGGCGTGGGGATTCCCTGGAGCAGCGTCCCGTGCGGGGACACGGGCGTCGAAGCGCGCAGCGTCTCGCCCAGGGACACCGGGGGCGGAGGCGTTGTCGGCGCGGGACCCCACGACAGCTCGGGCGCGGGAGCCGGCGTCGTGCCCGCCGTCACCTTCGTCTCCTGCACGCCGCCGAGGTACACGACACCCCCGGCGTCATCTTCCGTCGAGCCCACCGCTCCTCCCTCGGTGTCCGTTGGCCCGTGCCGCGGCTCAGGGGTCCAGCAGCGAGATGTGCGAGGGGGCTCCCGCGCCCTCGATGTCCAGGTGCGGCGTGGGCAGGTTGTACTCCGCCGCCGCGCTGGTGGCCTCCACCATGATGGGGCCGGCGATCTCCGGCGGCTCACCCTTGCACAGCACGTCCACCACGTGCTCCACCGTCCACTTGCCCAGGCGGTTCACCACCAGCCGGTTGCCCTCGAACGTCGACGTGTCCGACAGCTCGTCACTGGCCCCCAGCTTCACGTCCACCGACTCGCCCAGGTAGCCCCGCGCGAGCGCCAGCACCCGGTCCACCACCGCGTTCCAGGCCTGGATGTGCGTCCTGTCCTGGGCCTCGTCCATGATGTCCAGGCCCACCTGCAGCCGCTCCATCCGCTCCAGGAACTGCTGCACCAGCGGCCCCCGGATGACGCGCCCGTGCTGCGGCGCGATGATCTCCACCGCCGGCGTGAGCTTGCGGATGGTGGCCACCGTGCGCGCCAGCGCCGCGTTCACCGGCATGTAGATTTGATGGAACGCGCGGATGCCCGCCCAGTCGGACTCGTCCGCGTACAGCCCCTTCGCGTTGGCGTCCGTGAGCCCGCCGAACAAATCCCCCGTGAAGAGCACGCGCGTCTGCGGGTCGTAGAGCATCACCGCGCCCCGGAAGTGACAGAAGGGCGAGGGCACCGGCAGCAGCTTGTGCCCGGTGGGGACGCTCAGCCCTTGCGAGAACTTCTCGGTGGCGATGAAGCGGTTGCGCGGCAGGTTCTGGTGGACGATGAGCCGCCAGGTGTCCTCCGAGCAGAGGATGCCGGCGCGAGGCGCATAGCGCGCGGAGATGATGCTCGCCGACGAGCCCACGTCCGGGTCCTGATGGTTGATGAACACGGCCGACAGCCGCTCCATCCCTCCGATGAGCGACGTCACCTTGGTGTGGATGGTGGAGAAGTCGCTGCTCGAGCCCGGGTCGATGAGGAGGTTGAACTCCGAGGCCCGCTGCGTCTTCACGTCCGTCCCCCGGAAGCGTCTCAGATAGGGGTTGGCGTAGAAGATGTTGCCCGGCTCCCGCTTGCCCACCCAGAACGTCTCGGGAGCAATCTCCACGGGGACGATTCTCAGGTCGTTGCTCAAGCCCGATGCGGGATGGTCGCTGCTGCTCATGAGACGGGGTTCCTTCACGGTGAGGTGATGTCCCCTCCCCGTAGCAAGGCGTGCGCCGAGGCCCGTCCTCCCTCGGGGAGCGCGGCGCCAGCCACCTGCGCGCCGTGCATTTCCTGCGCGCCCGGGAGCAGGCACGCAGTTCCTGCGGGCCCGGGGCTCACCCCCGGTGGGGGCAGGCGGGCGGGACGCGGAGGCTGCGAGCCCGCGTGTGCGCATGGCACACTGCCGGGGTCCTTCGCACCCAGTTCTCCATGCCAGACGCCTCATTCCTCTCCGCCTGGGGGCTCCCAGGCCTCTTCTTCGTCGCGATGCTCGCGGGCTCGGTGGTGCCGGTGCCCTCCGAGGCGCTGCTCGCCGCGCTCATCTATGGCGGCGCTCCGCCGATGCTCGCCACGGGCGTGGCCACGGTGGGCAACGTGCTGGGCGCGGTGTCGCTCTACCTGTTGGGGCTGTGGGTGGCGCGCGGCGGAGGCGGAGCGCTGGGGCGCTGGTATGCGCGCCGTCGTGAGAAGGAGGGGCCCCGCATGGAGCGCGTCGAGGCGCGGCTGCGCACCTGGGGCGCGCCCGCGCTGTTGATGTCGTGGATGCCCATCGTCGGCGACGCGTTCGTCATCGCCGGCGGCATGGTGGGCGTCAGGCCCCTGCCGTTCGTCGTCTTCGTCACGCTGGGCAAGGGCCTGCGTTACGCGTTCGTCGCCCTGTCCACCGCCGCTGCCCTGTAGGGCGACGTCTCGTCATGTTTCAATCGTGTTTCGCCAGTATTTCCGTCAGTCCCGGAAGGTAAGTTGAGGCCGTGGTTCCAGGCGAAGCCTGTCTGGCCCACCCGTTCAGCATTCGCTGCCGACCCTCAACCGCTCCCCCTGGCGGGAGCAGGACTGGACCTCGTGCGAAACACCCTCGCAGTCTCGACGCGCGCGCTGTCGTCATGGCGCCACTGGCTCATGGTGTTCTTCCTGGGACTCGCCGCCTGCGGTGGCGAGGCGACCGTGTCGGACGCGCCCTCGGAGGAGTCGTCACTCGGTGAGCGCGGCGACGCGCTGGCCAACGTTCGCCTGCGCCTGATGGCGGCGAACCTCTCCAGTGGCAACGGGCAGGACTACGACCCGGGCCACGGCATCCGCATCTTCCAGGGCACGGACGCGGACATCGTGATGATTCAGGAGTTCAACTACAAGACGGACTCCGCCGCCGACCTCCGCGGCTTCGTGGACACCGCCTTCGGGCCGGGCTTCTCGTACTACCGCGAGTCCGGCGCGCAGATTCCCAACGGCATCATCAGCCGCTACCCCATCATCGCCTCGGGCGAGTGGGACGACCCGCAGGTCAGCAACCGCGACTTCGCCTGGGCGCGCATCGACATCCCCGGGCCCAAGGACCTGTGGGCGGTGAGCGTGCACCTGCTGACGGCGAACGCCAGCACGCGCAACACGGAGGCGCAGAGCCTGGTCAGCCGCATCCAGGCGAACATCCCCGCGGGGGACTACCTGGTGATTGGCGGCGACCTGAACACGGGCAGCCGCTCCGAGTCGGCCTTCGGCACCCTGTCGCAGGTGGTCAACACCGCGAGCCCGTACCCCGCGGACCGCAATGGCAACACCAACACCAACGCGGGCCGCAACAGCCCCTATGACCATGTGCTGGTGGACAGCGACCTGCGGCCGTACCAGACGGCGGTGGTCATCGGCGGCAGCTCGTTCGCGAACGGGCTGGTGGTGGACACGCGCGTGTACTCGCCCATCGGCGAGATTTCCCCGGCGCTCTCGGGCGACAGCGGCGCGTCTGGCATGCAGCACATGGGCGTCATCAAGGACTTCCTCATCCCGGGGGATGCGGTGTCCTCCAGCCTGACGGTGACGTCGCCCAACGGCGGTGAGAGCTGGACCACGGGCAGCGCCCGCTCCATCTCCTGGACGTCCTCGGGCGTGTCGAGCGTGCGGGTGGAGTACACGCTGAACGGCAGCACGTGGACCACGCTGTCGTCGAGCACGTCGGCCTCGGCGGGGAGCCTCGCGTGGACGCTGCCCACGACGGCGAGCACCACGGCGCGCGTGCGGGTGACGGACACATCCGACGCCAGCATCACGGACACCAGCGACGCGGCCTTCTCCATCACTACGGGCGGTGGCGGCGGCACCGGGACGCTCCTCATCAACGAGGTGCTGGTGAACGAGGCGGGATCGGATGTGAGTGGCGAGTTCGTGGAGCTGGTGAACACGGGCACGGCGGCGCTGAGCATCGCGGGGTGGACGGTGTCCGACGCGGCGAGCGTGCGGCACACGTTCCCCAGCGGGACGACGGTGCCGGCGGGCGGCGTCATCGTGGTGTTCGGCGGCGCGGCGGGCATCCCCTCGGGCACGCCCAACGCGGTGGCCGCGTCCACCAGCACGCTGGGCCTGTCGAACAGCGGTGACACCGTGACGGTGAAGAACGCCTCCGGCACGGTGGTGGACACGGCGGTGCTGTCCTCGGCGATGTCGGGCACGGACGGTGTGTCCGCGAACCGCAGCCCGGACCTGGGCTCGGCCGCCACCTTCGTGCTGCACACCAGCCTGTCCAGCCTGACGTCCTCGCCGGGCCGGCGCGCGAGCGGCGCGGCGTTCTGATTCGGTTCCGCGCCCCCTCGGTGTGAAGAGGGGGCGCGGGTGGGGACGTGGGTCTCCGGTCCCCACCCGACGAGTGCTATCCTCGCGATGTGCCGCCAGCTTCGAGGATGCGGGAGACCGTGTCGTAGAGGGCCTGCGGCGTCGCGTCGTTCCTCAGGACCACGTCGAACGCATCGTGCCCTTGCTGCGTGAGTTGGGTCTCGGTCGCGTGCCTGGCCAGGTCACCGGGTGCTCCCGCGCCAGGGCGTTCGATGAGCCAGATGGACGCCCCCAACTCGCGCGCGGCCTGCCATTCGGCTCGGGTCCGCAGGTCCGTGCAGATGACGCGTCCTCCTCCGCGACGGATGGCGTCGACCCGGAGTCGGAAGGGGCGCAGCCAGACGTCCGGGTCCAGCTCCACGCACGCCTGCCCGAAGCGTTGATAGAGCTCCCGGGGCGTCCGGCCGAGCCTCGCGTCCACCTTGTTGCGGCGCTCACCCCACAGTTGCTCGGGGTCGAGTTGCAGCAGTCCCATCAACGCGGCCTTGATGGGGTCCGCGAGGGCCACGCGCTCGAAGTCGTACCGCTCCGCCATGAACTGGCCCAGCGTGTCCTTGCCCGCCCCGGAGACGCCCGCGAGGCAGATGAGGCTGAAGGGCCGGCTCATGACTCACCTCCGAAATCGTAGAAGCCATCGCGGCCCAGGAATCGCTCGGGATGGAACCGGACCTGGGACCACGCGGCGTCCAGGCCTCGGCGCAGGATGGGGTCGCTGTAGTGGTGTCCTCCCTCCACGTTGTCGAAGAACCGTCCCGCCGGGTCGACCATCGCGTAGCTGCCGCGCATGTCTTCGTTGTCCTCGGGCACCAGGGCGATGCCTTCTTGTTCGAGGCTCCGGTGGCGTTCGACGAAGCGGTGGAAGTCCTCGGGCGCGCAGAGCAGGTCCTCCACATTCCTGGGCTCCTGGCCCTCACCCTGGTCGGTGTTCTGGCCTTCGACGCGGAGGACCCGCAGCAGCTTCCAGCGCTCCGGCCTCAGCAGACGGATGAAGCCTGTCTGGTCCTCGTCCACGTTCAGCCGCGTGACGACGGTGTTCACCTTCAGGCGCATGCCCGCCGCACGGACGCGCTCGGCGATGTCCAGGTATTGCTGGGGCATCAAGGCCTTCCCATGGACCGCTCGGCCCAAGCGGGCGTGGGTGTCGGGCGAGATGCTGTCGATGCTCAGGGTCACCCAGTCGATGACACCGCGCAGGCGCTCGAGCATGGCGGAGTCGAGCCGGCTTCCGTTCGTCACCAACATGGTGGTGGCGCGGTGGGCCTTGGCCATCGCGGCCAATCGCGGGAGCCAGGGGCAGAGCAAGGGCTCGCCGCCCGCGAAGGTGATCTTCTGGAACCGTGACGCCAGCAACGACACCACCTGGAGCGCTTCCTGCTCAGGGAGGTGTCCCTTGGGGAGGATGTCCCGGCGGACGTCCTGGAAGGTGGCGAAGCAGAACCGGCAACGCATGTTGCACGGCTCCCAGAGGTGGAAGTTGACGGACGGCGGTGTGGCGGGGTGTGCGACCGACGTCGAGGTCGCGGGCTGCATTGCGCAGGGGTCCATGGTGCCTCCAGTGGAGGTCCCGGTCATCGGGGCGCTCCAAGCACCACTTCCTTCGGCGCAAAAAGTGTGACTCCGAATCGTAAGTCACTGACATCGCTGGAGAAATTCAGTCCTTAAATTGTCCCGGGCCCGCTGCACCCGCTTGCGCGCCGCGGCATGGGTGATTTTCAGTTGGAGAGCGATTTCGGCCTCATCCAACTCCTCGAAGTAGCGCAGGTTCAGCACCTCTTGATGCTCCTTCGAGAGGGTGCAGAACGCGTTCCGGAGCGCCTCATGGGATTCCATCGAGATGAACTCATCCTCGGGTCGGAGGTGGCACTCCGGCTCGGGTTGTGAGTCCAGGGGGCATGCGCGGCTGAGCCGCACGAAGCGCTTGGTCGCGCTGTTTCTGACGGCTTTGAGGAAGTAGGGCTCGAAGTCCCGTGGGGGAGCCTTCTTCCGCAGACAGATGTTCATGAGGACCGCGTGGATGAGGTCCTCCGCCTCCGCGTCACTTTGGATGATGCCCTGCGCGATGCGGCGGGCCTTTGGCATCATGTCGCGCAGATTGAATTGTTGTTCGAGGCAGGCCAGGGAGTTGAGCTCGACCTCGGCTTGCGTTGCGCCATACGAGGCAAACGCCACTGCGTTCGAGGAGGGGTCCTCCTTCGACGCCCATGCGGGCCCGGGATACGCCTGCCTTGACGCGAGGATGGCCTGTCGGGTGCATTCCCACGACAGGTCGTCGCAACGGCTGGCCTGTGGAGCGGGAGCGCGTGGGAGGCCTGAGACGAGCGACTTGGCGAGGGGGACGACCGCCAGCGAAGCCGCGATGGCGCCTATCGTCAGGAGGCCCGCACCGAACGGAGAGGTCTTCGCGAGCCGCCATGCGCGTCGCAGAAGCCCCAGGCTCATCCGGACGAGGAACACACTGACGGAGATGACGCTCCAGACCGTGAAGGCGATGACGAAGGCCCCGGGAAGCACGGGGAGGGCGCTGCGCCCGACGCGCTCTGGAAGCGTCAGAGAGCAGGCGATGAACAGCAACAGCCCCAGCAGGAGCCAGGGCCAGCGAAGCAACAGGGGCGGAGGTGCGGTCCTGCCCGCCAGCCTTTTCATGGCGTTCCAACCGGTGACGGCCGCAAAGGCAATCAGGGTCATCCCCAGGAAGATGATGGACAGTTGCGCGGTGCCTTCGAAGACGCCGGTCGAGAGCGCGCCCACCGTCTCCAGGACGAAGCCCGCGCAGATGAAGCCCATCAGTCCCGTGAAGCCAATCCCGACGACGAGCCCAGGGAACAGGACGTTGATGACGAAGATGGCGAGTGCCAGGGCAACCAGCACCAATTGCCAACCCGCGGTTCCCCGCGGTGGCGGACCCGACTCCCCCGTGCGTGTCATGTGGTCTTCCCTCGAAGACTGCCACGCCCATCGTATGGGCTAACGTGGAGTGAGGGAATCGACCGGCACGAGAGTCCGGGTTGACCTTGAGTCGGGTCGCTGGCGCCTCAGTGACTCTCGCCCGGAGACGTGAGCGCTCCCTCGCGCTCCGGGGCCCGCGCGGTGTGTGCGCCTCCATCCTGGGGGCCGGGCGTCGGCGGGCTCGCGGGCGTCGGGTGGTTGCGGCCGTAGTCGCGCTCGTGGATGCGCACCAGGGCCAGGAAGAAGGCGACGATGAGCGGGCCCAGCAAGAGGCCCACCGTGCCGAACGCGGCCAGGCCGCCGAGCAGCGAGAAGAAGACGATGGCGCCGTGCTGGTGCATGCCGCGCTTGGCGAGCAGCGGCTTGACGATGTTGTCCACCAGCCCCACCACCACCGTGCCCCAGACGGCCAGGAACAGCGCCGCCCACGGGTGGCCGCTGAAGAACATCAGCGCCGCGGCGACCAGCACGACGATGGCCGCGCCCACCGCGGGAATCAGCGCCATGAAGAACGCCACGCCGCCGAAGAACAGCGGCGCGGGCACCTGGACGATGAGGAACCCCACGAGCGCGGCGAAGGCCTGCACGCCCGCCGTCACCACCGACGACAGCAGCACCGCGCCGGACACGCTGCGGAACTCGCGCATGATCTCCAGCGTCTCGCCGCGCCTGAGCGGCGACACGCTCTCAATCCAGTGCACCAGCTCCCGCCCGTCCGTGAGGAAGAAGAACAGGGCGATGAGCATCATCGTGGTCTGGAAGGCGATGGAGCCCGTGGCCGCCACCGCCCCCGTCACCGCGCGCGCCGCCGTCCCGCCCTGGGTGCTCACCTGCTCCTGGATGGTCTGGTCCAGCTGCTGCTCCTCCAGGGGCATCCGCTGCATCAGGCTCTCGGCGCCCTTGCGCACCGGCCCCGGCAGCTTCTGCACCAGCCCCTCCACGCCCTCCTGCTGCACCGTCTTGGTGACGAACTGCGCGCCGGAGGACACCTCCGCCACCACGAACGCGGTGAGCCCGCCCAGGGGCAGCAGCAGCGCGAGGATGACGGCCGTGCAGATGAGGCCCGCCGAGATGTTCTTGCGCCCCCTGAGCTTGCGCGTCAGCCGCACGTGCAGCCCATAGAAGACGCCCGCGAGCACCGCCGCCAGGAAGATGCCCTTGGCGAAGGGCTTGATGACCAGGGCCAGCAGGAACAGCGACAGCAGGATGAGGCCGGTGAACACACGCCGGGCGGTCTGCTCGGAAGCCATGCCCGTGAAGCTAGGGCGGCTTCCGTGGGAGGGAAGGGGGAGGCGGCCCCCCAGGTCGGCTGCCTGCTCCACGAGCAAGAAGACTTGGGCCCGGGCCCCGGGCGGCTAGAGTGCCCCGCCATGCCGGCATTCGATTCGAGTCAGTTCACCCCGTGGCTGCTCCAGGCGCTGTGCGCCGCCTTCCTCGCCATCCTCTTCCTCCAGTCCGGACTGGACAAGGTCATCGACTGGAAGGGCAACCTGGGCTGGCTCACCGGGCACTTCGCCAAGAGCCCCCTGAAGGGCATGGTGCCGTTGATGCTCGGCGTCATCACGCTGCTGGAGCTGGCGGCCGGCGCGCTCAGCGGCGCGGGGGTGGTCTCGCTCATCGCCACGGGCAGCCCGGCGCTGGCCTTCTTCGGCGCGCTCTTGTCCGCGGTGTCGCTGGTGTGCCTGTTCTTCGGCCAGCGCATGGCCAAGGACTACGCGGGCGCGGGCGGGCTGGTGCCGTACTTCCTGCTGTCGCTCGCGGCCATCTACTTCACGCGCATGCGCTGAAGGCCCCGCGTCACATCACCTTGCGCGTGGGCACCAGCGCGTTGGCGGACAACAGTCCGGCCACCAGCGCCACCGCCACCATCAGCATGTTGAAGGCGGTGTCGACGCCCGCCACCACGTCGCGTTCGAGCAGCGAGGACAGGCTGCGGAAGCCCACGCTGCCGGGCACCAGCAGCATCAGCCCGGGTACGACGACGGTGACGGAGGGCTTGTTGCGAAGCCGCGCCAGCACGTTGCCCACGATGCCCAGCGCGAGCGCCCCCACGAAGGCGCCCAGCTGCGGCCCGAGCAACTCCGAGCCCAGGCGGGCCCCGAAGAACGCGAACGTGCCCGCGGCCGCAATCCAGCCCCAGTCCCGAGGCCGCGCGCGGAACAGCACGCCGATGGCGACGCCCGCCACCAGCAGCGCCACGGCCTGGGTCCACGAGGGCAGCGAGGGCGGCGGCGGGGCGACGGGCGGCGGCAGCAGCACGGACAGCTTGCTGCCCAGCGCGACGCCGAAGCCCAGCTGGAGGAACACCACCGCGGCGCCCGTGAGGCGCGAGGTGCCGGAGATGAGGTGGCGCGTGGCCAGCTCGTTGAGGGCCACCGTCAGCGTCAGGCCGGGCAGCAGGACGATGAGGCCCGCCAGGGTGGCGACCTGGATGGACAGCGGGCCGATGACGCTCGCGGCCAGCACGGCGAGCGCGGAGGAGAGGATGGCGCCCACGGGCTCGAGCACGCGGGCGGTGGTGGGCTGGCGCTGCGTCACCTCACTGAGGATTCCGATGAGCAGGCTGCTCACCGTGGCCACCGCCATCTCCTTCAGTCCTCCGCCGAACAGACGGGCGCCAGCTCCTCCGGCGAGCGCCCAGCAGAGAATCTGGAGCACGGGCCCGAAGCGCGGGGGGCGGGCGAGGATGTCCTCCACGCGCAGCGCGCCCTCGGCGGGCGTGAGGCGCGAGTGGATGACGTCGTCGGCCAGGACGTCGAGCTGCGTGAGGCGCTCCAGGTCCATGTCCCCGGGCTCCACGCGGATGAGGCTGGTGCGCAGCGCCTCGGGCGGGCCGAAGGACGCGAACAGGGACGTGGGGGTGGAGAAGAAGCGGCCCTCCAGGCCCAGGCGCTCGGACACGCGCTTCATCAGCCCCTCCAGCCGGTGGGAGGGAGTGCCGTAGCGGTGCAGCGCCTCGGCCAGTCTCAGGGTAAAGGCGACGGACGGCCCTGGCGGTGCCGGGTGGTGTTGGAGCGAGGCGGCGATTTCAGGAGGGACGGCCACACGCGGCGCAATGGCAGAGCCGCCCGGGTGGAGTCAAATGGCGGCACGGTGACGTCCGCCTGTCCGCCATGCGCGCTCGGGAAGCACGGCTGATGGGGTCTCCAAAGAAGACAAGGGATGTCGGGGTGGTGCAGGAAGGAGACGAGAGCATGGCGCGCAAGAGCAGGACGCCCAGGTGGCTGGAGGCGGCGCGGAAGCGGGACGCGGGGGCGGTGGCGGCGGGGCGCTCGGACTGGCTGGCGCGGGCGCTGGGGCGCGCCGGGGTGATGCCTCGGGCGGAGGCGGAGTCGGCGATTCGCGCGGGCCGGGTGGAGGTGGACGGACGGGTGGTGACGGAGCCCTTCGCGCCGGTGGGGCCGGAGCAGACGGTGCGAGTCGATGGGCAGGGACACCCGCTGACGTCCGTGACGCGGGTGTTGATGTTCCACAAGCCCGCGGGGCCGGTGGTGCATGGCACGGACCCGGAGGGTGTGGGCACGGTGTTCGAGCGCCTGCGCGCGGTGCTGCCCGAGTCCCTGCGCGGCTACGAGTGGCTCGCCGTGGGCCGCCTGGACCGGGACACCACGGGGCTGTTGCTCTTCACCAATGACGAGCGCTTCGTGCGCCATGGCACGGCGCCGGAGACCCATCTGCCCAAGCGCTACGTGGCGCGGGTGGAGGGACAGCCTGTCGAGTCCGCGCTCCAGCGACTGCGGGACGGCGTGGAGCTGGAGGACGGGCTCACGCGTCCGGCCCGGGCCGAGTCACGGGCTCCGGGGGTGGTGGAGCTGACGCTGACGGAGGGCCGGCACCACCAGGTGAAGCGGATGCTGGCGGCCGTGGGGCATCCGGTGCTCACGCTCCATCGCGAGGCCGTGGGCGCGGTGGTGCTCGACGTGCCCGAGGGGGGATGGCGGGAGCTGCGTGCGGCGGAGGTCTCCGAGGCGCTGGGGTTCGGCGCTCAGGGGGAGTCCGACGGGTCAGCGCAGGGTGAGTGATTGGCAGGTCTCCAGCGCGGCCCGCGCGAGGTTCCGGTTCTGGCTCGAGAAGGTGCAGAGGAACGCGGGGCTCGTGGGGGATGCGGAGTACATGCAGTCCGCCTGATAGGGATGCGTGGTGTCCTTGGGCGTCTCCGTCCAGAGGCAGTGCTCGCCCACGCGTTCGATGCGCGCCGTGGCGTCGGTGAGCCGGTAGCCGCTCTCGATGCTCTTCAGGCTCTGGAAGAACTGGGGGATGTAGAGGCCGAGTCCCCGGACGTTGGCGAGCTGCACGTCGAGCTTGGACAGGCCCGGCGCGGTGGCGGGCAGGGTCAGCTTCACCTTGACCCCTTGAGTCCCGGGGTCCTCCAGGACGTAGCTCTCCTGGAAGGGGGAGACCACGTCCAGCTCGAGGGCCGTCTTCACGCCGAACGACTGCACGTCCGAGGCGGGGATGGTGAGCCGGGTGCGCTTCGCGGGGGGCTTCTCCGGCGCGGGGGCCTTCGGTCTGGGCGAGGAGGCCGCGCCCGGACGTCGCTTCGGAGGTTGAGCTTGGGGCGAGGGGGGCTCGGCGGACGCGCTCCCTGCGCACAGGAGCATGACGAGGGCGGAGGCCAGGAGGAGCGGCGAGGTCGCGCGAGGAGAGCCCATGGTGTGAGCTTTCCATGTCCTATCGAGGGCGTGCGCCGAAATGTGATTGCACCGCTTCGAGCACGGCGGGCTCGCGCGGGTTGTTGAAGTGGCGTCCCCTGGGGACGACGATGACCTCGGCGCCCAGGTGCTCCTCCCAGAGTCCTTGATTGCGACGCCAGTCGGAGGTGAACGGGTCGCTGTCGGAGAGCACGACGACGGCGCGGCCCAGCGCGGCGCGCACGCGGGCGAAGTCGATGGGCGTGTCGAGCCAGGGGCGCAGCGCGTCCCACGGCTTGTCCACCTCGAACCAGCCGGAGACGAACACGGCGCCCTCCACGCGGTGTCCCTCGGGCATCGCGGCGAGGTAGCGGAGGAGGGTCTGACAACCCACGCTGTGGCCCAGGAACACGGTGGACGGCGGAGGCACAGGGCCGAGCGTGCGCGTGAGCGTGGACACCCAGCCGTCGATGGTCGGCGTGGCGGGCTCGGGCATGTCCAGCGTGAGGATGTCGTCGAAGGGCGCGGGTGGCTCGCGCAGCTTCTCCTCGAGCCAGGGATAGAAGTCGGTGTTCGGACGTCCGGCCCAGCGGTGCACGACGACGAGGGTGCGGCTCATGGGGCCGCAGTCTGCCTCAGTCCTCGCGTGATGCCATCGTCAGGATGTGCTCCCGGAGCCTCGCCGCGAGTGACAGGCTCTCGGGCAACGTGTGGCCGAGGAGGCGCGGGACTCCGGTGGCCAGCACCGCGGCGTTGGTGAAGACACCTGCACGCGCCTCGGCGAGCCGCGCGAGGGGAAGCGCCTGCTCCATGATGGGGACTCCATCGATGGAGCCCGAATCGAGGAGCACCGCGCGGATGACGCCGGGGAGGCACGGCGCATCGAGCGGCGGAGTGACGAGCGCGCCGTCCAGGAGGACGAAGAGGTTCGCGGTGGGCAGCTCGCACGCGTGAGCCAGCTCGTTGGCCAGCACGGGGAGCTGTTGCATCCGCGAGAACTGCCGGAAGTACGACAAGCCCTTGTGGTTCGGAGACGTCTCCCCGTGACGATAGGCGCCGTGCTCCACCGTGAGGATGGCGCGTCCCTCGTGCTGGAGTCGCTCGGCGTCGGGAGCGTGGGGCCGGAGGGTGAGCAGGAGCTGCCCATCGCTCGCGGACAGCTTGCCGATGCCCTGGAAGCGGGGACCGAGCAGCGGGTCGGCGGCGAGGCAGCGTCGCAGGGTGTCACGAACGGAGGCGGGCTCCAGCAGCTCGGGCGAGGGCGCGCGGACGGTGTCCGTGTGAGCGGCGAGGCTCGCCGTGAGTCGGCGCAGATGACGGGACAGGAAGAGGGGGGCGCCGTCCTCGATACGGAAGGTGGTGAAGAAGCCCGCGCCGAAGAAGAAGCCCTGCGCGAAGTCGTGCAGGCGCAGGTCCTCCCAGCGCTTCACCTCGCCGTTCACCGCCACGGTGGAGAGCATGGTGTGGCTCCGTCAGCGCCGAGCCGCCAGGAAGTTGGCGAGCAGTCGAGGCCCGTGGGTGGTGAGGAAGGACTCGGGATGGAACTGGACGCCCTCCAGCGCGGGCAGCGCCTTGTGCCGCATGCCCATGATGAGCCCCTCGTGCCAGGCCGTCACTTCGAGACACTCGGGCAGGCCCTCCCGCTCCACGACGAGCGAGTGATAGCGCGCGGCGACGAAGGGCCGTGGGAGTCCCTGGAACACCCCCTGGTTCTCGTGCTGGACCTCGGCCGTCTTCCCATGCACGGGGACGGGAGCGCGGACCACCTTCGCGCCGAAGACCTGTCCCAGACACTGGTGGCCCAGACACACGCCGAGCAGGGGGACACGTCCGCCGAAGGCTCGGATGACCTCGAGTGAGACGCCGGCATCCTCGGGCGTCCCGGGGCCGGGGGAGATGACGATGCGCTCGGGCTGGAGGGCCTCGATGTCGCGCACGGTGACGGCGTCGTTGCGCACCACCTTCAGCTTCGCGCCCTGCGCGCCGAGCGCCTGGACGAGGTTGAAGGTGAACGAGTCGAAGTTGTCGATGAGGAGGATCATCGCGTGGCTCCGCTCGCGCGCAGGGCGAGGAGCTGGGAGCGCGCCTTGTTCAGCGTCTCCTTGAACTCCTGGCGAGGCTGCGAGTCGTGGACGATGCCCCCGCCGACCTGCGCGTAGGCGCGGCCGTTCTTCACGAGCAGGGTGCGGATGACGATGTTCAGGTCCAGGTCGCCGTTGAAGGACATGTAGCCGAGCGAGCCCGTGTAGAGACCGCGTGCGTGCGGCTCCAGCTCGGTGATGAGCTGCATGGTGCGAATCTTGGGGACGCCAGTGATGGTCCCGCCGGGGAAGAGCGCGCCGACCACGTCGAGCGGCTCGGTGTCGGGCGTGAGCTGCCCTATCACCTCGGACTCGATGTGGAGGACGTGGGCGTACTCGACGATCTCCATCAGCTTCGTCACCTCGACGGTGCCGTAGGCGCAGACGCGGCCGAGGTCATTGCGCTCCAGGTCCACGAGCATGGCGTGCTCGGCGCGCTCCTTCTCGCTGGTGCGCAGCTCCTGGACGAAGCGGGCTTCTTCCTCGGGCGTGCCCCGGCGGCGGGTGCCGGCGATGGGGCGGGTGATGGCGCGTCCGTGCTCGACGCGGACCAGTCGCTCGGGGGAGGCGCTGACGACGTGGAAGCCGTCGCCTTCGAGGTAGCTGGCGAAGTGGACGGGGTTGGTGGCGGACAGGGTCTCGTAGAGCGCGAGGGGGGCGCCCGGGAAGTCGACCTCGAGGCGCTGCGAGAGGTTGACCTGATACGTGTCTCCGGCGCGGATGTACTCGCGCACGCGCTCCACCGCGTCCAGGTAGCCCTGCTGCGTGAAGTTGGAGCGCGGCTCTGCGAGGGGTGCATCGGCGGCGGGGGGGGCGGGAGGCGAGGTGGGCGTGGCCTGGCGCACGATGGACGCGAGGGTGTCCAGGCGGCGCTGGCAGTCCTCCCAGTCCGAGCCGGTGGCGATGGCGAGCAGGTGCCCTTCGAGATGGTCCACCGCGAGGAAGGTGTCCACGAAGGACAGGGCGATGTCCGGCAGTGCCAGGTCATCGCGCGGGTGGACGGGGAGCTTCTCGAAGTAGTGGTTGGCCTCGTAGGCGAAGAAGCCGACGGCGCCGCCGAGGAAGAGCGGGAGCCCGTCGATGCGGGGGCCGCGCCACCGACGGAACAGGGCTCGCAGTGTGTCCAACGGGGGACCCGGTTGGGGCACGTCGTCGATGAAGCACTTGGGGCCCTTGGCGACGAAGCGCAGGAAGGGGCTCGCGCCGAGGAACGAGTAGCGCCCCTCGTCACTGACGCGGGTGCTCTCGAGGAGGAAACGGTGCTGCGCGGGGAGGGCGCGAAGCAGGTCCACGGGCCGCGGCGCCCCGGTGTCCCACCGTCGATACACGGGAACCTGGTTGAAGCCCTGGGCCACGAGCGCATCGAAGCGCTCGCGGTCCAACGGTGGCGGAAGCGGCCGGGTGCTCATTCCGGGGGCTTCCTAGCAGGAAGTCCCGGAACGGGCATCCGGCGGTGGTTCAGGACGTGCCGGTGCTCTGGGGACCACCCGTCTGAGCCTCGCGCGACTTGCGGGCGTACAGGAGGATCTCGTCCTCGGAGAGCTGGTTCGTGCTGATGGCCGAGCGGTCCGCCTTGAGCTGTTGGACCTTGCCCTCGCGCAGGACGTGGAACTGGCCGGCCTTCTGTCCAGGGAGCTTGGCGTCGGCGTCGACGCGCGCCTCGGTGAACATGGGCTGGAGCTTCCGGAGGGCGTTGTCCTCCTTCACCCGGCCCACGCACCACATGCGCACGTTCTCCCGGCACTTGTAGTCGAAGTCCCCCGGGCTCTGCGTGGCGAGCATGATGCCGAGGCCCGCGGAGCGCGCGCGCTTGAGGAGGCTCTCCATCGGCTCCTTGGTCGCGGGCTTGCTCGTCGCGGGCAGGTACATGTCCGCCTCGTCGAAGAGAATCACGGCCTGGAGCTTCGGTGACGGATGCTGGCTGGCCCAGCGGTGGGTCTCCAGGAGCAGCTGCGACACCCAGAAGAGGATGCGCGAGTTGTCCCCGAGGAACTTGGTGCTGATGATGCTCAAGCGCGTGCGACCGGGCACACCGTGGACGCCGCGCCCGAGCAGTTCATCCAGGTCGAGCCGTTCACCGCTCACGGCCAACAGCGTGCGCAGGTTGATGCGGAGCACGCTGAGGTCCTGGGCCAGCTTGGCGTGGGTCTTCGTGGGGATTCCGTCCGTGGCCTCCAGCAGCGCGGGGTCCTGCGACATGACGAACTGCTGGATGAGTTCGAGGGTGACCTCCTTCCCGAAGGACTGGCTCATCAGCAGCCGGAGGGCTTGGGCGAGCACGGCCTTCGCGGCCTTGTCGTTGGGGCTGGTCCGGTAGTCGAGCATGCCGGCGATGGCGTCCGCGGCCTGCTGGACGCCCTGCTCGCGCTCCTCGGCGGGGAGTGTCTCCAGTCCCTGGGGGACAATGGGAATCGCGAGCGGTCTGCCATCCGAGCGTCCCGGCGTGTAGAGCGCGACGTCGACGCGCTCACGCAGGAGTCGGCGCCGCTCGCGCAGCGTGGCGTCCTCGATGGGCTCCTCCCAGGCCTCGGGGCGGGCGTAGGCGGCGAGGTCGCCCTTCCGGTCCACGAGGATGACGGGGATGCCTCGGAGCAGGAGCTGCTCCAGCGTATTGAGCGCGAGCGTCGTCTTGCCGCTGCCCGAGCCACCGAGGAAGGCGCTGTGCTTCGTCAGCTCGGAGGTGTCGAGCATGACGTTCTGGGGGAGCAGCCCCTCGGAGACGCCCAGGCGCAGGGGGCCGGTGAGCACCACGTTCGGGACAGCGGGGGTGCCTGTCGCGGGTGTCGGGCGGGGCTTGCGCACCAGGTTGACGGGGGCCTCGGGCTTCTGGACGGGCTTGGGGTCCGGGTCGGGCAGCAGATTGCTCACGGGCTTCATCGTCGAGAGGTCCGTGTCGTCATCTTCGGTGGCAGCCGTCTTCGGACCCGCGGCGGGTGGGGTGCTCGCTTGCGGCGTGACGGTGGCGACCTTCCCGGAAGGACGCTTCGAGGACTGCGCGGGAGTCGTCGGCGCGGGAGAAGGGCTTGATGCGTTGCGAGGTGTCGGCGTCGCAGTCGTCGTCACCATGGCGTCCGAGAACAGGCCCGACTGCCGGGGAACGAAGTTGTTCTCGTTCTTCACGTGGACGGGGGCGGGAGGTGACACGGGCGGAGGCGTCACCTCGGCTGCCTTGGTCTCTCGCTTCTCGGACTCCCGCGCGACCGGGTCCTTCGCGGGGCCTGGAGGCGGGAGCGAAGGGCCGAGCGGCTCCAGTCCAAGGATGTCACCCATGGACTTCAGTCGGGTGACGGGACGCGCGGCGCGGCTCCACTCCGCGAGCGCCGCCTGTCCGACGTGCAGGGCACGGAAGTCACGCAGGGCGACCAGCTCGCGGAGGTCACTGTCGCCCAGCACGACGCGTCGCCCGCCTTGCCGGATGAGCTTGCTCAAGGCGTCCGAGACGAGGGTCCCCGTGGACGATGGGAAGTCGGAGGTCCGGATGAGCACCGGAGTCTTCCCCCTCGCGGCGGTGAGGGCCTCGCTCATCTGCCGGCCCAACCCGCCTCCGTGCGGACGGCGCTCGCAGAGCGCGAGGACGAGCTTCTTGCCGGAGGGGTGCACGGCCACGTCCAGCAGGTCGTCTCCGTTGCGCGTCTTCACAGCGAAGCGAGGCGAGCCTCCCATCTCCTCGCTCCCCATCTCGACGGCCCACGCGAGCAGGGCGGTGATGTCGGACGCGTCCTCGGGGAGCTTCTCCTTGTAGGCGGTGCGGAAGTCCGTCCACATCCGGTCCATGTCGACGCCAGCGGGAGGTTGAGGGGCCGGTGGACGCGCGTCTCGACTCGGCAGCGGGAAGGTGTCCGGCAGGCGCTGCAGCTCGATGGCCTTCTCACGGTAGCGACGGCACTCGTTCAGCACGTCCCGGGCACGCTGGCCGGCGAGCTTCTCGAAGCCTTCGGGAGGAATGGGGTAGGTGGGCTCCTCGGGGCGGTACTGCACGCCGCGCTGCTCGTAGAGGAAGCGCAGGCGCCGAGCGACCATGTCGCGAGCGGTGGCCGCGCTGACAGTGCGCTCCAGCGTCACGGGGTCCGGGTCGTTCTCGACGCGGTCGACCATGGCCCGCGTGAGGAGCGGGCGCATCTTCTCCCAATAATCGGAGAGGCAGCAGATGACCACGATGGCGTTGGGCACCTTGCCGGCGATGGATGCCAGGGTATTTATCGCCCGGCGGAAGGCATTCTCAGCCTGGGGGCGCTGCTCGAAGTCGCTGATGTCTTCGATCTGGTCGATGCACAGCACGAGCGCGTGTCCCAGCGCGCTCATGACGCGGCCCAATTGCTCGACCATGCGAGCCGGCGCGTCGTCGGAGGTGCGTGGGACCAACTCGCCGATGACCTTCCGGTCCTCGGGGGTGATGTCCTCGCAGCGCAGCCAGTTGAAGATGCGGCGGTTGATGCGCGGGTCCCGGCGCTGGAAGTAGATGAGCGCGCGCAGCAGGTCCACCTCGACGCCGCGGAAGCGCGGGTCGGAGAGGAGATCGTCCGCCACCGCGCGGACGGTGCCGTGGAGTTCGTCGTCCTCCAGGACCTTCTCCTCGGGCTCGATGAGCGGCGCGAAGAGGCTGGTGCACTGAGCCATCAGCAGGTTCGACAGGTACATCATTCCGCTGTCGTCATCCTGCGCCACGTCGTACGGATGATGATCGATGGAGTCGATGAGGTTGGACAGGATGTACCGGTCGTAGTGCGCCGCATCCACCGTCATGGGCATGTAGCCGGTGAAGCCGCGCTTCTGCTCGTGCGCCGCGTTGCGGAAGGCGCGCACCAGGTGCGTCTTGCCGCTGCCGGACTCTCCGAGCAGGAGAAGGATTTTTCCCGTGTCGGGAGCAGGTGACGACGTTGCCCGGTCCAACAGGCGTTTGAAGGCGCGGCGCGCGGCGGGGTTGAGGGTCTCCACGTCGAACGGGTCGGGCTGCCAGAGGTACTGGCCCTGTTGGACGCTGCTGAAGACCTCGCCGCCGTCGGAGAGGAAGACCTCGAGTCGAGGGTCGCGGGACATGGGCGCTCCTGGAAGGACGAATCAGACGACGACGAAATGGAAACTGGCGCCGTAGGAGCGCACCTCGGACTCGGCGACGTCCTTGGGGTCCATGGCCGAGACGAGGTCCGCACGCGTCAGTGACAGATGCTGGGTGCGGTTGGCCTCCAGGAGCGCGGCGTCGAACGCCTCACGGTTGCTCCACTCGGGCTGGAGGGCTCGCCACACGTGGGAGATGAAAACCTTGTCGCGCCCGAAGCGGCCCGTGGGCAGGGCCCGCGCCACCGAGAGCACATGCTCGGCGAAGGACTCCACGAGGACCGAGGGTGGCGGCGCGGCGGGCGCGGGGGCTTGATTGGGCGCGGACCCGGTGTCGCGTGAGGGCACGGTGTTTCGCGTGGGCGCTGGGGTTCGCTGGGGCGTTGCCCCAGCCTCGCGCGTGGACGCGGTGTTTCGCTGGGGCACAGACCGGGTGTCGCTCGCGGCCGCGGTGGACGACTCAGGGAGGAACCACTGCCGCAGCAGCGTCAGGCGAAGAATCTCCGCGTCGGCGCGAGGTGCCCCAGCGGCGCGGGCAGCGAGCTGCTCCACGGCCTTGCGCGGATTCTTCACCTCGGTGTCGAGCATCTTGCCGAGCAGGTGGGCCTGCACGGCACCCAGGGAGAACGGCCGCTCCGTCTCCACACCCAACTGGCGCCAGAGCAGCCTGTCCCGAATCTGCGACAGGGACGGCTCTCCCTCTCCGACCTCGGGATGGTGCCGGGCGAGCACCGCCGCGCGGACGCCATCCGCGTCGTTCAGGCGGGTGAGCGTGGCCTTGGAAGGTGCGACGTCCAGGCTGTTCGCGAGGAGGTAGGTGGCCTTGAGCTTCTTCCAGGTGAGCCCCTTGGGAAGCTGCTCCAGGCGCAGGAACTGGAGGACGCGCTCCATCCCCGCGCTGGTGAGCGTCAGGCCCGCCTTCTTCTTCGCGGCCACGAGCTCATCGCGCAGGAGCTGCTCCAGCACGGCGTCGAGTCGGGCCTTCCACTCGGGGCGCGAGAGGCGGTGCTCCACGAAGGGGCGCAGGGCATTGCCGAGCTCCGTGCGGGTGCCGCTGCGTTGTGGACGCGGCGCGAGCCAGGTGAGTGCGAGTCCCGCCAACCGGTTGTCAGGGCTGTCCATGCGTTGTCCTTTGCGCGGTGGCTTCTCGCCGCCGGGCCTCCATGAGCGATTCGAGGGTCTTCAAGATGTCTTCACAGTGAGGGTGCAGGTCCTCGTAGAGGAAGCGGGCCACCCAGTAGCCGATGCGCTGGAGCGCCAGGTCCTTGCGTCGGTCCCGACGGAACCGCTCGGGGTCGAGGAAGTGGTGTTGGCCGTCGATTTCGACGGCGAGCCGCAGCTCGCGGCTCAGCAGGTCGACCTCCAGCGGGCGCTTGCCCTCGCCGAGCTCCACCTTGGCGTTGAGGGTGAAGACGTCCTTGGTGGCCGGATGGACCTGCAGGATGTCGTGGTAGAAGAAGTGCTCCATCTTGCTGCGGGCGCGGGCCTCGGACTTCTCGCGCTCGGCGACCATGGCCTCCGCGTTCTCCCGGAAGCGCTCCAGCAACGGCGGCGCGACGTGGGGCTCCGGCTGTGAGGCCGGAGCCTTCTTCTTCGAGGATGCACGTCGAGGGGACGCGAGCTCGCCGACGGGCGCTCCCTGCTCGGAGGTGACGGCGACAGGGTCCGGGAGCTCGAGCAACCCTTCCCGCATCATCGCGAGCGCGTGGGAGTCCTTGCGTCCACGGGTGCCTTCGAGCGCATCGGGTGGCAGCACGCAGGCGACGTGAAGCAGCGGTGCCGCGGAGCAGATGGCGGTCGCGGTGCGGAGGCTGCGCGGGTCGGAAGGGGAGAGCGCCAGGTGGAGGGCGGGGGCGCGGCCTTCGGGGATGATGAGCAACAGCGCGTGGAGGACGCGGAGCGGGTCGTGGGAGATGGCCTCACGGACCTCGTTGGGGAGCGTGCCTGGGGGCGCGGGCTCCGGGGCTTCGAGCAGCTGTCGGCACAGGGCCCACGTCACGGGCTCGGCGTGGGGCGGCTCCAGTCGCTCGAAGAGGACGCGGCGGTCGTGCTGCGTCTTGCCCTCGAAGTGCAGCTCGCGGGAGGAGATGGCGCGCTGGGAGAAGACGACGTAGCTCTCCGCGTCTCGGAAGAGATTGCGCTCACGGGCGAGCTGGGTGGCCCAGGCGGCGACGGTGGAGCGCAGGTCCTCGCTCTGGGCGAAGGCCGCCTTCAAGCCGCTGCGGTGGAGCCATTCCGTCCAGAGCCGGAGCGCGCGCTCCGGGTCGCCCACCAGGGCGCTCAGGGTGGGAATCCCTTCCGCACGGCGCCGGGCATGCCGGTCCAGCGAGTCCAGGAGAGCGGTGTCTGCGGTTGTCACCAAGCCCATGCCCCCACGGGTCCCCGGAGATGGACCCGTCACACCGGGTAGAGCCTGCGCCCTTCATGTCATTCCTTGCAAGCGGCGAGACCCGGTGCATCCAATGTCTCACACCGCCCGCCGGGTCTGTCACGACATCGATGCGAGGAGTGACTCACCCCGTGGTGGTATGGACTGGAGTGACTGTCTTCGTCAGGGGCGCAATCCCTACCGCGGCGCCGGGTCCCCCGCGGGCAGCTCCATCACATCCGGCATCTCCGCCAGCATGTTGGCGTTGGGATAGAGCGTGAGCTGTCCCGCTTGTCGCTCGATGAGCCCCGCGAGCCCGCCGGCCGTCTCCTCGAACGGCGCCCCGTGCGTCTGGAAGGCGAACGCCTCCCACAGCCGCGCCACATGCTCACGCCATGAACTCGGCAGCTTCTGGAACGTCACCCGCGCCTGCTCCGCCAGCGCCGAGGACACCGAGACCTCCCCCCCCGCGAACACCCGACGGCGGAACAACTCCCGCTCCCGGTTCCGCTCCTCGGGCGTCGCCTTCGCCAGCGCGCGGATGCCCGCCGACAGGTCCTTCCACAGCTCCAGCGTCGCCGTGGACGGAATCGTGGTGATGAAGCTGTTCACCATGACATGCATCGCCCCGAAGGACTCCACGTGGTGCCACCAGAAGGGCGGAATCAGCAGCGCCTCCCCGGGCTCCACCACCGCCACGCACGCGTGCTCCATCGCCGTGCGAAACCGGGGGAAGCGCTCCAGGTCCAGGTTCAACAGGTGCACGGGCGTCGTGGGCGCCCCGCCGCCCAGCACGTCCAGCGGCGCGTGGTACAGGTTCTCCAGCTGCTCCGGCGGGAACATCGTCACCCGCTTGGTGCCCTCGAACATGCAGATGAAGTTGATGCAGTCGTCGTAGTGCAGGTTCACCACCTGCCCGTCCGAGCCCACCCAGAACTTGCTCTCCACCCCCAGCGGGTCGCTGAACGACAGGAAGTCGAACCGCAGCTTCTCTCGCACGTGGGACTGCTCGAGCATCCCGTTCTGCATGTACACGTACTCGCCCGTGCGCACCGCCGCCTTCAGCCGGTCCGCGAAGTCCGCGAAGCTGCCCTGCTCGGGCATCACCGCCACGCCCCCCTCCGCGTCGCTCACCACCAGCTTGGGCCGGTAGTGCCCGCCCGACTCCGGAGGCAACACGCAGAAGTAATGCTGCGGCCGCTCCCCCAGCTGCGCTTCCAGCACCGCGAGCTTCCCGTCCAACGTCCCCTGCGAGCGGAACGCGTCCAGCGCCCCCGAGGCGTCCAGGAGCCCCCGGACGATGACCGGCTCACGGTAGTGCCACTCCCGCAGCTCCTCGAGCGACGGGCGCTCCAACCTGCGGACCGGCCTGGCGGAAAAGGGCAGGGGCTTCATCGGCATGGGGCTCCAACTCGCGGCACGAGGGGGCCCTCACGCTACCACGTCCACGCGGGGGCCCTAGATGAGCCCCCCGGACACGGGCGGCGGCGCCGCTTCACGGTAGATGCGCAGCGTGTCCGCCACGCTGTGCCGGTACTCGAACCCCGTCGCCTCCAGGAAGCGCCGGTTGTCCACCACGATGGGATAGCGCAGGTGGTCCAGCGCCCCCACCGACAGGCGCGGGAGGCCCGCCCGCCCCAGCAGGAACGACAGCACCTGCGCCGGCAGCGGCACCGCCGTGCGCCGCGTCTCGCGCACGATGACCGACAGCGGAATCGGCGGAGGCCCCGCCACGTTGAAGATGCCCCGGATCTTCTTCTCCAGCGCCAGCTGCAGCGCCGTCACCACGTCCTCCTCCTGGAGCACGTGGAACAGCGGGTCATAGCCGAGCACCATCGGCACCCGTCGCCCCTTGAGGAACGAGGCCAGCGTCCCCGTGCCCGGCGCGCCCAGCGTGTACGGCAGCCGCAGCACCGCCGTCGTCACCTCGGGCAGGCGCCACAGCGCCGTCGCGGCGTACAGGTCCGCGGCCACCAGGTCCGCCAGCTCCGGGATGGCCTCCAGCGCGCGCGGCGGCTCGTCCTCGGAGTGGTACAGCGGCGAGTCCGGCGCCGCGCCATAGAAGGTGTGCCGCCCGACGAAGAGCAGCTGCTTCACGCCGTGCGTCGCGCAGTGGTCGAACACCGCCTTGGTGCCGTCCAGGTTGATGCGCCCGCGCTCCGCGCCCGGCACCGTGAAGGCCGTGACGGTGGCCATGTGCACCACCGCGTCCGGACGCCAGCGGCGGAAGACGTCCTCGGCGACGCGCTTTCGCACGTCGCCGCGGAACACCTGGATGTCCGCCTCCTGGGCCGTGTCCCACGGACGGATGTCCACCCCCGCCACCTCGTGGCCCGCCCGCTTCAACCGCAGCGCCAGCTTGCGCGCGATTCCTCCGGAGATACCCGGGATGAGCACCCTCATGGCAGCAGCTTTCTGGCCAGCCCGCGGTGCTGTCGCCCCGCCCGGCCGCGCTCGATGAGACCCGCGATGCGCTCCTTCACCTTCGCCACATACCCCTCGATGACGTGGTCCTCCTCGTCCCCGGTGCCCCGGAAGACGAGCGGCTCGCCATAGTGGATCTCCAGCCGCACCGGCAGCGGCACCGGCAGCAGGTACGGCGTCAGCGGCACGTACGGCACCCCCAGCAGCCTGCCCAGCGTGTACGCGTTGAACACCGTCGGGATGGCCGAGCCGCCCCCCAGGAACGCGAACGGGATGATGGGCGAGCGCGTCTGGAGCGCCAGCCGCACGAAGCCCGTGCCGAAGTCCACCAGCGAGTAGCGGTCCGGGAACAGCTTCGCCGTGCCGCGCGCGCCCTCGGGAAAAATCATGAGCAGCCGGTCGTCCTCGAGCAGCCGCCGCGCGTGCTCGGGCAGGCCGGTGAACTGGCCGGTGCGGCTGGCCCACAGCGAGGAGACGGGGAACTTGTGGAGGAATCGCTCCACCATGCCCTGGGCGAGCCGGGGCGGGTCCATCTCCAGCAGGGTGGACGTCAGCACCATGGCGCCGTCCACGGCCACTCCGCCGGAGTGGTTGCCCACGAGCATGCCCCGGCCCCGGGCGGGGATGTGCTCGATGCCGTGGCAGCGCACCCGGAAGTAGTACCGGTAGATGAGCGCGAAGACGCGCAGCGCATCCCTCACGTGCTTCCGGGAGATTCCGTACGGGTCCACGCCGTACTCGTTGAACGGCAACTCCAGCCGGTCAACCCGCGCATCCAATCCGTCGCTCAGGGCCACGGCGGCGGACCGTAGCACCCCCGGACGCGGCCCGCCGCATTCCACGCGCGCGCCGTTGGGCCCAGGCCCGCCTTGGGCCATACTGCCGCCCACTCCCCCCATGACATCCCCAGACGAGCTCGCCATCGAGGTGAAGGGACTGGTCAAGCGCTTCGGCGACGTCACCGCCGTGGACGGCATCGACCTGGACATCCGACGCGGCGAGTGCGTGGGCCTGCTCGGCCCCAACGGCGCCGGCAAGACGACCACCGTCGAGATTCTCGAGGGCCTCCAGGAGCCGACCTCCGGTCATGTACGGCTGCTCGGGCTGGACTGGAGGCGCGACGCGACGAGGCTTCGCCAGCGCATCGGGCTGACGCTCCAGGAGACGAAGCTGGTGGAGCAGCTCACGGTGGAGGAGACGGTGCGGCTGTTCGCGTCCTTCTATCCGCGCCCGCTGTCGCTCGAGGAGCTGATTGGCATGGTGCAGCTGGGCGAGAAGCGGCACGCCCGGGTGGGCAAGCTGTCGGGCGGCCAGCGGCAGCGGCTGGCCCTGGCGCTGGGGCTGGCGGGAGACCCGGACCTGCTCTTCCTGGACGAGCCGACCACGGGCCTGGACCCGCAGTCGCGCCGGGCCCTGTGGGACGTGGTGGCGACGCTCAAGGCCAAGGGGCGCACCGTGGTGTTGACGACGCACTACATGGACGAGGCGGAGGTGCTCTGCGACCGGCTGGTCATCATCGACCGGGGGCGCGTCATCAGCCGGGGCACGCCCGGGGACATCGTCGCGTCGCTGGGGGCCGAGCAGGTCATCGAGCTGGAGGCGGAGCCGTCGCTCGACCTGGAGCGGCTGTCGCCCCTGCCCGCGGTGGTCTGCGCGCAGCGTCACGCGGACCGGCTGTCCCTGCGGGTGAGGGCGCTGCACGAGGCGCTGCCGTGGGTGCTGCGCGAGGTGGAGGCGTCCGGCGCGAAGCTCAAGCACCTGTCCACGCGGCGGCCCACGTTGGATGACGTGTTCATCGGATTGACGGGGCGCTCGCTGCGCGAGGGTAACGAGGAGAAGGCGGCGTGATGGGCTCGCTGGGTGAGCTGGTGTTGATGCGCCTGCGGGTGCTGTGGCGGCAGCCCGAGGTGCTGTTCTGGACGTTCGTCTTCCCCATCGTCACCACGCTGGTGCTGGGGCTGGCCTTCCGCAACGAGTCGCTCGGGCCCGTGCGCGTCGCCATCGCGCAGGGCGAAGGGGCCCCCGAGCTCTCCGCCCGGCTCGCGGGCACGCCGGAGCTGGAGGTGGAGACGCTGGAGCTCCTCGAGGCGCGCCGTCAGCTCGCCCGGGGGCGCGTGATGCTGGTGCTGGTGCCCGGCACGCCGGAGCCCGAGGCGCTGGTGGACCCCAGCCAGGCGGAGGGGAGGACGGCGCGGCTGCTCGTCATGCAGGCCCTGTCGCGCGCGCCGGATGCGCCTCGGCTGGAGGCGGTGCGGACGACGCCGGTGTCGGAGCCGGGCAATCGCTACATCGACTTCCTCATCCCGGGCCTCCTGGGGATGTCGTTGATGTCCTCCAGCCTGTGGGCGCTGGCGGTGCCGCTGGTGTCCATGCGCGGCGGCAAGCTGCTCAAGCGACTGGCGGGCACGCCGATGTCGCGCACGCACTTCTTCCTGGCCTTCTTGCTGGGGCGCACGGCCTTCGCGGTGCTGGAGGTCGCCTTCTTCTGCGCCTTCGCGCGCTGGCTCTTCGGGGTGCCGATGTTCGGCAGCTACGTCGCGCTGCTGGGCATGGGGCTGATGGGCGCCATGTGCTTCGCCTCGCTGGCGCTGCTGGTGTCCATTCGCGCGCACAACGAGGAGGCGGTGGGCGGGCTGGTCAACCTGGTGTCCATGCCGATGCTGTTCCTGTCCGGCGTCTTCTTCGCGTCGGACAACTTCCCGGGCTGGTTGCAGCCGGTCATCCACGCGCTGCCGCTGACGGCGCTCAATGACTCGCTGCGCGCCATCATGCTGGAGGGGACGTCGTTGATGGCGCTGGGGCCGGCCATGTGGGTGCTCGCGGCCTGGACGGTGCTCCCCCTGGTGGTCGCGCTGCGCTGGTTCCGCTGGGTCTGAAGGAGAGTCCATGTCGAAGCCTCCCGCGTCGCCCGCCTTCGTGCAGCAGCTCAACTTCCTCGGCCGTGACGCGAGCAACGAGTCGGCGGCGCTCCAGGCCGCGTTCTCGCTCGGGCTGTTCGGACAGCTCTCCGCGGGGCCGGGCGCGTGGCCCCTGTCCCTGGACTCGCTGGCCGAGCACCTGGGCGCGAATCGCCGCGGAGTCCGCGCCATCCTCGAGCCGCTGGTGGGCCTGGGCTTCGTGTTGTTCCAGGAGGGCCAGGGGTATCTGCTCGCGGAGGACACGGCCGCGTTCCTCGCGGATGCGTCGTTCCGTGCGCGGCTGCGGGCGGTGCCGGACTGGTGGCACGTGGTGGCGAAGCTGCCCGAGGCGGTGCGCACCGGCGCCGCGGTGGACGGGCGGGATTTGCTGGGGTGGTTTCGCGCCCTGTTCCTGGAGCCGTCGCCTGCCGCGCCCAACGCGCGGGCCGAGGAGTTCTTCGACCGGTACGCGCGCAACTTCGCGCGCACGCAGGCGCTGGTGACCGCCGCGGAGCTGGGGTTGCTCATGCGGCTGGTGGAGACCGCGACGCCTCGCGACGAGCTCGCCGCCGGGTTGAAGGTGCACCCGGAGGGGCTGGGCGTGCTCCTGGGCGTGCTCGCCTCGCTGGGCGTGGCGCGGGAGGAGGCGGGGCGCTGGTCCTTCACGGAGGCGGCGGCGCGGATGCTCGACGCCACGAGCCTGCCGTACTTCCAGCGCGCGCTGCCGGCGACCATGGCGTATTGGGAGGCCTTCGGACATCTGGGCGAGGCCGTGCGCGAGCAGCGCTTCCGCCTGGACCTGAGGGACCCGGAGACGGCGCGCCGCATCTACCAGGAGAACGCCTCGCGCATCTCCGGCATCTTCGGCTCGCACCTCCGGCTGAGCCGCAAGGCGGCGGAGCTGGTGGGGCAGATGCGCTCGCTCGCTGGCGCGCGGGTGCTGGACGTGGGCACGGGCTCGGGCGTGTGGGGCGCGGCCTTCGGGCTCGCGGCGCCCACGACGCACGTGACGTACCTGGACTCGGTGCACGTGCTGGACGCGGTGCGCCCGCACCTGACGAAGCTGAAGCTGGAGGCGCGCTCGCGGCTGTGGGAGGGGGACTGCCTCTCGGTGGACTACGGCGAGGCGGAGTACGACGTCATCCTCCTGCCGCAGATCATCCCCGCGCTGCCGCCCGATGCGCTGCCGGGCTTCTTCGCGAAGCTCGCGCGGGCGCTCAAGCCCGGCGGGCTGCTCCTCATCTCCGGCTATCTCTTGACGGACCGCCGCGACGGGCCGCTCGACGCGCTCTACTTCGCGCTGCGGCGCTACGTGTCCAATGAAGGGGACGTGCTGTCCCTGCCGGAGTTCCAGGCGCTGCTCTCGCCCGTGGGCCTGACGTCGGCGCGAGCGTTCGACATGCCCATCCAGCAGGTGGTGGTGGCGCACCGCGGGGATGTCGCCTGGCCCGAAGTCGCCGCCGTGCCGGCCGCCTGAGTCCTCACATCCGGAGTCGAGATGGAACCGCTGCGCTCATTCTTCATGGAGGACTACCTGGAGGGCTCGCGGTTCACCGCGCGCTACAACCTGGGTGAGTCCGGAGGCCGTCCCGTCACCGTGGGCGAGCTCTTGACGGGCTCGGGGGTGAGCCCCGACGAGGCCTCGGCCGTCTTCCTGTCCACGTTGCTGCGCGACAGCCCCAACTGGGGACGCGCGGACCTGCGCGACCTGGTCGCCGCGATGCACCCGGGCGCCACGCGGGAGAACGTGCTCATCACCACGGGCACCAGCGAGGCGCTGCTGCTGCTGTTCCGGCAGCTGCGTCCGCGCAAGGTGGCGCTGGCGTGGCCCGCGTTCCAGCTCCTCTATGAGCTGCCCATGCAGCAGGGCGCGCAGGTGGTGCGGCTGCCGGTGCGCTGGGACGAGCGGGGCCGGCCGTCCATCGACGCGGGGGACTGGGTGGCGCGGCTGGAGCGCGAGCGCCCCGACGTGGTCATCCTCAACACGCCCCACAATCCGAGCGGCCTCGTGCTGGACGCGGGCCTCTTGGACACCGTGGCGAAGTGGGCGGACGCGAACGGGGCCACGGTGGTGGGCGACGAGCACTACCGCTTCCTGTCCTCCGAGGACGCGGTGCTGGGGGCCACGGTGTATCGGCCGGGCACGCGCTCGTTCGTGACGGGCTCGTTCATCAAGTGCCTGGGCTGTCCGGGGCTGCGCATCGGCTGGTGCGTGGGAGACACGGCGATGCTGGCGCGGATGCAGAACGAGAAGAACTACACGACGCACACGGTGAACCCGGTGACGGAGTGGATTTCGTACGAGGTGCTCAAGGACCTGCACAGCCCCGCGCTGAAGCGGGCGCGCGAGGACTGGCTCCAGAACCGGCGCACCCTGGCTGCGTTCCTGGAGCGCTCGCGGGGCGTGTACGGCACCGCGCCCCAAGGGGGCCTCGTCACCTGCATCGGCGTGAAGGGGGCCCTGGAGCCCGCGGCCTTCACCTCGCGGCTGGAGGCCCTGGCGGCGGAGGGCGTCTTCGTCCTGCCGCTGAGCGCCATGGAGGTGGGAGATCCAAACGGCAGCCACCCGCTGGAACGGGGCCACGGCTTCCGGCTGGGACTGGGCGCCGAGCCCGCCCATTTCGCGGAAGCGCTCGCGGTGATTGAGCGCGCCACCGCGCCGTGAACCCTCTCGGAGTGAATACGCGCGGAGATTTGTCACTCTCCGTCTGGAAATCTCTCGCGGAGACGGGGGCTGCTCTACAGCCCGGGTAGAAATCTCACAATTTTGTAAACAGGCAGAGAATTGCGGGGCGATCAGCAACTCAGCCAGGGGAACCCCGAGAATAGGGCAGGAGCTTTTATGGCCAACTACCGGATCAATCCTCGTGAGCGCCGTACGACCCCCAAGGACTACGTGATTCAGCGTGGCGACACGCTCACGAAGCTGGCGGCTCGGTTCGGCACCACCGTCGACAAGCTGGCGCGCGACAACAACATCGCGAACAAGGACCTCATCTTCACGGGCGCGTCCCTGAAGGTGGGCTACTCCGGCAAGGACACCTTCGAGCCGAGCGGCTCGCGTCAGGGCCTCCGCGGCGGTGGTCGTCCGACGGGCGGCCAGGACGTGGGCGGTCCCACGGGCGTGGGTCCCAGCAGCGCGTCGTCGGGGATGTCCCGGCTGGCGGATGCCGCGCGCCGCGCCGCGATGGGCATGGGCGGCTACAACAGCCAGGGCCTGTGCGCCACGGGCGTCAGCCGCGCCATCCGCGATGCGTACGGCATCGGCGTGTCCGGCAACGGCAACCAGATCGACAACAACCTGCCGCGCGACAAGTTCAAGCAGGTCAACATGTCGCTGGAGGAGGCGCTGAAGATTCCGGGCCTCGTCCTCACGTGGGAGAGCACCTCCACGCGCCTGGGCAGCATCTACGGCCACACCGCCATCACCCTGGGCGACGGCCACTCGTCCGCGAGCGACTTCATCGAGCGCAACACGACGAACAGCGGCCGCACCGGCTTCAAGGTGTTCATGCCCATCGAGTAGCGCCCGGCCCACACCGGCGATGCTCCAGAAAGCCTCGGTCCCTTCAGGGGGCCGGGGCTTTTGCGTTTCGGCGTGACGCCTGGAGCCAGGGGGCCCCGGAGCGGTGAGGCCCTCGGGGCTCGCTGCGCCCTCGGCTTCGCTACCGCAGCAGCGCGGAGAAGGAGTGGTCCCTGGCCGAGTAGTCCGCGTCCTCGAGCAGCAGCTGGTGCACGCGGCCCTGGAACGCGGTGGGGACGGCGGGGAACAGGTGGTGCGTCAGGTGGTACTGGTCATGCCGGGGGAAGAGCACCCGGTTGAGCCAGCCCCACGCGAAGATGTGATTGCGCGAGCGGTGGAACTCATCCGCCGAGCCGATGACCCCCGCGTGGTCCACCGCGTCCGACCAGTAGCGAATCACCTGGTACGGCACCACGTACGGCACCACGTAGAAGAGGGCGAACGCCTTCCAGCCGATGCCCCACTGCGCCAGCGCCGCCAGCCCCGCGATGAAGCCCCACCGCGCGAGCGTCACCATCCACGGGTCCGCGCGGTGGAAGAGCACCGGCTTGAGGAACGCGGGCAGGTGCATCAGCGTCAGCGGCCGCAGCAGATGGTCCTTCACGAACGGCCGGTCGGCTTCCGCGAAGCCGAAGCGGCGGCGGGGCGCGAAGTCCAAATCCTTCTGCGCATCCCCCAGGTGCAGGTGGTGCGTGAAGTGCTCGCGCGTGTACGGCTCCAGCGCCGTCCAGTCGATGATGGCCAGCACATGGCCGAGCGCGCGGTTGCGGCGCTTGCCGCGCACGAACATGCCGTGACAGGCCTCGTGCAGCATGTTGCCCAGCGCGCGGAAGCGGGTGCCGATGAAGAAGGCCACCAGCGGGTAGAGCACCCAGCCCGCCCAGGGATGTATCGCCAGCAGGCTCGCGCACCCGAGCGCCGCGCCCGCGCCGAGACCGATGTGAAACAGCAGATGTCCCACGCCGCCCGGCAGGGAATGCGAGTGATAGCCCAGCGAGGCCACCCGTCGGGCGAACCGTCCACGGAGCTTCGCGGCGATGGACCCGCCCCGCTCGCCCGTCTCGGGTGAGGTCTGGGTGTCAGGGCTGTCGAGCTGCGGCGCTGCGCGCATCAGGACCTTTCAGGGGTCTTGCTCGAACGCGGGGGGAGTCGGAACGGTAGTCGGGGTGCCGCGCCACGAGCAAGCAAGGGGCCGTGAAATCCCTGGCTCTGACGCGGCGCGTGCTCAGTCCGCCAGTCGGGAGGGCAGTTCCACCCCGGGCCGGGCCGCCAGAATCATCTCCTGTGTGGGCAGGGGGATGCACACGGACGAGGACAGCCCCACCGCCTGCAGGAGCTGTCCGTACTCGGAGGCGGACAGCAAATCCCCCTCGTTGGTCATGAACCGCCGCAGACCGAAGTACAGGTGGTCCAGCGGACCGTCGCGCCGCTCGTTCAAGACATACTCGGCGATGAGCAGCACGCCGTCCGGCTTGAGCGCCCGGGCCACGCGCGCGAACAGGCCGGGCAGGCTCTCCGGCCTGAGCACGTTCAAGACCTGGGGAAGGATGATGACGTCGAAGGCCGCCTCGCCGAAGTCGTGGGTGAACAAATCCCCAGGCCAGAAGCGCGCGCGGTCCGCCACCTGGAGCCGCGCCAGGTTCGTCTTCACCTGCTCCAGCACCACGCCCTGGTCGAAGTAGGTGACGTGGGTGGTGGGCGTCGCGCGAGCGAAGGCCGCGCCCCACACGCCCGAGCCCGTGCCGATGTCCAGCACCGCCGCGCCCTCCAGCGGGTGCGCCTTCGAGAGCGTGGTGGCCGCCTTGCGGCTGAGCTGGAAGTGCGACGCGAACACCGCGGTGATCTGATTGGAGTTGTCCGCGTAGAAGCGCCGGCTCACCTCCGGGTCCTTCAGGTCCAGGATGAAGCGCTCCTCGCGCACCGTCTCGTCCAGTCGGCCCAGCGCCTCGGTGTACTGCGCGGACACGCTGAGCGAGCGCACCAGGTACGCCAGCGCCTTGCCGTCGAGGAGCCGCTTCGCCTCCGTGCTCAGCCCGAAGGTCTCGCCCTCGCGCGTCACCAGCCCCAGCGCCTCCAGCACCTCCACCACGACGCGCAGCCCCGTCGTGCTCAGGTACGTGGCCGCGCCCAGCTCCGGCAGCGTGCGCGGCGCGGACGCGAGCAGCTCCAGGAGGCCCAGCCTCCCCGCGGTGATGAGCACCTGCGTGCGCGCGCCGCTCCGGGCGAAGCGGTCGAAGAAGTCCTCCGCGCTCCCGGCGGTTGCCTTGGCGCGCGTGTCCTCCAGGAACAGCGCGCGGTAGTGCCCGAGCACGTCCCAGCGCTGGCCCTCGTGCTCCACGGGCTCGCCTCGCTTCACCGCCTCGTCGAGCAGGGACAGGGGCCCCCACCAGGGCAGCTCGGCGCGCAGCCGCTCGAGGAAGGTGGCGTCGCGCAGGAACGTCGCGGCATGACGCGTCAGGGCGAAGCGGCGCGTGTCATCCAGGGAGGCGTAGCCCAGGCAGACGAGCAGCTCGAGCAGGGCGCGCAGCCCGCGGGGCGAGGACTTCGTCGCGGTGGCCAGGGCATCGAGCGAACACGCGGTGGTGGTGCCCTCCACCGGCAGTGCGTCGAAGAGGCCCAGGCGGAGCGAGGCGCGCAGGAGCGCGGACTCGTTCGCGGCGTTGCGTGCCCAGAAGTGGACCGACTGCGCGAGGGAGGGGCTGGGGGTGGCCGACATGCACTCGCAGCTTGGTCCGGTCGTCTCGCGTCGCGCAACCCGGCGGGGCGCATCGCTTGTATCGCCCGGGTGGGTTCTCTATCGTCGGGGGCTCCACGTCCGGTCGAGGACGCCCGCCCGCCCCGCTGGGGCGAGGGTGCAGGGTCCGCATCGCGAGGAGTCTCCATTGACGTTGCTGTCCTTCGCGCTTCAGAGCGTCGTGGCCCGGCCTCGGAGCTGGGTGGTCGCATTGCTGGCGCTCGGCTCCGCGCTGCTGCTCGCGTTGGGGCTCGCGATGGTGGCCGGTATCTCCGAGGGCACCCAGCGCAGCGTCATCGAGAGCGGCGCGGGGCACTTCCTCGTCTACAACTCCCAGTCCGCCGAGAAGGCCGTGGTGGTGACGGGCCCCACGGGCGCGCCGGTGCTGATGCCGCTGCCCGACTACCCGTCACTCGAGACCCGGTTGCGACAGACACCGGGTGTCCAGGACGTCGTGCCGCTCGAGGTGGGCATGGCCGCGACGTTCCGCGGCAACTACCTGGACGACAAGCTCTCCACCGCGCGCGCCGTGGCCCGTCAGCCTCCCTCGCCCGAGCGCGACGCGCGGCTCTCGCGGCTGGCCACCGATTTGGAGCGCACGCTGCGCGACGTGGCGCGCGACGCGGACCGTCAGACGGAGGCCTTCCTCACCGCCGACGAGGCGCGCATGGACCGCGCGGCGCTGGAGGAGACGTCGAAGCCCGCGTTCTGGGAGCGCTTCCGCGCCGAGCCCCTGGTGGCGCTCGAGTACCTGGAGAACCACGTCGCCCGGCAGGTGGGCGAGGGCGAGTCCATCGACATCGAGTACCTGGGCAGCGACCTGTCCCAGTTCGCCCGCGCCTTCCCACGCTTCGAGATGGTGACGGGCACGCTGCCGCCCGAGGGACACCGGGGGCTGCTCCTGGGCCACGGCCTCTACGAGCAGCGCTTCAAGCTGCCGGTGGCGGCGCGGCTGGATGAGCTGAAGCGGGAGCTGGACCGGGGCGCGCTGCTCGCGGAGGACGAGCGCCTGCGCACGCTGGTGGAGCGCGCCTCGGCGGAGCTGCCGGACCTGCTGGCCCGCGTGGACGCGGAGCGCTCCGATGCCGCGCGCGCGGTGCTCCAGCGTGTCCTGGGGCACGCGGGGGAGCCGGAGGCCCTGTGGCGCGAGTTCCTGCAACTGGACGACGGAAACTTCGCCGCCCGTCACCAGGTCTTCTACGCGGAGCTGGCGCCCCTGCTGCCGCTGTACCGCGTGAAGCCCGGGGACACGGTGGTGCTCAAGGGGTTGGACTCGCTCGTCAACGGCGTGCCGCTCAAGGTGTGGGGCACGTATCGCTTCCGGGGACTCGGCGGGGACACCAGCCGCGTCAACACGCTGAGCCTGATGGACTTGGTCAGCGCGCGCTACCTGTCCGGGCGCCTGTCGCCGGACATGGTGGAGGAGGCGAAGCGAGACGCCCAGTCGCTGGGGCTCGACTTCCTGTCGGAGGCGGAGGTGGACCAGCTCAAGCCGGCCACGGTGGTGGAGGTGGAGACGGTGCCCGCGCGCGCGACGGACATCCCCGACTTCCCGCGCGCCCGCGCCTGGCCGGACACCTTCTCCGCGACGGAGCTGCGCGGAGGCAGCGTGCTCCAGGCCGCGGTGGTGGTGGCTCCGGACGCGGACCCCGTTCGGGTGGCCGAGGTCGTGGTGCAAGAGGGCACGAGCGCCTCGGCGCCGCTGGCCACGGTGGACTGGGAGGCCGCGGGCGGCTTCATCAGCGGCGTGGTGGGCATGACGCGGGTGGTGCTGCTGGCCTTCTCGGTGATGCTGTGCCTGTTCGTGGTGCTGGTCTCCGCGGGCACGCTGCTGCTGCTCGCGCAGGAGCGCGTGGGCGAGGTGGGGACGATGCGCGCGGTGGGCATGCAGCGGCGGGACGTGTTCGGCTCGCTCTTGATGGAGGGGCTCCTGCTGGGAGGCCTGGGCGCGGGCGTGGGCATGGCGCTCTCGGCGCTGCTGCTGTTCGGGTCGATGGGAGATGGCATCTCCGTCACCGACGAGGCGCTCCAGTTCTTCATGGGCGGCCCCGTGTTGATGCCCCGGCTGTCGTGGGGACAGGGCCTGGGGGTGTGGCTGGGCGTGGTGGGCGTGGTGGTGGTGGCGTCGCTGGTGCCCGCGTGGCGGGGCAGCGCGGTGCCACCCGCGGTGGCGATGCGAAAGAGGGAGGACTGAGGCGATGCTCTCCCTTCTGCATCTGGCGCTGCGAAACCTCTTCGCCCACCGGGAGCGGGTGCTCCTGCTGCTGGGCATCACCGCCGCGGCCAGCGGCGTCATCGTCGCCGTGTCGTCGCTGGCGGCCGGGGTGGCCACGGCCCAGCGCGAGGCCGTCACCACGTTCCTCACCGGCGACCTCAACGTGGGCGGCTTCTTCAAGGTCCACCCGGACTCGATTGCGCCGGTGGTGGGTGACGCCGGCAAGGTGCGCGGCGTGCTGGAGCCCCAGGTGCCGCAAGGCTGCTACCTGCGGGAGCGGGGCCGCAGCTTCGCGCTCGCGGGCGCGGGGCGCCGCCGCACGGGCTCCTTCCTGGTGGGCATGGACGTCGCGAGCGAGAAGGACTCCCTGGCCCGCTTCCGCGTGGCGTCCGGCCGGCTGGAGGACCTCGCGCGGCCGCGCACCCTGGCCGTTTCCACCACGCTGGCCGAGCGGCTCCAGGTGAAGACGGGAGATCTGGCCACGCTCTTCGCGCAGCCGGTGGGCGGAGGCCGTCGCAACGCGCTGGACGTGGAGGTGGTGGCCATCACCGAGAAGGCGGGCCTGCTGGGTGAGTCCGCCGGCCTGCTCGTCTCCAACGAGACGCTGCGGGAGCTGGACGGCTTCAAGCCGGGCTCGGCGGGTGTGCTCCAGGTGGTGTGCGGTGACACGCCGGTGGACGTGGACGCGCTGGGCACGTCGCTGCGCGACTCCCTGCGCGGCGCGGGCTTCGACGTGCTGCCCGCCGCGAACCAGTCCTACGCGGAGAAGCAGATGCTGCTTTTGCGCGAGGGCTGGCGGGGCCAGAAGCTGGACGTCAGCACGTGGGAGGACGAGTCCTCGTTCATGTCCTTCGTCACGCTGGGCCTCACGGCGCTGGCGGTGCTGGTGAGCCTGGTGGTGCTGGTGCTGGTGGTGATTGGCCTCTTCGTCGCGCTCAGCGTCGCGGTGCGGGAGCGCACGCGGGAGATTGGCACCCTGCGCGCCATGGGCATGCAGCGCCGGAGCGTGGTGGCCCTCTTCATGACGGAGGGGCTGCTCCTGGGCTTCGTGGGCTCCGCGCTGGGGGTGGTGGTGTCCTCGGTGCTGTGCGTGACCTTGCGCGGCGCGGTGCCCTTGCACGAAGAGATCGCCAACCTGTTCTTCAGTGGCACCTTGCCCCTGACGCCCAACGTGGGGCTGTGCGTCCTCGCCGTGGTGCTCGTCACCGTGGGCGCGGGGGTCGCCACCTTCATTCCGGCGGCGCGTGCCGCCTCGCTGACACCTCGGTCCGCCATGGAGTCCCTGTGATGCAGACATCCATCCGCCGTCTCGCCGTGATGTTCGCCCTGTCGCTCGCGCCCCTGGCCCCGGCGGCGCAGAAGGAAGAGAGGCCCGCCGAGTCGAAGGCCGCGGAGTCGAAGGCCGCAGTGTCCGCCGAGGAGGTGATCCGGCGGGTGGATGCGCGCATGGCGCTCAAGAGCGACTTCAAGAGCACGGTGCGCCTGCGCGAGAAGCGCAAGGACGGCACCGAGGCGCTGCTGGAGATGCTGGTGTTCCGCCGGGACTCGTCGAAGGACCTGCTCATCTACATCACCAAGCCGCGCAACATGGCGGGTGGCGGCTACCTGCGCATCGGCCGCAACCTGTGGGAGTACGACCCGTCCGTGGGGCACTGGCAGCGGACCACCTCGCGCGGCAACATCGTCAACACCATCTCCTGCGAGGAGGACTTCGACCGCTCGCACCTCTTGGAGACCTACGAGGTGCAGGACGAGGGTGAGGAGACGGCGGCGGGCACGAAGTTCCGCAAGCTGTTCCTCAAGGTGCGCCCGGGCATGGAGGCGTCCTTCCCGCAGCTGCGTGTCTGGGTGGACCCCGACTACAACATCGTCAAGCGCGTGGGCTACGCGCCCTCGGGCCGCGTGCTGCGCACCGACGTCATCCGCGGCTACCAGAAGATTCTGGACCCGGCCGCGGACAACCGGCCGGTGTACCTGATGCGCGAGGTGCTCGAGGTGGAGGAGGCCGAGGGCACGCAGCTCACCGTGCGCTACGACGAGGTGGAGCTGGCGCCGCTCAGCCCCAACATCTTCACCAAGACGTGGCTGGAGGGCCGCTTCCGCTAACGCGGCCCCCGCCTCACGCCTTGCCCAGCGCCGCGAGCAGCAGCGCGGCCAGGGTGTCGACCTCGGGCGGGTGGAGCACGGTGGCGTGCTCCCCCTCCATCTCCAGCACCTCCATGTGCTCGGCGGGCAGGTGGTGCGTCCAGCCCAGGCGCGCGTCACCCACCTGCTCACGCAGCGCGCGGCTGGTGATGAGCGTCGGGCGCACGCGCGTCAGGGGGATGGTCCACGCGCGGGCCTGCGGCGTGAGCACCTCACCCAGCACCCGCCAGATGCGCGCGAAGTCGCTGCCCCGGAAGTGCGGCGCGGCCGTTCCCCGCTCGCGGGCCCGCTTCGCCACGTGCTCCCACTGCTGCTCGCGGGAGAGCGAGGCCAGCTCCTGCTCCATCGCAGCGTCGCGCACGCCGAACTCGCTGGCGAGCACCAGCACGGCGTCCTCATCGGACGACGGCGCGACGGCGCGGATGGCCTCCCACGTGGCGGTGTCCATCAGGGCGAGCAGCTCCACCGTCTCGCCCTGGGCCTCCAGCAGCGCGGCCACGCCGAGCGCGGGATAGCCGCCGTACGAGAAGCCCGCGAGCCGGTAGGGCCCATGGGGCTGGATGGCGCGGATGTCGCGCGCGTACGCCTCCACGCGGGCCTCCAGCGTCGCGTGTCCGTGGCCCGTGGCCAACGTCTCCGGGGCCTGGATGCCATGGCAGCGGAAGTGCGGCTCCAGGCGGGGGACCAGGTCGCGGTAGTGGTGCACCTCGCCGTCGCCCGCGTGGAAGAGGAACAGCGGGGGCGTGTCCTCGGGGAGCCGGGGGCTCGACAGGCGCACCGCGCTGGTGCGGCGGGGGCCTTCTCGCAGCAGCGCGAGGATGGCCTCGGAGGACTCGCCCAGCGTGGGGCTCTGGAAGAGCGTGGCCAGGGGCAGCGGCAGGCCCAGCTCCTCCTCCAGCCGCGCGAGCAGTCGCATCGCCAGGATGGAGTCACCGCCCAGCGCGAAGAAGTCGTCGCCAGCCTGGACGCCCGGTCGGCCGAGCACCTCCGTCCACAGGCGCTGGAGCACCATCTCCAGCGTGGTGCGGAAGGGCGTCTCCAGCTTCGAGTCGGACGTGGGCGCGGACGCGGGTTCGGGCGCGACCACGGCGTCCGGGTCCGGCAGCGCCTTGCGGTCCACCTTGCCGTTGGCGTTGATGGGCAGCGCGTCCATCACCACGAACGTCGCCGGCACCATGTAGCCGGGGAGCTGTGAGGCGACGTGCTCGCGGAACGGCTCGGAGCGCGCGACGCCCGGAGCCTGCACGTAGGCGTACAGCGACGTCACGCCGGACGGGGACACGCGCGCGATGACGACGGCCTCCTGGACCAGCGGGTGGCGGCGCAGGCACGTCTCAATCTCCGACAGCTCGATGCGGAAGCCACGGACCTTCACCTGGTGGTCGGCGCGGCCGAGGAAGCGCAGGCGTCCGTCGGGCAGCAGCCGGGCCAGGTCGCCCGTGTGGTACATGCGCGCGCCGGGCGTGGCGGAGAACGGGTCCGGCAGGAAGCGCTCGGAGGTGAGGTGTGGCGCGCGCAGGTAGCCGCGTGAGAGCGCCGCTCCGCCGATGTACACGCGGCCCGGCAACCCGGGAGGCACCGGCTCCAGGTGTTCGTCCAGCAGGTAGAAGCACACGCGCGGCATGGGCCGGCCGATGGGGAACGTGGCGGCGGTGCCCAGTCCCTCCACCCCGGGGATGTCACAGGTGGCGGACGTAATCGTGCACTCGGTGGGGCCGTAGACGTTGACCCACGGCGCGTGTCCACCGCCCACGCGCACCCAGGCCTCGAAGGTCTCCTTCTTGAGGACATCGCCACCGGGGGCGAGCAGCTTGAGGCGCGCGGGCACACGCTGGCCCAGTGCCTCCATCTGACGAATCCACTCCTCGATGTACGTGGGAGGCAGGCTGATGATCGTGATGCCCGTCTCCTCCAGGTACGGTGTCATCGCGTGCGCGGGCACCAGGCCGCTGCGCATCACCACCGTGCCGCCCACGAGGAGCGGCGGGTACAGGTCCTCGGCGGCGGCGTCGAAGGTGAGCGGCGCGAAGTTGAGCATCCGGTCCCCCTCCACCAGCCCGAAGCGCTTCGCGATGCCCACGTTGTGGTTCACCACCGAGCGGTGCTCCACCATCACGCCCTTGGGCTCGCCCGTGGAGCCGGAGGTGAAGACGATGTACGCCGTCTGCGCGTCAAGGACGCGGCGCGGCCCGGGCTCCAAATCGTCCGAGACGGACGCGGGCATGGGCGGCACCTCCACGTCCTCGACGAGTGACAGGTGCGGCTCCAGCACGTTCGCGTCCACCCACAGCCTGTGCACCTCGGCGCGCACGAGCACGTCGCGCTTGCGTGGCTCGGGCCAGTCCGCGTCCAGCGGGACGTAGGCGCCGCCCGCCTTGAGGATGCCGAGCAAAACCGCCATGGCCTGGGTGGACGGCTCCATCACCACGCCCACCCGCTCCTCGGGCTTCAGCCCTCGCTCGAGCAGGCGCGAGGCCAGGAGGTTCGCGCGTGCGTTGAGCTCCGCGTAGCTCCAGGTGACGTCCCCATGCGCGACGGCGGCCGCGTGCGGCGTGCGACGCACCTGGGCCTCGAACAGCGTGTGGATGCACGTGTCCGGCGCGATGTCCTGCGCGGGGCCGGCCAGCGCGGCGAGCACCTCCCTGCGCTGGGTGGGAGACAGCATGGACAGCTGGGGCAGCGAGACCTCCGGCGCGCTCAGCGCGGAGGCGGCGAGCTGCTCGAAGGCGCGTGCGAAGCGCTCGCCGGTCTCGGGCGTGAAGAGGGCGCCATCCAGGGCGATGAAGCCGGACAGCGGGCCCGCGTCTCCGAGCGTGACGCTCACCACCACGTCATACGCGGGGATGACGCCGTCGACGTCCAGCTCCGTGACGGACAGTCCGTCCAGGCCGGGCAGCCCGGGGCGCTCCGCCTGGAGCAGCGCCTGCGCGAGTCGGGGCGCGGTGCGGTCTCCATCCGGCTGCACCGTGTCCGCGATGCGCTTGAACGGCACCTCCTGGTGCGTGGTGGCGTGGGCCACGACATCGCGCACGCGGCGCAACAGGCCGCGCAGGCTGGGAGCGCCGGACACCTCCGTGCACAGCGGCAGCACGTTGGCGAAGTAGCCCAGCAGCGACTCCACCTGGGGCGTGGAGCGGCCCGAGAAGGGCGTGGCGACGACGACGTGGGACTGGCCGCTGAGGCGGTGCAGCCACGCCTGCGTCAGTGCCAGCAGGACGCTGAAGGACGAGACGCCCTCGCTCCGGGCGAGCGCGCGGATGGTGTCCGAGTGCTCCGCCGAGAGCGACACCGTCACCGCGCGCATGTTGTCGTTGAGCGCGGGCGCGCGGCGCGGGAAGTCGAGCGGCAGGTCCAGCAGCGGCGGTGCATGCGCCAGCGCCTGCTTCCACGACGCGAGGCCCTCCTCGAGCCTGCGCAGCTGCTCGGGCTGTCGCTGCCAGACGGCGTAGTCGGTGTACTGGAGCGCCAGCGGGGGCAGCCGCGCGGGGCGACCCTCCACCGCCGAGTTCCAGGCCGTCGCCAGCTCCTCCGCGAAGGTGGCCAGACCCACGCCGTCGTTCACGGTGTGGCTGAAGGCCAGGACGAGCGCATGGCGTGAGCCGCGCTCATCCAGCTTCAACAACTCGAAGCGATACAGCGGGCCCTGCGCGAGGTCGAAGTGCTCCCGGTCCAGTCGCACCACGGCGTCGCGGGCGACCTCGAGCGCGTGCGTCGCGGACAGGCGGGACAGGTCCACGCGCGTGAGGACCGAGGCGCGTGGAGGATGGACGCGGACACGGAGCGCCTCACCCTGCTGGAAGAACGTGGTGCGCAGCGTCTCGTTGCGCTCGACCACGGCGGCCAGGGCCTCCTCCAACCGGTCCGCGTCCAGCGCGCCTTCGAGCAGCAGGCCGAGCGTGAGGACATACGGCGGCGCCTGGGGAAGCTGCAGCGCGTACCAGAGCCGCTCCTGGACCAGGGACGGTGGCAGCACCTCCGGTCGGGCGACGACGGTGGGGACCTCGAGCACCGCGCGAGGCGCCGCGTCGATGAACGCCGCCACCGAGGCGATGGTGGGGTTCGCGAAGAACACCGCCAGGGGCAGCTCGACGCCGAAGGCCTGACGCAGCCGCGCCACGAGCCGGGTGGCCGAGAGGGAGTGGCCGCCGTGCTCGAAGAAGTTCGCCTGGCGGGAGAGCTGCGCCAGTCCCAGCGCGGCCTGGAACAGGGTGGCCACCCGCTCTTCCGTGGTGCCGCGGGGCGCGTCGTCACCGAGCGAGGGCAGCTCCTGTCGAGGCAGCTCCTGGAGCTCCAACGCCTTGCGGTCCACCTTGCGCGACGACGTGAGCGGCAGCGCGTCGAGGAGCACGAAGGCCGAGGGGACCAGGTGCTCGGGGAGGCGCTGACGCAGCCACGCGCGCACCGTGTCGACGACGAGGGACTCCGGATGCGTGGGGACCAGGAACGCCACCAGCCGCGTGGCTCCGTCCACGTCCTCGCGAGGCACCACGGCGACTTCGCGCACGTCCTCGTGGCGGGTGAGCACGGCCTCGATTTCACCGGGCTCCACGCGGATGCCACGCACCTTGAGCTGCGTGTCCAGGCGACCCAGGTACTCGAGCTGCCCGTCCGCGAGCCAGCGCACCCGGTCTCCGGTGCGGTAGAGCCGCTCGCCCGGCGTGGTCGCCAGGGGATGCGGGATGAAGCGCTCCGCCGTCAGCTCCGGGTGCTCCAGATAGCCCCGTGCGAGGCCGGTGCCGCCGACGTACAGCTCACCGGGCACGCCGATGGGACTCGGCTCCAGGCGCTCATCGAGTACGTAGAGGCGGGTGTTGGGCCAGGGCGTTCCCACCGTGACGCGGGCCACTTCAGTGGCCCCGCCGCCCGACGGGCGTCCGAGTCCCGGGAAGGGCGTGACGGTGGCGGCCACCGTGACCTCGGTGGGGCCGTAGGAGTTGAGCAGCGCGCGGCCCGGGGCCCAGCGTCGGACCAGCTCGGCCGAAAGGGGCTCGCCGCCGGAGACGATCACCTGGAGCGACTCCAGTCCCTCGGGCTCGAGCAGGGTGAGGACCGTCGGCGTGAGCGCGCAGTCGGTGATGCGCTGCTCGCGAAGCAGCGTGCGCAGCGGCAGGTCGGGCAGCAGCCGCTCCTTGGGCGCCATCACCAGCGTGGCGCCGGAGAGCAGCGTGGAGAAGATCTCCCAGACCGAGCCATCGAAGGTCGCCGAGGCGAACTGGAGGACCCGCCGGCCCGGCTGGAGCCCGTGCGCCTCCAGCGCCGCGAGGGCCGTGTTGCACAGGCCCTGGTGCGTCAGCAGCACGCCCTTGGGCTGGCCCGTGGAGCCCGAGGTGAAGATGACGTACGCGAGCTGCGCGCCTTGCGCGGACTCGGGCAGCTCCTCCACCGGCTTGCGTGAAATCTCCGCGGCGTCGGTGTCGACGTACGCGGACATGATGGCGACGGACGAGAACAGGTCTCCCAGGCCCTCCCGCGTCACGAGGACCCGCGCGCCGGCGTCGATGAGGAGCTGGGCGAGTCGCTCCGGAGGATGCGCGGGGTCCAGCGGCACGTAGGCCCCGCCGGCCTTCAGCACGGCGAGCATGGACACGATGAGCTCGGGGCCGCGCTCCAGGCAGAGGGCGACGCGCTCCTCGGGCCCCGCGCCGAGCTCCCGCAGGAAGTGCGCGAGCTGATTGGCGCGCGTGTGCAACTCCCGGTAGGTGAGCGTCTGTCCCTCGAAGGCCAGGGCCTCCGCGTCGGGCGTGCGAGCGACCTGCGCGGCGAAGCGGGAGACGACGGTGTCGTGGGCGTCGCGTGCGCGTGCGGAGGCGTTGAAGTCGACGAGCACCTGTCGATGTTCCGCCTCCGTGAGCAGGGACAGCCGGCGCACGGGCGTCGTGGGCGCGAGCAGCGCGGATTCGAGCAGGCGCACGTAGTGCGAGACCATCCGCTCCGCGCTCGCGGACTCGAACAGCGCGGTGGGGTACTCGAGGTAGAAGCCGAACTGGTCTCCCTCCTCCTCGGCGGTGAGCATCACGTCATAGAGGCTGGCGGCCGAGCCGAGCTGCACCGGGCGCGCCTCCAGGCCGGGGAACCCATCCGACAGCGTCCGCGGGCTGGGGCTCAGCTCGAACATCGCCTGCACGAGCGGCGCGTGGGAGAGGCTGCGCTCCACCTGGAGTGCCTCGACCACCCGCTCGAAGGGGACCTCCTGATGCGCGAACGCCTCCAGCGCCGTGGTCCGTGCCTGACCCAGGAGTGAAGCGAAGGAGGCCTCGGGGTCGACCTGCGTGCGCAGCGCGACGGTGTTGATGAACAGGCCGACCAGGGGCTCCAGGGACGGATGGACCCGCCCCGACACCGGCGTGCCGATGCTCAGGTCCGACTGTCCCGTGTAGCGATGGAGCAGCGCGGTGAAGGCCGCGTACAGCGCGATGAAGGGCGTGACCTGGTGTTCGCGGCACAGCTCCCGCAGCGCTTCGACCAGGTGCACCGGCAGCGGGTGGTGCCGTGTGAAGGCGCCCGCGTGTCCGCGCCCCGGATGCCGGGGGACGTCCGTGGGCAGCTCCAGCACGGTGGGCGCGCCGTCCAGCTTGCGCCGCCAGTACTCGAGGTGGGCATCCTGTCGAGCGAGTACGGCCGGCGTGCGCTGCCAGGCGGCGACGTCCGCGAAGTCGAGCGTCAGGGGCGGCGCCGTCGGCGCGCGGTTCTCGCGGCAGGCCGCATACGCTTCCGCCAGCTCGCGCAGGAGGAGGTCCATCGACAGGCCGTCCACCACGATGTGGTGGAACACGAGCAGCAGGACATGGTGCTCGGGCGCGAGGAGGAACAGGTGGAAGCGGTAGAGCGGCCCCGTGTCCAGGCGGAAGGGACGCTCAGACTCCTCCGTCAGCCGCCGCATCAGGACGTCGCGAATCGCGGCCTCGGCTGACAGGTCCTCGCGGTCGAGCACGCGCATCGGCACGGGCTCGAGCCCCAGCCGCGGGCCCCCTTCGGCGGGCGTGAAGATGGCGCGCAGCGCGGTGTGTCGCTCCAGCAGGAACAACAACGCGGACTCCAGCGCCTCGACGTCCAACGGTCCGCGCAGCTCCGTGGCCTCCGGAATGGCGAGCGACGCGGAGTCAGGCTGGAGCTGCTGGAGGAACCACATGCGCTCCTGCGAGAACGACGGCACGGTGGGCGCGTCACCGGGCCGGGGCACGGGCTCGGGGAGCGGGAGGGCCTGTCCCGGCGCCAGCTCAGTCAGGGCTCGCGCGATGCCCGCCACCGTGGGCGCGAGGAAGAGGGTCTTGAGAGGCAGCTCCTGCCCCAGCGCCCGGCGGATGCGCGACACCAGCCGCGTGGCGCTCAGCGAGTGGCCACCCAGCGCGAAGAAGTCCGCGTCGCGGGAGACGCTCTCCAGTCCGAGGACCTGGCGGAAGAAGCTCGCGAGCAGCTGCTCCAGCGGTCCGCGCGGCGGCGCATCGCCAGCGCCTCGCGTGACCTCCGGCTCCGGCAGGGGGAGCGAAGTGAGGGCTCGGCGGTCCGTCTTCCCGGAGGGCGTGAGCGGCAGCGCGTCGAGCACGACGACGGCCGAGGGGACCATGGCCTCGGGGAGCACGGGCTTGAGCGCCGCGCGTGACGCCTCGGCCTCCTCCGCGCGCCCCTCTCGCGGGACGACGTAGGCGATGAGGCGCGTATCACTCCGTGGGCTCGTTCGAGCCACGACGACCGCGTCGCGCACGGCGGGCAGTCGCCTCAGCGCGACCTCAATCTCCTCCAGCTCGATGCGCTGTCCGCGCACCTTCACCTGGAAGTCGGTGCGGCCCAGGTACTCCAGCGTGCCGTCGCCACGCCAGCGTGCGAGGTCTCCGGTGCGGTAGAGGCTCGCGCCGGGCGTGTCGCTGAAGGCGTCCGGGAGGAAGCGCTCGGCGGTGAGCTCGGGGCGACGCCAGTACCCGCGCCCGACCTGGAGGCCGCCGATGAAGAGCTCCCCCTGCACGCCCACCGGGACGGGGTGCCCCGCGGTGTCGAGGACGAGCAGGTGCGTGTTCGCCACCGGGCGACCGATGGGCACACTCGTGCGCGGGTCGCCCCGAGGGCAGCGCCAGTGGGTCACGTCCACCGCGGCCTCGGTGGGGCCATAGAGGTTGTGGAGCTCCGTCGTGGGCAGCCGCTCGTGGGCTCGCTGGACGAGGTCGGCGGAGAGCGCCTCGCCGCTGCACACGAGCGCGCGCAGGTCCGCGAAGGACTCCTGCCAGGGCTCCTCGAGGAAGGCCGCGAGCATGGAGGGGACGAAGTGGGTGACGGTGATGTGCTCGTCGGCCAGGACTCGCGCGAGGTAGGCGGGCTCGCGGTGCCCGCCCGGCCGTGCCAGCACCAACCGCGCGCCCACGGTGAGCGGCCAGAACAGCTCCCACACCGAGACGTCGAAGCTGGTCGGCGTCTTCTGGAGCACGCTGTCACCCGCGACCAGCGGGTGGACCTGGCGCATCCACGTCAGTCGATTGACGACCGCGCGGTGCGCGTTCATCGCGCCCTTGGGGCGCCCCGTGCTCCCGGAGGTGAAGATGACGTACGCGAGCGAGTCGGGGTGCGGCCTGCCCGAGACGCGGGTGCTCGGCAGGCTCGCGAGCCGCGTGGCCTCCGCGTCGAGGAGGACCGTGTGGCCCGGGTGCGAAGGCAGGTGGCTCGCGAGCTCCTGGCGCGTGAGGACGACGGCGGCCCCTGCGTCCTCGAGCATCCCGGCCAGTCGCTCGCGAGGCAGCTCCGGGTCCAGCGGCAGGTAGGCCGCGCCGGCCTTGAGGATGCCCACCAGCGCGATGACGAGCTCCAGGGAGCGCTCCAGGAACACGCCCACGAGGACCTCGGGCCCCGCCCCGAGGGACTGGAGATGCCGTGCGAGCTGATTGGCCCGGGCCTCCAACTCTCCGTAGGTGAGGTGGTGTCCCTCGAAGGTGAGCGCACGGAGCCCGGGCGTGCGCTCCGCCTGGGCCTCGATGAGCGAGACGAGCGTCGTGTCCGCGTCGTACTCCCGCCCGGTGTCGTTGAAGTCGCGGAGCACCTGGCGGCGCGCGTCGACATCGAGGAGGGACAGGTGCGCGACCTGCCGACTCGGGGTGCGCAGTGCGTCCTCGAGCAGGTGGACGTAGTGGGACAGCAGGCGCTCGATGGTGGGCGCCTCGAAGAGGTCGGTGCTGTACTGGAAGGACAGCTCGTGGCCCTGGGGATTCTCGGTGACGGTGAGGGCCAGCTCGGTCTGGGTGTTCAGGCCGTCGACGACGAGGGGCCGGGCCTGGAGGCCGGGGAAGGTCCCGGCGAGCGTGTTCTCCGCGCGCTCCCAGAAGAGGCCCACCTGGAACAAGGGTGCGTGAGCGAGGCTGCGCTCGACCTGGAGGGCCTCGACGACCCGCTCGAAGGGGGCATCCTGATGCGTGAAGGCCTCGAGCGCCGTGGTCCGTGTGCTCGCGAGCAGCTCGGCGAAGGTGGTCCCCGGGTCGAAGCGGGTGCGGAGGACGACCGTGTTGGTGAAGAGGCCGACGATGGACTCCATCGCGGGGTGCGGACGTCCGGAGACGGGCGTGCCCACGGACACGTCGTCCTGCCCGGAGTGTCGATGCAGCAGCGCCGCGAGCGCCGCGCTCAGCACCATGAAGGGTGTGACGTGGTGTTCCCGGCAGATCTGGGTGAGTGCCTGTTCCAGCGCGGGAGACAGTCGATGGAAGCGGCTCAGCGCGCCCGCGTCACCGAGGACGGAGGGACGCGGCTTGTCAGTGGGCAGGGCGAGGAACGCGGGAGCGCCGGCGAGCTGGCGCTTCCAGTACTCGACGTGGTGGTCCTCACGGGCCCGGACGGGAGCGGAGCGTTGCCACGCGGCGACGTCGGCGTAGGTGAGCGAAGGCGTCGGCAGGGAGGGCGTCTGGTGCTGGCTCAGGGACGCGTAGGCCAGGGACAGCTCGCTCAACAGCAGGTCGATGCTCAGGCCATCGACCACCACGTGGTGCAGCACGAGCAGGAGGACATGGTGCTCGGGGGCGAGGCGGAACAGGTGGAAGCGGTAGAGCGGCCCCTGCTCCAGTGACAGGACGCGAGTGCTCTCCTCGCGCAGCCGGAGGTGCAGCGCGGGACTGTCAGCGTTGGTCGCGGAGAGCTCCTCGACGTGGAGCACCTCCACGGGAAGCGGGTTGTGTCGTGGAACCGGCCGCCCGTCCTCCGCGATGAAGGTCGTTCTCAGGACCGGGTGACGATCGAGCAGCAACCGCAGCGCGCCATCGAGCGCCGGGATGTCCAGTGCGCCGCGAAGCTCCACGGCCTCGGGGATGTTGTAGGCGCGCAGCTCGGGTTGGAGCTGGTGGAGGAACCAGAGGCGCTCCTGCGCGAAGGAGGGCTGAGGAGGCAGTGCGGAAGGCGCGGGAGAAGGGAGCGGGAGCGCGTCGTGGTGCAGGGAGAGGAGGAGAGCGAGTCCTGCGACGGAGGGGGAGGAGAAGAGGGCGGCGAGAGGAAGCTCGACGCCGAAGGCGAGGCGGATGCGGGAGACGAGGCGGGTGGCGGAGAGGGAGTGGCCGCCGAGGGAGAAGAAGTCCGCGTCGCGAGGGACGTGAGAGAGGGAGAGGACGTCGGCGAAGAGTTGGGCGAGGAGCGCCTCGGCCTGTCCACGAGGAGAAGCGTCGGAGGAGGGGACTTCCGCGGCGGAGATGTCGAAGGAGGAGAGGGCCGTCCTGTCGACCTTGCCGCTGGTGGTGAAGGGGAGAGAGGGGAGGGAGAGGAAGCGAGAGGGGACGAGGGCTTCAGGGAGAGAGGAAGCGAGTGCGTCCCGAAGCGCGGAGAGAGGAGGCGCACCGTCGTCGAGAACGAGGAAGGCGACGAGGAAGGTGTCGCGAGAGGGGCGGAAGGGGAGGACGGCGGCCTGGCGGACGCCGGAGAGGCGAAGCAGAGCGGCTTCGATTTCTTCGACTTCGACGCGGACGCCGCGGAGTTTGAGCTGGAAGTCGGAGCGGCCGAGGAAGGAGAGGGAGCCGTCGTCATTCCAGCGGGCCCTGTCGCCGGTGTCGTAGAGGCGAGCGCCGGGAGAGGTGCTGAAGGAGTCAGGGATGAAGCGCTCTGCGGTGAGGTGGGGGAGTGAGTGGTAGCCGCGAGCCAGGCAGATGCCGCCGATGAAGAGGTTGCCGGGGACGCCTGGGGGGAGGGGCTGGAGGGAGTCGTCGAGGACGTAGAGGCGGCAGCGGGGAAGAGGGCTGCCGAGACGGACGGGCCGGTGAGGGAGGGAGATTTCAGCGGCGACGTTGATGCTGGCTTCAGTGGGCCCGTAGGTGTTGACGAGGCGGGTGGAAGTCAGCGCGAGGGATTGGACGAGAGAGTCTGGGAGGACTTCGCCGCCGGTGACGAGGACGGAGAGGGAGCGGAAGGCGTCGAGGGCACCGGGCTCCTCGAGGGCGGTGGCGAGGGAGGAGGGGGTGATGACGACATGGGAGACGGAGTGGCGGCGGATGTCGTTGGCGAGGCCAAGAGGGCCGACGTCGCGGAGGATGACGCGAGCGCCGCGGGAGAGGCTGAAGAGGATTTCCTCCTGGTGGATGTCGAAGGAGAGGCTGCCGGAGGCGGCCCAGGTGTGGCCCGTGGAGGTGGAGTAGAGGGCGTCGAAGGCGTCGAAGCAGTGGACGACATTCTGCTGGGTGGAGAGGACGCCCTTGGGAGTGCCGGTGGAGCCGGAGGTGTAGAGGACGTAGGCGAGGTTGTCGGGCAGGGCGCGCAGAGGCTCCGCCAGTGCTGCGTCAGCACGCTGCGCCGTAGCAGGCTCGACGAGCGAAATCCCAAGCTGCACATCCGCGAAGAGAGCAGGCGAAGAGACGACGAGGCATGCACGGGACTGCTGAAGCAGTTGTGCGCGCCGGGCTGGCGGGTGCGAAGGCTCCAGAGGGAGGCACGCTGCGCCGGAAAGATGGACGGCGAGGAGGGAGACGACAGCCTCGGACGAGCGCTCGACACAGACACCGACGACAGCTTCCGGACGCGCACCAAGAGCCGCGAGATGCGCGGCGAGACGCGAAGCGCGAGAGTGGAGCTGGGAGAAGGTGAGGGTGGCGTCGGGAGCGACGAGAGCAACGGCGTCAGGCGTCCTCGCGAAGGAGGCAAGCAGCAGGGACGCGACGGTGCCGTCGGAGTCGAAGGGACGGTGAGAATCGTTGAAGTCGAAGAGGACGCGCTGGCGCTCTTCGACGGAGAGCAGCGAGAGGCTGGAGAGGGGCGCCTGGGGCGAGGCGAGGACCTGTTCGAGGAGGATGACGAAGTGGGAGAGCATGCGCTCGACGGAGGCGTGCTCGAAGAGGTCGGTGCGGAACTGGAAGAAGAGCTGGAGGGAGGAGTCGGGCAGCTCGGTGGCGGTGAGGGCGAGGTCGAGCTGGCTGGCGCCATTGTCGACGAAGACGTGCTGAGAGGAGAGGCCGGAGAAGGAGAGGGGCGAGTCGACGCGGCGCAGGTCGAACATCACCTGGAAGAGGGGCGCGTGACTGAGGCTGCGCTCGACGTGGAGCGCGTCGACGACCCGCTCGAACGGCGCATCCTGGTGGCTGAAGGCGTCGAGCGAAGTGCTCCGGACCTGCGCCAGCAGCGAGGCGAAGGTCATCCCTGCTGGAAGCTGCGTGCGAAGGACCAGCGTGTTGAGGAAGAGGCCGACGATGTCCTCGGTGGCGGCGTGCGTGCGGCCGGAGACGGGAGTGCCGACGCACAGCTCGCGCTCACCCGAGTAACGGTGAAGCAGGGTGGCGAACACGGCATAGAGCGCCATGAACGGCGTCACCTGATGCTGTCGGCAGAGCGCCTCCAGCCGGAGGCGGACTTCACGAGGCAGGTCCTGGTGACGCGAGAAGGCGCCTCGATCCGTGAGGACCGGCGGACGCGGCTTGTCGGTGGGGAACGCGAGCAGCGCGGGGGCATCGGCGAGCTGCCGCTTCCAGTAGTCGAGGTGGACATCCTCACGCGCGCGAAACTCGGGGGTCCGCTGCCACGCGGAGATATCCGAGTAGGTGAGGGGCGGCGTGGGGAGCAGCGGCGCTCGTTGCCGGCTCAGCTCTGAGTACGACTGCGCCAACTCGCTCAGGAGCCGGTCCATGGACAGGCCATCCACGACGATGTGGTGGATGACTATCAGCAGGACATGGCGATCGACCGCGACCCTGAACAAACGGAAGCGATACAGGGGCCCCTTCTCCAGTGAGAACGGGCGCGAGCTCTCCTCCTCCAGACGTTGCTGGAGCAGTGCGCGCAGTGCCTCCTCGCCACGGACGCGAGGCCGGAGGTCCTCCACGTCGAGCAATTGCTCGGGGACGGGCTGGAACGCCAACCGAGGCATCCCCTCCGACGAACCGAAGACCGCGCGCAACGATGAGTGCCGCTCCGGCAGCAGTCGCAGCGCGGCCTCCAGGGCGGCTGTATCCAGGACTCCCGTCAGCTCGATCGCCTCCGGAATCACATACGCGGCGGAGTCAGGCAGGAGTTGATGGAGGAACCAGAGGCGCTCCTGCGCGAAGGAGGGCTGAGGAGGAAGAGAGGAGGGAGCAGGAGCGGGGAGCGGGAGCGCGTCGTGGTGCAGGGAGAGGAGGAGAGCGAGTCCTGCGACGGAGGGGGAGGAGAAGAGGGCGGCGAGAGGAAGCTCGACGCCGAAGGCGAGGCGGATGCGGGAGACGAGGCGGGTGGCGGAGAGGGAGTGGCCGCCGAGGGAGAAGAAGTCCGCGTCGCGAGGGACGTGAGAGAGGGAGAGGACGTCGGCGAAGAGTTGGGCGAGGAGCGCCTCGGCCTGTCCACGAGGAGAAGCGTCGGAGGAGGGGACTTCCGCGGCGGAGATGTCGAAGGAGGAGAGGGCCGTCCTGTCGACCTTGCCGCTGGTGGTGAAGGGGAGAGAGGGGAGGGAGAGGAAGCGAGAGGGGACGAGGGCTTCAGGGAGAGAGGAAGCGAGTGCGTCCCGAAGCGCGGAGAGAGGAGGCGCACCGTCGTCGAGAACGAGGAAGGCGACGAGGAAGGTGTCGCGAGAGGGGCGGAAGGGGAGGACGGCGGCCTGGCGGACGCCGGAGAGGCGAAGCAGAGCGGCTTCGATTTCTTCGACTTCGACGCGGACGCCGCGGAGTTTGAGCTGGAAGTCGGAGCGGCCGAGGAAGGAGAGGGAGCCGTCGTCATTCCAGCGGGCCCTGTCGCCGGTGTCGTAGAGGCGAGCGCCGGGAGAGGTGCTGAAGGAGTCAGGGATGAAGCGCTCTGCGGTGAGGTGGGGGAGTGAGTGGTAGCCGCGAGCCAGGCAGATGCCGCCGATGAAGAGGTTGCCGGGGACGCCTGGGGGGAGGGGCTGGAGGGAGTCGTCGAGGACGTAGAGGCGGCAGCGGGGAAGAGGGCTGCCGAGACGGACGGGCCGGTGAGGGAGGGAGATTTCAGCGGCGACGTTGATGCTGGCTTCAGTGGGCCCGTAGGTGTTGACGAGGCGGGTGGAAGTCAGCGCGAGGGATTGGACGAGAGAGTCTGGGAGGACTTCGCCGCCGGTGACGAGGACGGAGAGGGAGCGGAAGGCGTCGAGGGCACCGGGCTCCTCGAGGGCGGTGGCGAGGGAGGAGGGGGTGATGACGACATGGGAGACGGAGTGGCGGCGGATGTCGTTGGCGAGGCCAAGAGGGCCGACGTCGCGGAGGATGACGCGAGCGCCGCGGGAGAGGCTGAAGAGGATTTCCTCCTGGTGGATGTCGAAGGAGAGGCTGCCGGAGGCGGCCCAGGTGTGGCCCGTGGAGGTGGAGTAGAGGGCGTCGAAGGCGTCGAAGCAGTGGACGACATTCTGCTGGGTGGAGAGGACGCCCTTGGGAGTGCCGGTGGAGCCGGAGGTGTAGAGGACGTAGGCGAGGTTGTCGGGCAGGGCGCGCAGAGGCTCCGCCAGTGCTGCGTCAGCACGCTGCGCCGTAGCAGGCTCGACGAGCGAAATCCCAAGCTGCACATCCGCGAAGAGAGCAGGCGAAGAGACGACGAGGCATGCACGGGACTGCTGAAGCAGTTGTGCGCGCCGGGCTGGCGGGTGCGAAGGCTCCAGAGGGAGGCACGCTGCGCCGGAAAGATGGACGGCGAGGAGGGAGACGACAGCCTCGGACGAGCGCTCGACACAGACACCGACGACAGCTTCCGGACGCGCACCAAGAGCCGCGAGATGCGCGGCGAGACGCGAAGCGCGAGAGTGGAGCTGGGAGAAGGTGAGGGTGGCGTCGGGAGCGACGAGAGCAACGGCGTCAGGCGTCCTCGCGAAGGAGGCAAGCAGCAGGGACGCGACGGTGCCGTCGGAGTCGAAGGGACGGTGAGAATCGTTGAAGTCGAAGAGGACGCGCTGGCGCTCTTCGACGGAGAGCAGCGAGAGGCTGGAGAGGGGCGCCTGGGGCGAGGCGAGGACCTGTTCGAGGAGGATGACGAAGTGGGAGAGCATGCGCTCGACGGAGGCGTGCTCGAAGAGGTCGGTGCGGAACTGGAAGAAGAGCTGGAGGGAGGAGTCGGGCAGCTCGGTGGCGGTGAGGGCGAGGTCGAGCTGGCTGGCGCCATTGTCGACGAAGACGTGCTGAGAGGAGAGGCCGGAGAAGGAGAGGGGCGAGTCGACGCGGCGCAGGTCGAACATCACCTGGAAGAGGGGCGCGTGACTGAGGCTGCGCTCGACGTGGAGCGCATCGACGACCCGCTCGAACGGCGCATCCTGGTGACTGAAGGCCTCCAGCGCGGTCGCCCACACGTGCGCCAGCAACATGGAGAACGGCGCGGAAGGCAGCAGATGTGTCCGCAGGACGAGCGTGTTGATGAACAGCCCGACGATGTCCTCGGAGGCCGCGTGCGTGCGTCCGGAGACCGGCGTGCCGATGCACAGCTCGCGCTCGCCCGAGTAGCGCTGGAGCAGCGTGGCGAACACGGCGTAGAGCGCCATGAACGGCGTCACCTGGTGCTCTCGGCAGAGCGCCTCCAGCCGCAGCCGGACCTCGCGAGGCAACACGTGGCGACGCGAGTACGCGCCGCGGTCGGACAACACCGGCGGCCGAGGCTTGTCCGTGGGCAGCGCGAGCAGCGACGGCGCGTCGGCGAGCTGTCGCTTCCAGTAGTCGAGGTGGATGTCCTCGCGCGCGCGGACCTCGGGCGTGCGCTGCCAGGCGGACAGGTCCACGTAGTCCAGGGTGGCGGGCGCGGGAGGCGGGACGCGGCCTTCCTGGATCGCGGAGTACGTCGTCGCCAGCTCGTTGAGGAGGATGCCCATCGAGAGGCCATCCACCACCAGGTGATGCAGCACCAGCAGCAGCACCTGGTGCTCGGGGCCGCTCGTGAACAGGTGGAACCGATACAGCGGCCCCTCCTCCACCGAGAGCGGTCGCGAGGCCTCCTCGCGCAGCCTGCGCTGGAGCAACGCCTCCGCCGTCCCGCTCTCATTCGGCGGGCGTGACACGTCCTCCACCGTGAGCAGCGGCTCGCGGACCGGATGGACGCGCAGTCGCGGGCTCCCCTCCACGGGCGTGAAGGTGACGCGGAGCGCGGCGTGCCGCTCCACCAGTCGCCGCAGCGTGTCCTCCAGCGCGGCCCTGTTCAGCGTGCCCCGAAGCTCCAGCGCATCGACGACGAGGTACGCCGCCGAATCCGGCTGGAGCTGCTGGAGGAACCACAGCCGCTCCTGCGCCAGGGAGGTCATGGGCGCGACGTCCGCGGGGAGCGGCGTGGGGCCGGCGAGTGACGCCGAGAGCGACTCGGAGATGGGACCCAGCGCCCGGGCCAGACGAGCCACCGTCGCGTGCGAGAACAGCGCCGTCAGCGGCAGGTCCACACCCACCGCGTGCCGCACGCGCGCCAGCAGTCGCGTGGCGCTCAGCGAGTGCCCGCCCAACTCGAAGAAGTCGCTGTCCCGGCCCACCCGCTCCACGCCCAACACCTGCTGGAACAACCCCGCCAGCAGCACCTCCAGCTCTCCACGCGGCGCGCTGTCCGCGGACGCGCTCGCGGCGTCGACGCGGCCGAGCGACAACGAGCCCAGCGCCTTCCGGTCCACCTTCCCGGAGGACGTCAGCGGAAGCGCGGTGAGCGTCACGAGCGCGGAGGGCACCAGGTGCTCGGGGAGCTGCTGCTTCAACCACGGGCGCAGCACCGCGCTCACCCGGGTCTCATCCTGTCCCTCGGCGGGGACGAGGAAGGCCACCAGGGCCAGCTCGCCCTCCGCGACTTCGCGAGCCACCACCGCGACCTCGCGGACCTCCGGATGGCGCGCGAGGACGGCCTCCACCTCGCCCGGCTCCACGCGCATGCCGCGCAGCTTCACCTGCGAGTCGATGCGGCCCAGGTACTCGAGCTCGCCGTCCACCGTCCACCGCGCCAGGTCTCCCGTGCGGTAGAGCCGCTCACCCGGCGTCGAGCCGAACGGATGCGGCAGGAACCGCTCCGCCGTCAGGTCCGGTCGCCCCAGATAGCCACGGGCCACGCCCACGCCGCCGATGAACAGCTCTCCGGCGACGCCAGGAGGCAGCGGCTCCAGCGCCTCATCGAGCACGTACAGTCGCGTGTTGGGCCACGGCGTGCCCAGGGTGATGGCGCCCGGCACCACCGCGTACGGCGTGATCGCCGCGCAGACCGTGGCCTCCGTCGGTCCATACGCGTTGAGCAGCCGCCGGCCCTGGCCCCAGCGCTCGGCCACCGCGATGGGAAGGGCCTCGCCCGCGGAGATGACGGTGCGCAGGCCCTCCAGCCCGTCCGTCTCCAGCTGCGCCAGCACTGACGGCGTCAACGTCACCGCGGTGACGGCGCTCTCTCTCAAGAGAGTCCGCAGGGGCGCGTCCGGGAGCAGCCGCTGTCGGGGCGCGAGCACCAGCGTCGCACCCGCGAGCAGCGTGGCGAACACCTCGCACACGGACGCGTCGAAGCTCATCGACGCGAACTGGAGCACCCGGTCCTCGGACCGGAACCCATGCGCCCGCACTGCGGCCAGCGCCGTGTTGCGCAGCCCCGCGTGCGCCACCAGCACGCCCTTGGGCCGCCCCGTGGAGCCGGACGTGTAGATGACGTACGCCAGATGGTCCGCCGAGGCGACCGCCTCCAGCCGCTCCACGGAGTGCCGCGCGAACGGCGGCAGCAGGCCGTCCAGCTCCACGGTCAGCTCGCCGCGCAGCGGCAGCTCGTCCAGCATCTGCTGCCGCGCGAGCACCACGGGCGCGCCGCTGTCGGAGAGCACGAAGCCCTGCCGCTCCGCGGGATGCGCCGGGTCCAGCGGAACGAACGCGCCTCCCGCCTTGAGGATGCCCAGCATCCCCACCACCTGCTCCACCGAGCGCTCCGCGCACAGCGCGACGCGCGTCTCCGGCCCCACGCTCAGCGAGCGCAGATAGCGCGCGAGCTGGTTGGCGCGCTCGTCGAGCTGCCGGTACGTCAGCCGGGTGCCCTCGAAGTCGAGCGCCGTCGCGTCCGGCGCGCGGTCCACCTGCTGCTCGAAGCAGGCCACCACCGTGTCGCCGCCCTCCAGGTGCTGCTCGGAGGCATTGAAGGTGACGAGCACCTGGTGCCGCAGCGCCTCGGTGAGGACGGGACGTGGGGCCATCGCGCGCCCGGCCACGGGGGCGGCGTCGGGCGCGGCGGCGGAGTCGACAGGGGGAGCCTTCCGTCCGTGCGGACCGGGGGAGGTCGGGGCGGAATCGTCGTGAGCGGTCATCGTGAAGTCTGTGCTCTCAGAGCCGGAGTCGAACGTTGATGCCGGCGCGGAACAGGCCCATGTCCACCGGCGCGCTGGGGGCGATGCTGGCGTCGGGCTGGAAGCGGAACTCGCCGCCGCGCTCTCCAAAAGGAACTTCCACGTAGGCGGCGACCGTCACGTCGCGCAGCCGGGAGGCATTGATGTCCAGGCGCGCCACGTAGGACGGGTCTCCCACGTTGCCCATCACCGTGAGCGTCGTCGTGGGCTCGTAGATGTTGCGCGCGGTGACGGCCACCTGCGCCATGCCGTAGAAGCGGCCGAAGTAGAGCGGCTGGAAGTCACCCACCGCCTGCACCCACGTCAGCAGCTCGCGGTCGTCGCTGCCCAGCTGGTTGTAGAACCCCTCCAGCCGCACCACCGTCTTGAACGTGTCCGCCACGCGCAGCTCCACCTGCGCGCCGCCGCTGGCCTGCACCTGGAGCCCGTCGAGCGCCCGGACCTGGAAGCCCCCCGCCCGCGAGCGCTCCCACGTGGCCACGTCCGCGCCGTGCACCAGGGCAATCTCGGTGTTGAAGTCCAGCCGCCCCAGGCCAATCGAGTAGTCCACGCCGTAGCGGGGCCGCCGGCCCTCCATGAACGAGCCCGAGACCGCCAGCTCGCTGGTGCCCAGCGCCATCTCCGCGCGCACAGCGCCGCCGTAGCGCACGCGGTCCCCGTCCGCCGTCACCTCGTCCAACAGGTCCGCCGTGCCGATGAGCCACAGGTTGGCCGCCATCTCCTCCCACGGCACGTTGACCTTCACCATGTCCACGCCCGGCCTCAAGTCATAGAGGAACAGCGGGTCCGGGTTGCGCGCGCGCAGGAAGTCGGTGGTGTTCCAGATTTTGGAGCTGCCCCACTTGATGTGCTGCCGCCCCGCGGTGATGAAGACGTGGTCGAACAGGCCGAAGTAGATCCACAGCCGGTCCAGGCTCGTCGCGGGCGTGGAGAGCACCGGGTCCAGCGGGTCGTACGCCATGCGGCCCACCGCGAAGCTGCGCAGCCCGTCGAACGGCTTGAAGTCCAGGTACACATCCAGGAGCGCCGGGAAGAACGGGTCCACTCCCGTGGCCGACGTGCTCGCGCGCCTGGCCCCGGCCACCTCCGCGCGCTGCAGATAGAAGCCGCCCACCGTGAGCAGCTCGGGCACCTTGAGGAACGCGGAGGGGTGCAGCGGGTCCTCCTCGACGGCGTCCTCCGTCACCGGCTGGGGCCCCGCGGTGGGACCTCCCGCCGCGGAGGCGACGCTCGTGCCCGACGCGGCCACGTCATCCACCACCACCGGCCGCAGCGACGTGTCCACGTCCATGGGCGGCGCGGGGCGCGGGGCCTCCGTCTCGCCCTCGATGGTGGGCACCGCCAGCTCCAGGCTCGCCACGGCGGGCTGCGTGGCGGCGGCGGGCTCCGCGAAGGCCTCCACCGTGTTGCCGTCCGCCGTCTCCGTATCGTCCTCGGACGCGGTGCCGGAGGCGGACACCGTGTCGCCTGCCTCCTCCGGGGCCACGGTGCCGGCGGAGGACAGCTCCGGCGGCGGCTCCACGCTCGCGGTGAGCGCGAGCTTGCCTCGCACGGGCTTCTGATACGTCAGCGCGCGCACGTCGCCACCGGCGAAGAACACCGCGAGGCCCCGCGACGGATAATGGAAATACAGCGAGGTGTCCGCCGTGGCCTTCACCACGTAGCAGGGCTTCTTGCTCCAGCCCGTCTTGGGACACGCGGGGCCGAATTGTTTCTCCACCGCGGCGCGCGTGGGCGCGCGGGTGGGGAAGACATCGATGCGCCGCAGCTTGCGCGTGCGTGTATCGACGGTGAAGCGCGCGCGCTGCGTCCCCGCTGGCGAGGACTGCCCCTGATAGTCGAGCACCAGCGCGCCGTCCTCGCGGCGTCTCGCGTCGGGCTCGCCGAACAGGATGCGCAGCTGCGCCTCGGTCGTGACGCCCGGTCTGGCTTTCTTCCAGGGCTCCGCGTGAGCCGTGCCATGAATCAGACACAACATGGCCACGATGCGCACGACAGAGGGGGCAGGGGGCATGGAGGGCCGCAGTCTAGTGGTGTTGTGACACGCGTGGAAACCCACGGTGGGTTGACATTCCCCCGCTCTTCCTCCGAGCATCCACCTCCCCCTGCGTAGTGGAGGCCACCCACATGGCGTCGGAAGAGGCGGTTCAGTCCCCATCCGAAACAGCGGCGAACGCGGTATCCACTCCGAATCCCTCCGAGGCTCCCGAGGCGGTGTCAGCTGCTCCCGAGAAGCTCGATGAGATAGAGGAGATCGACTTCCTCCTCGAGGAGATTGAAAGCAAGATCGCCCCGCTCGCCCTGGCATGAGCACGGCTGGCGAGGTCCGCTCGTACCGGGACACCTTCGTCCCGTACTGGCATCCGGTGGCGTACGCCCATGAGCTTCGGGAAGGCCCCCTGGCCGCCCGGCTCCTGGAGACGGAGCTGGTCCTCTGGCGCACCGCCTCCGGTGTCGCGGCCACCCAACGCTACTGCGCGCACCGCGGAGCAGACCTCTCCGCCGGGACTGTCACACCCCAGGGACTTCGCTGCGCGTTCCATGGATGGACATACGCCCAGAGCGGCTCGTGTGTCCGCATTCCCTCTCAACCCCAGACGCCCGTCCCCGAGCGGGCCCGGGTGAGCAGCTACCTTGCCGCGGAGCGGCATGGGCTCATCTGGGTCTGTCTTTCGCCCGAGCCCGCGGCGCCGCTGCCCGAGTGGCCGGAGCTGGCCGACAGCGCGACGGTGGCCACGGTGCCGCTGCCCCGCCTGGACTGGGACACGTCCGCCGGACGCATGGTGGAAATCGTCCTGGACGTGGCTCACCTATCGTTCGTTCATGAGGGCACGTTCGGCAATCCGGAGCAGCCCGAGGTGCCGGCGTATGACGTGGAGAAGCTGCCGGACGGGCTGCGCGCGCAGATTGTCTACCCGGCGCTGGCGCCCGCGGTGGGGAGCGCTCCACCCCGGGTGGACCGCACCACGCTCACGTACGAGGTGACGTTCCCCTTCACCGCGCGGCTCACCTTCAAGCCCACGCTCTTCTATCCGCACACCGTCTACGCGGTGGCCTCGCCCTGGTCGGAGGAGAAGATGCAGTGCTTCTACTTCGCCTCGTACCACCCGAGGATCCGCAACTTCGCGGAGCTGTTCGTGAAGTCGGAGTCGGCCATCCTGGAGCAGGACCGCCGCGTCGCGGAGGGGCAGCGCCCGCGCGCGCACCCGCTGGACTTCTCCGGAGAGGTCCCCGTGAAGGCGGACCGGCTCCCCATCGAATACCGCCGGGCCCTCGCGGCCCTGCGCCTGGGCCGTCCTCCGGACGCGCCCGCATTGGACTAGCCACAGGAGTCGCTCGAACGTGAATGCCGGGGGCCGAAGCTGGGAGAGGTGCGTGTCCGTGGTGGCGCTGCTGGTCGCCGTGAGCGGCTGTCGGGAGAAGGACGCGGCCCCCAAGCCGCCGCCGCCGCCCGCCGTCGTCGAGGCGAAGCCCGCCGCGCCTCCCGCCCCCAAGCCCGTGTCCGCCCAGGCCGCGCTCGTGGAGCGGGGCCGCTACCTGGGCGAGTCGGTGCTCGGCTGCGTGGACTGTCACACGCGGCGCGACACGGGCCGCTTCGGTGGACCCCTGTCGGGTCCTCCGCTCGCCGGCGTGTGCTTCGGCCCGGAGTGGGACCTCCCCGGCACGCTGTGCGCGCCCAACATCACCTCCGACCCGGTGCACGGCGTGGGCAGGTGGACCGACGCCCAGCTGCTGCGCACCCTGCGCGAGGGCTACGGCCAGGGCGACCGCACGCTCTTCCCGATGATGCCGTACATGGAGTGGCGCGCCACCCTGTCCGACGGTGACGCGAAGGCCGTCGTCGCGTGGCTGCGCACCGTGCCCGCCGTGGCCCTCCCCACGCCTCCCTCCCAGCTCGCGCCCGAGGTGCTCGCGGACATCAAGGACCTGGCCGGCCCCCTGCCCGGACCCGTGGCCGAGCCCGCCCAGGACGACGTCTCCCGGGGCCGCTACCTGGCCACCATCGCCCAGTGCGCCTTCTGCCACGCCAGCGCGGACGAGGAGCCCAGGCCCTTCGCCGGAGGCCGCGCCGCCCCCACGCCCCTGGGCGAGGAGCCCGTGCCGTCCCTGCTCCCGGAGGGGCCCATCCTGAAGGACCTGAGCGAGGACGCCTTCGTCGCCCGCTTCACCGCCTTCAAGGACCTGGCCCCCGCCCCCAGCAAGAAGGGCCAGGTCAACAAGCTGTCCATGCCCTGGCGCGCCTTCTCCTCCATGAAGGAGGAGGACCTTCGCGCCGTGTACCGCTTCCTCAAGACCCAGGGCACGGCAACGCAGCGCGCCACGGGCCCATGAATTGGCGCGGCGCTTTCTGAGAAAGTAGGATACACGCCTAGCCCTCCGCTGAACGTCACCGTGCCCTGCGCTGGTGAGCCGCGCTGGACTCGAATCTCATGACCCTGTCCTTCAAGAAGTGCGTCCTGATGCTCCTGGTGCTGGCGGTTGCCTCGGGCTGCAACCTGCTCGACACGTCCGACGTGGAAGGCACGCGTGGCCGTGGTGCGCGAGCGTTCGACCCGTACTCGAGCTCCGCCTCCGGGGCCATCTCGCTGTCCCTGCTCTGGTACAAGGGCTGCGCCATGCTTCCCACGGGTGAGCCCGTGACGAAGGGTGACCTGAACCTGCCGGACTATGGCGCCACCTGCTACAACCTGAACAACGGCTACCCCTCGGAGACGAAGCCCTTCGAGCCGGTGGAGCCCTTCGCCCGGATGATCGTCACGCCGGGGGAGCTGTACTTCCTGCGCGAGTTCTCCGCGATGGACGTGGAGCTGGCGCGCTTCGAGGACCCCAACGACAGGCGCACGCCGGCCGCGTGGATGCGGATGGAGTCGCTCTTCAAGGACCTGGACTGGTCCGGCCTGTCCTCGGGGCGCGACGCGTGGAAGCGCCTGGAGCCGAAGACGTTCCTGCGCGAGACCTTCTACGAGAACGCCGCGTGGATGCTGGCCACGGACGACACGTTCCTCCTGGAGGTGCTGGACGCGGACGGCAACGTGCGCACCAGCATCACGTACTCGCGCCGGGACTTCCTCGCGGAGAGCGCCGTCACGGGCCGCACCCGCGCCAGCTTCACGGTAACGGGCCTGCAGCGCCCGCTGTTCCCCGGAGACCCGACGCCGCGCCGGGCGGAGAACTACGACGCGCTCGAGTTCGCCACGGCGGTGAAGGTGTCGCTCGCCAACTCCACCAACCCGTTCAAGTCCTTCACCATGCCGGACCTGCGGGGCGAGGGCGTCATCCGCCTCACCTGGAGCCAGCTGCCGCTCAAGCCGTTCCTCTTCCCCGTCACCTTCCAGCCCTCCTCGGAGCGGCTCGCGACGTGCTACCAGCTGGGGCCGGACGGGCTGGCCACGGACGTGCCCACGCCGTGCGGCTTCGGCCTCAAGCAGCAGGTGCAGGTGTCGCGCCCCGCCAACGGCACCTTCTTCAACGCCGGTGAGACGGTGGACTTCGTGGTGTCGCTGCAGGACGGCGACGGCCACGGCCTGCACCCGCGCGACTCCATGCCGTCTTACTTCGACTACCTGGGGGAGGGCTCCAACGGCCTGGCCTACTTCAACGAGCAGATGCTGCTGACGTGGCGTGACAGCAGCGCGTCCGAGTCCGGCTTCAAGGTCGTGGGTCCGCTGCAGAACCTGAAGGTGGTCAACGGGGACTATGTGCCCAAGGACTACTTCGCCTATCCGGCCGCGAGCGAGCCGCAGTTCTACGTGCCGCCGGACATCATGGCCGTCGCGGGCGGCATGGCGGTGCGTCCGACGACGCGCTACGCGGTGCCGCTGCCTCCGGACGCGAAGCCCGGCACCTACGCCATCCTGCTCAAGGGGCACCGCAACTACGAGGGTGAGCGGCTCAACCGGTTGGACCCGTTCTTCTTCCAGGTGGGCCAGGCCGCGCCGACCTCGTACCCGGGCCGCATCGGCAACTGCCAGGTGTGCCACAACGGCGTGGGCTCGCTGAGCAACGTGCACCACGGCGTCTCGGTGGACCACGTGGAGACGTGCAAGGTGTGTCACCACGACGACGTGGTGGGGCACGTGTCGGACTTCATCCACCGGCTGCACATCTCGTCGCCGAAGTACGCGCAGAACAAGGGTGACTGCACCCTGTGCCACCTGACGCGCGAGAGCACGCTGCGTCCGAGCATGAACGCGTGCGCGGGCTGCCACCCGGGCACGCACGGCACCGAGTACTTCGACCTGCAGTTCCAGGAGCTCAACTCTCCCCCCAACGCCTTTGGCAACTGCGCCAACGCCTGCCACGTGACGACGGTTCCCGCCGAGCACGTGCTGCCGGCGCGCTGAGCCCTTCGAGGACCGCGATGAAGCTCCGCTCCCTAGCCTCCAGCTTCCTGCTCTTCGCCGCCGCCGGTGGGTGTTCCAGCTCCGACGCGCCCGTCAACATCCCGCCGGACACCGCGCCCGTCGTCGACCTGCCGGCGCGCACGACGAACGTCTCCGGCGTGCTCTACGACCCGGAGGCGTTCCTCGTCGCCTTCATGACGGTGCCCGAGGAGGAGGCCGGCAACGCGCTGCCCGGCCTCTTCGAGGGGCCGTACACCTTCCTGTCCGCCATCATGGGGGGGCAGGTGTCGCTGTCGTCACCGGAGGGCGGCGGCGCGCTGGTGTCGGCGCCGTCGGACTTCGGAGGGACCTGGTCGGTGGTGGGGGCTCCGTCGGGTGAGACGACGGCCTATCTCGCGTCCGCGACGCCTCCCGAGGAGCCGGTGGAGCCGAACCCCGACTTCCCCGTCCCGATGCCGACGACGACGTACTTCCCCACGACGTACGTGCGGCCCATCCTGGCGAGCGTCACGCAGTGCTACGGCCAGGCCGCGGTGCTCGTGGGCAACACGGGCGCGCTGGACGCGGTGGCGCAGGCGATGACGGAGGCGGGCACGCCGACGACGCCCGCGGACCTGTTGGACCCGACGAAGACGGGCGGTGTCGCGCTCCTGTTCGTGCACGACATGAGCTTCCTGGCGGACCTGTTCCAGACGCCGGTGTCCAGCATCGCGGAGGCGTCCGCGGGGCGGCTCTTCCCGCTCGACTGGGCGCCCGTGGAGGAGGCTCCGCTGCCGGGGCAGTCGCCGATGGGCTTCATGGTGCTGCCCGGCTCGGAGAGCTTCCTGGGCTACTTCGCGCTGGTGCTGCCGCCCAACGCCACGGAGCCGGTGACGGTGAACCTGGTGGACACCTTCGTGCCGGAGCCGGAGCCGGACCCCGAGGCGCCGCCCCGGCCGTACCTGATTCCGCCGGTCATCGTGGAGCCGCGCCCGGGTGAGGTGAGCGTGTACCGGGCCTTCGGGCAGATTCCGATGCCGCCGGGCGAGGAGCCGCCTCCCGGTGGTGGGCTCGAGGACCCGCCGCCGCCGGAGCCGGAGCCCACATGGACCTGCTACATCCCGCCTCCGCCCGTGGAGCTGCCCGAGGAACCTGTCGACCCCGAGGGTCCGCCGGCGGAGTAGCGACGAGGGCCCCCAGGCCTTTGGGTCGTGACACGAGGACGCGCTCCGATGTCGAGGAGCCGTCCTCGGTTCGTTTCGTGGGGATGCTTCGGTCGTGAGGGTTCGTGTGTAGGGGCGGTACGTCACGAGAGCACGCGCTCCGACTTCGATGCACCCGGTCTCCGCCTGGTTAGCTCGGATGCCGCGGCCATGAGGCGCGCGCCCGGATGGCGGTAGGCCACGCGAGCATTCGCCCCGAGGTTTCGCGTCCTCGGCTGGAGGAGCGAGCTCGTGGCGGCAGGTGCCCGCCTCGGGCCCCCGCTCAGGTCCCGGGCCGCACGCGCAGCTCGCGGAAGCGGACCGAGGGCTGCCCGAAGGACACGGGCAGCGGGCCATGGTCCAGCTTGCGGCACCCTCGCGTGGCGAAGAGGTTGCGCGCGTCGGCGCCCACCGCATCGATGTGGGCCAGCGCCGTCAGCCCGTTGCCGGAGAGGACGCCGGGGCCCACGCGAGGGCCCGCGCGCCCGTCGCGCACCAGGCGCGCCTCGACGATGTGGAAGCTGAAGTCCCCCGACAGGAGGTTCATGTGCCGCGGCGTGAGGTGCTGCACGAGCAGCCCGTGGCCCACGTCCGCGAGGAGGGACGCCAGGTCGCCTTCATGCGGCTCCACGCGGGTGTGCGCCATGCGTGGCAGGGGCGGGTGACGGAAGTCCACGCGCCGGCCATGACCGTTGGGCTCCAGGCCGAGCGCGCGGGCGCTGCGCGCATCCAGCATGGGCGAGGTGACGATGCCTCCACGCAGCAGGGGCACCGCGCGCGCGGCGTGCCCCTCGTCATCCCACGTGAAGCCGAGCGCACCCTGCGCATCCGTGGGGTCGTCGGACACGTGGACGAAGGGCTCGGCCACGCGCTGTCCCAGTCTGCGCGCGAGGAAGGAGCCGCCGCGCGCGACGACATCGCCCTCCAGGGGATGGCCGCAGACCTCATGGAAGAAGCACGCGGACGCCGCGCCCGGAGGGAAGAGCACGGGCAGCGCATCGTCGGGGCACGGCACGGCGGGAGTCGTCTCCCGGAGCTCACGCACCAGCGTGTCCACCCACGCTTCCAGCGAGGGCAGGGCGGCATGGAGGCGCGCGGCGTCGGGATGCGTGACGCAGCGCCACGCATCGAACCGGGGACCGCCGGCCTCGCCATGGAACGCCTTCACCTCCAGCAAGGCATGGCGCGTGTGGTCCTCCACCATCCGCTCGGGCTGAGCGTGGAGCGTCCAGCGGTCCACCTCACGCAGCGTCACCTCGAGGTGGAGCGCCCCGGCCGCGCGTGCGACGTCCACGAGCCGGCGCACCACGTCCTCACGGAGCGCGGCGCCCTCCGAGAGCCTGGAGGACTCGGCGAGCGGCGCACGTGCCCGTTCGAGCACTTCGGACGGGAGGAGCCCCGGAGCGGGTGTTCCACGAGACAACTCCGTCCACGTGTATTCACCGTGGCTCGGGGGACCTTTGCGGACACAGGCGCCACGCTCGAAGGTGGCGGGCAGAATCCGTGTGCCGGAGCGGAGGTGGAGCACGTCGGAGACTTCGCGCCGCTCCACGAACCAATCCAAGACGAGGGCTCCTTGTGTCAGCGTCGGGGGCGCGCGAGGGAACGCGTCCCTCCGGGTTGTATCACGCTGCGCGCTGCTGGACCGAGACCCCACCCACGCGCACGCGCCGCGAAGATGTCGAGCATGACCTCCGGGCGGCTTCGGCCTCGAGCCTGTCTGGGTGCACCGATTGATTCCGATGAGGCCCGCCAGCCCGTGTCGACAGGGTGCTTCGCAGTGGGCGGGCATCAGGCCGAAGGGCATGACGGCCCCAGGGAGAGGGCCCTCGGTCATGCGCGATGGCGCGCGCCGACTGATTCTGATGGGAGCCTGCGAGCCCCTGAGGCCGGGGCGCTTCGCGGTGAGCAGTTCATCGGGTTGATGCCGCGACGGACTTCGGACAGGTCTCTGCGACGAGCCTGTCTCGGTCTGGCCCTCGGGCTCCGATAGGAGCCGGCCTCCGCCGCTCGCGCGCTTCGTGGCGAGCAAGGTGTCGGGTCGAGAACGGCGATGGACTCCAGCCAGGTTCCCGCGATGAGACTGGCTCGGTCAGTCCCGTGGGCTCCGATGGGAGCCGATCTCCACGGAGAGCGTGCTTCGTGGTGCGCGGGGCCTCCGGTCGAGGGCCGTGGCGGACTTCCGTGATGCATCTGTCTCGGTCTCGTTGGTTGATTCATGATGGGCTTCATCCCGTGATGACGGTGGGCAGGTCGTCAGGTTTCGGATGTGCCGAGCGATGCGAGTCGGGAGTCTGCATGTCGGAGCATGACGAGGACGTGAGGTTGGAAGACGCCAGCCTGGTCTCCACGGGCGGCCTGTCGCCCCAGGACTGGAGTGTCCTGGCGCGGGAGGTGATGGACCGTCTGGGCCGCGAGCGTGGCTGGCGGGGCGTGGAGCTCTACCTGCTGTCGTACGACAACCTGTCGCTGGACTACGACGTCGCCTCGAAGACCTTCTCCAGCAGCTCCGGTGGTGCGCTCACCGTCTCGGCCCGGGTCTGGCTCGGGGAGGCCGTGGGCACCGCCATCGATTGCGTGCATGACCGGGCGACCCTGGAGCAGGTGTTGCTGTCCGCGGAGGAGAAGGCTCGCACGGGGTCGACCGGGGTCTTCCCCACGACACCGTCGCCAGGAACCCCGCTGCCCACGGACGCATGGCGCGGGGCGACGGACTTCTCTCGCGCCCACCGGTGCGCCGAACGCATGGTGAAGGACGTGCTGCCCCCCGGCGTCGTCGTGCAGGCCCTGGTGGTGAAGCAGGAATGCACGGGCGCCTTGTCCGTGCGAAGCGACGGCTTCGAGGCGTTCCGTCGGACCCATCAGGAGGTCGCCTTCCTGCGCTGCGAGACCTCTCGCGGCGCGGTGGTGGACGCCGTGCCCCTTTCTTGGGAGGCCTCGAAGGGGAAGGGCGACCTCGAGCCCATCCGCGCCCGGCTGGCCGACGCCGTGGCCGCGCTCGAAGGACCCGCGAAGCAAGCGGACCGCGCGCTCCCGCTCGTGCTGCGGCCCCTGGTCGCGGCGCCGCTCGTCGCGGGGCTCACGTGGCTGTTGCGAGGAGACATCGCCACCGCGACGCCCGCGCTCGTGCGCGCCGTGGGCCGCAAGCTCTTCCCCTCCATCCTGACCGTGGAGGACGACCCGCTGGACCCGCGCGGCCTCCAGCGCCGTCAGCTCGATGACGAAGGCCGGCCCACCCGCGTCCTGCGCCTCGTCGACGAGGGGCGCCTCGTGGGCTTCCTCCACTCGGAGGAGACGGCCGCGCGCCTCGGCGTCGAACCTGGAGGCCGAGGGCTCCGCGACCTCGTGCACCCGGCGACGCCCACGGCCCTCAACTTCTGCGTCCTGCCGCGCGAGGACACCCTGCCCGCCGACTACACGGAGCTGGTGGCGCGCGTGGAGAACTTCTCCACCATGCCCACGCCCGGCATCGTGTCGCTCATCGCGGGAGGCTGGGAGGTCCGCGACGGCCGCCGCGTGCACCGCGTGGAGCCGCTGGAGCTGGAGCTGCCCGTGCTCGAGACGTTCCGCTCCCTGCGCGGCGTGGGCTCGGACCTGGCCTTCTTCCCCTCGGCGGAGGGCTGCGGCACGCCCACCCTGGTCCTCCCTCCGCCGGGAGGCTGAGCCGTCAGCGCCGACGCACGGGCTCGTGGCGCCACACCGCGCGCCACCGCGCCAGCTCATCCAGCAGCGAGCGCACCCCCACGCGAGGAAACGCACGCGGCGGCAGTCGCCGGAAGAAGTCCTCCTCCAACGTCCCCACCGACACCGGCCTGCCGGAGCTCAGCGTCTCCGTCAGCGCCTCGAGCCGCCGCCGCGCCACCGGCGAAGGGCGCAGCGTCCGCGAAAACCCATTGGCCGCCACCACCACCTGTCCGCCCTCCAGCGGCACGGTGACGATGGGGCGCGCGGGGCTGCCCACCACCGTGTCCTCGGGCGTGAGCGGCGAGAGCCCCCGCGCCTCCGGAGGCGGCCCATCCAGCGCGCCGTTGGTGAGGAAGCGCACCCAGCCCTCGGTGAGCGTGTTGCGCGTCGTGCGCAAGCCCTGTCCGCGCCCCTGCTTGCCGAGCGCGTCGCGCACCGACCTCGGCAGCGCCCAACCCTCGACCCGGGGCAGCTCTCCATGGGACAGCCGCTGCGGCCACGGCTGCTCGGGCGCGCGGTCCAGGAACATGGGCGCGCGGAAGTTGAAGCCCAGCGAGGCGGCGATGGTGAGGCCCTCGCTCGGCTCCGAGCGATGCCAGTACGACGAGGGCCAGTACATGATGTCGCCCGCGCCGGCCTCCAGGAAGCTCGCCTGCGCCATCACCTGACGCGTGTCCTCCGCGTCGCGCAGCACCACGCCATGTGGCCGGTCCTTCAGCCCCGGGTCCGCGTGCGGCGCCACCTCCGGTCTGGAGCGCATCGCCTCCAGCGGCCAGAAGCTCATCCGTCGACGTCCCCGGATGACGAAGTAGAAGACGTGCAGGTCATCCTTGTGGATGCCGAAGGGCGTGTGTCGGTAGTTGCCCAGGAACAGCGCGGAGTCCGCGCCCCCCAGCGGCACGCCGAGCGCGCCGTGGACGCCGGACAGGAAGGTGCGCATCTGGAGCCAGTGGCTCCAGTGGTGGCTCTGCGTGTTGCTCAGCACCAGCCCGAACCTGCGTCCGTGGAGCAGGTGCTCCATCCGCCGCGCGTACCCGTCGACGTCGCCGTCTTCCGCCAGGGGCAGGTAGCGCGACATCGCCACGGCCGCGAAGACCTCCGGCGGTCCCTCCGCCGTGGCCTCGTGCTCCACGTAGAAGCGCACCGGCAGCATCACCTCGCCCTGGCGGTAGCGCGTGCCCACGTCCACCAGCGCCTCGAAGACTTCGGCGGGCGATGGAAAGTGGCGGGGGAACAGGCTGGGGAAGAGGGTGGGCCCCACGTCCCAGTGCTCGCGGGCGAAGCGCTTCCAGAAGGCCCTGGGCAGGGCGAGGGACGGTTCGACCGGGAGTGCGGCGGAGGCTCGTGCCATGGGTCCGGGGGGATGCGCGAGGAGAAGGCCGGGTGATACTAGCATCCGGCATCCGGGCTCCACGACACGGGGCGCCCGGCCAGGAGAATCGAGCATGGGGAAGGAGTCATCAGTGGCGGCGCGCGTGGACCCTTCGGTGGAGCGCGGCGTCGCGGCCCTGTGGACCGCGAAGCCGACGGAGCTGGTGGGCGAGTCGCGGGTGCTGCGCGCCCTGCCCAGGGTGGAGCTGCGGCGCGTGGGCCCCTTCGTCTTCTGCGACCACTTCGGCCCCGCCCCCGCCACGCCGGGCACCATGTCCGTGCCGCCCCATCCCCACGTGGGACTCCAGACGGTGACGTACCTGTTCTCCGGCGCCATCCGTCACCGCGACTCGGTGGGCTCGGTGCAGGACATCCACCCGGGGGACGTGAACTGGATGACCGCCGGACGCGGCATCGTCCACGCCGAGGATGTCGACTCGAGCCCCGGCGCCGCCCCGCTGCACGGCCTGCAGACCTGGGTCGCCCTGCCGCGCGAGCACCGCCACACGACGCCGTCCTTCGAGCATGTCCCCGCCTCCAAGCTGCCCCTCGTCGAGCACGAGTGCGCCCGGGTGCGCGTGCTCGCCGGCCGGCTGGGGGACGCCGTGTCCCCCGTGCCCACCTTCCATCCCCTGACGTACCTGGACGTGGAGCTGGAGGCGGGCGCCTCGGTGTCGCTGCCCGTGGAGCCCACGCACGCGCTCGCGCTCTACGTGGCGGACGGGGAGGTGGCCGTGGGCGGGACGACGGTGGAGCGGGGCGTGCTCGCGCACCTGGAGGACGGCGGCGCCGCGCTGGCGCTGCACTCGGTGCGGGGCGGCCGGGCGGTGGTGCTGGGCGGTGAGCCGCTGCCGGACCCGCTGGTCATCTGGTGGAACTTCGTGGTGGACAGCGTGGCCGAGGGCCGCGCGCGGCTGGCGGACTGGGAGGCCGGACGCTTCCCGCCGCTCGCCCCCTGAGCTTCCGGGGTGACAGGCCCTCGCACCCGAGGGCTTCCTTCGCACGACGCGAATCCGGTGCATGCTGCGCGCGCACTCGGGAGGACATGGATGTCGGGTCAGTCGTTGGCGATGAAGCTCTTGGAGGGCGCTCGGGAGTGGGCGAAGCGCCTGCCGTCCCCGCTCTCCGGAGACGTCGCGGTGGACGTGGGCGGCAAGCGGCTGCGGCTGTCCCACGTGCGCGTGGAGACGGTGGTGCGCCAGCTGCTGGTCAAGGCGAAGAACGTGGAGCTGCGCCACTGGGAGGCCCGCCCGGAGCTCTATGACATCCGCCTGTCCGTGAAGGGCTGGAAGGTGCGCGTGGAGACGACGCTGGAGCGCGTGGAGTTCGCCTCGGGGCGCTACCGGCTGTGGCTGCGCACGCCCGGCCGCGTCGAGCTGGAGGAGTCGCGCGGCGCCTCGTCGCTGGTGATGGGCCTGCTGCGCGCGGGGGCCGGCCGCTCCGCGCTGCGCGCCATGGCGGAGCGCCTGTTGCCACCGGGTTTCCGCTGGGATGGTCAGGTGCTCCAGGTGGAGGGCCGCCTGCCTCCGGAGGGCGTGCTGTCCGCGAAGCTCTTCGAGAACGCGTCACTCGCCATGAGCGTCGAGCACGTCGAGGAGGGCCTGTGGCTGGGCGCGGAGGCGTGGCCCGGCCTGGTCGACCTGCTCCAGGCGGTGTTCGGCACGGAGCTGCCGCGCACGCCCCCGGGGATTTGAGCCCCGAGGGCCTGGAGGTCGCTCAGGCCAGCTCGACCTTGAAGCGGTGTCCGTGTGAGCGCTGGAGGCTGGAGCGGATGCGCACCTTGTCCCCGGGCTTCACCTGCACCCGCTCCCGGAACTCCTTCACCAGGAAGCCCCAGCACGTCGCGGGCGCGGTGGGGGAGGTCGACAGCACGGTGTGCTCGTCCATGTGCGCGCGGAAGTAGAGGGCCACGCCGCCCAGGGTGCCGGGCGCGTTCGCCTCGAGCACGGATTCGACGGGCGCCTCGTCCATCGCCTCCGTCAAGTCCTGGTCGAGCCTCACGTCCCGCAGCACGCAGGGCCTGGTGAGCAGCGTCTGCGGCGGGCCTGGCGGCACGTTCATCCCGCCCAGGTCGAAGTTCGGTCCGGCCACGTCGTACGCCTCGCGCAGGCGCTGGAGCACGGGGCGGAAGGACAGGCCGTAGAAGTCGTCGAGGTTCTCCGCCTCGCGCAGCATGCGCTGACCGGAGCTCACCGGCTCGGTCATCTGGACGCCGACGCACATCGCCTCGATGCGATGCGGAATCAGCCGGCCTCCGGGCGCGAGGAACCGCCGCGTCGCGTCCTGCATCGCGGGCAGCAGGTTCTCCCCGAACGGGTCCACGTTGAGCAGCTCATGGACAATCACATTCGCGCGCTCGGGCAGCTCCACGTCCCGGCTGTTGCCGTGGAACAGGGTGATGCGGTCCGCGACGCCATTCTCGGCGTACATCTCCAGCGCCACCTCCGCGATGGCGGACTCGTCGATGGCATAGACATGCCGCGCCCCTGCCTTCGCGGCGAGAATCGCGAGCACGCCCGTCCCCGTTCCGATGTCCAGGACGACCTGGTCCCTGGCGTGCCGGAACAGCGCCGAGCGGTACGCGTGCACGCGGACCGTGTCGTAGAGCATCCGGTGGTGCTCGGTGATGTCCGCGAAGCCCCCGGGCCCCATCAGGTAGCGCGAGCTGTCCACCGCCGCGCCCTCCACCGGCACCACCAGCGAGTGCTCGACGAGCGTGTCGAGCGCCTCGGTGAGCTGCTCGCGCGAGAAGGTGCTCGGCTTCGACAGCAGCGCCTCCTTCGGGAGCGCCGCCTGCAGCGAGCCCACCAACCACCACTGCGCGGGGGTGAGCGTCAACGGCGGCTGGGACATGGACCCGATGGCGGTCATCTGCCCCTGCGCGTTCATCATCAACAAGATGGACTGAGATACCCGGAGCTGCTCGGTCGACACGGTGGCCTCGCTCGGTTTCAACCCAATTCTAGGAAAGCGAGGCTGAGTCTGCCTTATCTCGAGGTCCATCCCACGCGCATTCGCGCGCTACTCATCCTCCGGGACGTTCAGTGCGCGTCGGGCCATGCCCATCGTCACGCCCATGGTGTGGAACGCCAGGCCGATGCCCCAGCCAATCGCGGGCCAGACCACGAACCAGGTGGGGCCGGAGAGGATGTCGATGAGGGTGAGCGCGCCGATGACGATGGTGTAGCTGAGGCCGTGCGTGGCGAGCCCCAGCAAGTCCTTGCGCAGCTTCAGGCGGTCCTCGTTCTTCTTCCCGCGGGTCGCCAGCGCGGCCTCCACGGACGCCTCGCTCAAGCCCATCTCGCGCGCCATGGCGAGCACCTCCTCGCGCGTGAGCTTCCGCTCGTGGGCGCGGCTCTTGAGGGCGTGGGTGCTCGCCTCGCGGATGAGGTCCGCGGCCTCCGCTTCGGTGAAGTGGGTGGGCGGCGACTGGGTTCGGGTCTCGGCCATGGACCGGGGACGTTAGTGCGTCACCCAGGCCCGCGTCGATACGAGGCGCCCACGCCCGACGGCCTCCGGCTCAGCCCGCCTTCTGCGCGGTCTTCGGCGCCTGGTACGTGCCGGGCAGCGTGCGGGCGGAGATGGCCAGGCGGTTCCAGGCGTTGATGGTGGCCACCGCGCCGGTGAGGTCCGCCAGCTCCTTGTCCGTGAAGTGCGGCTTCACCGCCTGGAAGACGGCGTGGGACACGTGGCCCTCCTTCAGGTTCGTCACCGCCTCCGTCCAGGCCAGCGCCGCGCGCTCGCGCTCGGTGTAGTAGGGGCTCTCCTCCCAGGCGTCCAGCCCGTACAGCCGCTGCTCCGACTCGCCGAGGGCGCGCAAGTCCTTCCAGTGCATGTCGATGCAGTAGGCGCACCCATTGAGCTGCGAGGCGCGCAGCTTGATGAGGTGCAGCAGGCCCGCCTCCAGGCCACACTGGTGCAGGTACTTCTCCAGCCCCATCATCGCGCTGTAGATGCCCGGGGCGAGCTTCGCGATTTCGAAACGCTGCGCTTCCATGGTGATTCCTCCGTGGCGAGCGGGACGTCGTGTCCGTTCGTCGATGGGCGTGAAGTAACCGGGCGGCGCCCACGGCGCGAGGGCCACTCGCGCACCCGTCGATGGAGCCACTTCAGCGCAGGGCCCGCGCGAGCAGGCGGACCCCTTCTTCAATCTGGTCCTCGGGCACGCAGGAATAGCCGAGCAGCAGCGCCCCGGGCCCCCGCGACGCGACGCGGAAGGCGGACAGGGGCTGTGTCATCACCCCGGCCTCGATGCCCCGCGCCGCGGCCACCCCGTCGTCCACGCCCGCTGGCAGCCAGCCCACCAGGTGCATGCCCGTGTGCAGGGGCTCAAGCCGCAGCCGTCCGGAGAGCTCGCGTCGGGCCGCCTCCAGCAGCGCCTGCTGCCTGCGCCCGTACAGCACGCGCATGCGCCGCACGTGGCGGCTGAAGTGGCCCTCGTGGAGGAAGTCCGCGAGCACCGCCTGCTCCACCACGGGCGTGTGGGTGTCGATGAACCGCCGCGCCGCGCAGAAGGCCCGCACCAGCGACTCCGGGACGACGAGGTAGCCCACCCGCAGCGCCGGGGACACCACCTTGCTGAACGTGCCGATGTAGATGACGCGCGCGTCCGGCGACAGCCCCTGGAGCGCGGGCAGCGGCCGGCCCTCGTAGCGGAACTCGCTGTCGTAGTCGTCCTCGACAATCCATGCATCCGAGCGCGCCGCCCACGCCAGCAGCGCCCGCCGCCGCGCCGGGCTCATCGCCACGCCCAGGGGGAACTGGTGCGCGGGCGTGACGATGGCCAGCCGCGCGTGCGGCGAGAGCCGCGCGCCCGCCTCCACGTCCAGCCCCTCGTCGTCCACCGGCACGGGCACCAGCGTGGCGCCCGCGGCCACGAGCGCGCCCCGGCTGGCGAAGTAGCCCGGGTCCTCCACCCACGCGGCGTCACCGGGGTCCAGCAGCACCTGCGCCGCCAGGCTCATCGCCTGCTGCGCTCCGTTGACGATGATGACCTGCTCCGGCACGCACCGCACCCCGCGCGAGGTGGCCAGGTAGTCCGCGACGGCGCGGCGCAGCGGCGGGTGCCCTCCGGGGTCCGCGCGCTTGAGCAGGTCCCCCCACGAGCGCCGCCAGCGCGTGTGCAGCAGCCGGCCCCACAGGTCGCTCGGGAAGGCGTCCACCGCGGGCGTGCCCATGCGGAAGGCCAGGCGGCTCTCGGGGATGCCCGGCGCGCTGAGCCGCACGTCCGGAAGGCCCGCCACCGCGCTGCCCCGGCGCGAGATTCCCGGCGTGTGCCGGGCCCCGGGCGCCTCCTGCCGGGCGCGCCGCGAGGACTGCAGCCGCTCCGGCAGCTCGCTGGCCACGTACGTGCCCGAGCCCAGGTGGCCGCGCAGATAGCCCTCCGACAAGAGCCGCGAGTACGCGTTGAGCACCGTGTTGCGCGACACGTCCACCTGCTCCGCCAGCGCCCGCGTGGAGAGCAGCCGCGTGCCCGGCCCCAGCCGCCCCGAGACGATGGCCGAGCGCAGCGCCTCCACCAGCTGCGTCTGCAGCGAAGCGCCCGTGGAGCCGTCCAACACCACCGACGTGGCCGCCATCACCGGAGGCCGCTTGCGCGCGCGACGCCGAGCGGGCTTGCCGCCGCGAGGCGCGGGCTTCGCGGACGTCATCGCGCCCGCTCCCACCCGGCGCTGGAACCCGGGCCGGGCCGGGTCCATGGGAATTCACCGGGGTGATGTCCTGAATCACGAGCCATCACTGTTGGAAACGCGCGCAAGCGGGCTAGGTGGGGGGCGTAGCGCCCATCCAACGAGGGAAGGGGGAGCGTCATGTTCGGGGTGCCCTGGTTCCACTTCATCGTCGCGCCACCGCGCGCGAGAATCGAGGGAATGCGTGAGCGCCTCTTGCGCGCCGCCGAATCCCTGCTGCGCGAGGAGGGCCCCCAGGCGTTGACGCTGGAGGCCGTGGCCCGACGCGCCCACGCGGGCCGGGGTGCCCCGCGCTACCACTTCGGCGGGCGACAGGGGCTCCTGGAGGCGTTGGCCGCCCGTCAACACCCCCGCGTCCAGGGGCGACGTCGAGTGCCCCACACTGTGCGTTGAAGACGCTGTCGGCCCCTCGTCACTTCGAGGGCGGACCCGGCGTTTCGCCTGTCTGCCTGGATGCTTCGTCCAAGCGTCCCACATGTCCCGTCCGCGCGCGCGCCTTACCTTCCGAGATGCGGCGGACCGGAGGGGCGACCATTAAGCTGAAACGAGAATTGTTCGGGGTGCCCGTGCGTTCTTCCGCGCGGGGTTGGGGTCGGTGGGTTTTTTCGAGGTCACCCGGGAGATGACAGGGGCCTCCTATCAGGCTAAGGGCAGTTCCGCTCCCCAGGTTCGGGGGGCAGGGCGGCCTTGGATGCCGCGAGAAGAAAGAAGACGCATATGGCGACTGGTTCCGTGAAGTGGTTCAACGACGCGAAGGGCTTTGGCTTCATCGCGCAGGACAATGGCGGCCCTGACGTGTTCTGCCACCACACCGCCATCCAGGCGGACGGGTTCCGGACCCTGGCCGAGGGTCAGAAGGTGGAGTTCGAGGTTACGAAGGGCCCCAAGGGGCTGCAGGCGTCCAACGTTCGTCCCATCTGAGCGCGTCGCCTGGTAACCCGTGGCCCGGTCTCCTCGCGAGGGGCCGGGCCTTTACTTTCAGGAGGGAGGCGGCATGCAAGGAAGGTCGACGAAGCGCCAGAAGGAGCAGGCGCGCAAGCAGCATCAGCAGGAGAAGGACGTCAAGCGCGAGGAGCGCAAGCGCCTGAAGGCCGAGAAGGGACCCCGCCAGCCTGGCGACGTGGACCCCGACATCGCGGACATCGTTCCGGGGCCGCAGCCGCAAGTGGAGTACTGAGTCGTGGTCTCCCCATCGAGGCCCACCACGCGTCTTCGTGGTGGGCCTTGTCGTGTCCGGAGCTGAAGCGTCCTGGGGGCAATCGCTCACTGGTGGATGATCGCCCCCTCGCCCCGTCGACACGCCCTCCGGGTGTGGGCTACGCGTCCACTCCCGTGCCACGTTCCGGGCACGCGGCGACGTCCGACGTCGCGACAGGGAGGATGCCGAGTATGGCGACGGGTACCGTGAAGTGGTTCAACGACTCGAAGGGCTTTGGCTTCATCGCGCAGGACGATGGGGGCGCCGACGTGTTCTGCCACCACACCGCCATCCAGTCGGAGGGGCACCGCACCCTGCGGGACGGGCAGAAGGTGGAGTTCGACGTCACCAAGGGCCCCAAGGGGCTGCAGGCCGCCAACGTCCGCGCGCTGGACTGAAAGCGCGCCGCTCGCCCGCGCGGCCGTGCAATCGCACGTGGGGTGGGAGCGTAGGTGGGAGGTCCTCCCCAACGCTTCCTCCGGCGCCCCATGCTGCGAATCTCCGCTGTCTCCAAGTCCTACCCCAACGGCGTCCAGGCCCTGCGCGGCATCGACCTGGACATCGAGCGGGGGCTGTTCGGCCTGCTCGGGCCCAACGGCGCCGGCAAGTCCTCGCTGATGCGCATCCTCGCGACGCTGCAGGCGCCGGACGCGGGGCAGGTGACGTTCGACGGGCTGGATGTGCTCGCCCACCCGGAGGCGCACCGCCGTCACCTGGGCTACCTGCCCCAGGACTTCGGCGTGTACCCGGGCGTGAGCGCGGTGGAGCTGTTGGACCACCTGGGCCTGCTCAAGGGCCTGTCGCACGCGAAGGCGCGCCGTGAGCAGGTGGACGCGCTGCTGCACCTGACGAACCTGTACGCCCACCGCAAGAAGGCCGTCAGCGGCTTCTCCGGCGGCATGCGGCAGCGCTTCGGCATCGCCCAGGCGCTGCTGGGCGACCCCCGGCTGCTCATCGTGGACGAGCCCACCGCGGGCCTGGACCCGGAGGAGCGCCAGCGCTTCCACAACCTGCTGGGCGAGGTGGGGGAGAACGTCGTCGTGCTGCTCTCCACGCACATCGTCGAGGACGTGCGCCAGCTGTGCCCGCGCATGGCCATCCTGTCGGAGGGGCGGGTGCTGTGCGAGGGCGCGCCCGAGGCGCTGGTGGCGTCCCTGGAGGGGCGGGTGTGGCGCAAGACGGTGGAGAAGGCGGCGGTGGAGCGCTACCGCGCGGACTTCCCGGTGCTGTCCACGCAGCTGAGGGCGGGGCGCACGCGCGTGCACGTGCTGGCGGACGCGCGACCGGAGGAGGGCTTCGAGCCGGTGGCTCCGGACCTCGAGGACGTCTACTTCTCCACGCTGTCCGCCCGGCGCGCGGCGTGAGGGAGGCGGGCATGCTCGGCGGAATCCTCCACTTCGAGTGGCGCCACCAGACGCGCCAGGCCGTCTTCTTCGCGGCGGCGGCGGCCTTCGTCGCGCTCGCGTTCCTCTTCGTCTCCACCGGCTACGGGGGGGACAACCTCCACGTCAATTCGCCGCACAGCGTGGCGCAGTCCCTGGGGTTGTTGTCGCTGACGTCGCTCTTCGTGCTGGGCATCTTCTGCGCGAACACCGTGCAGCGCGACGCCGAGCACGGCATGACGGAGCTCATCTACACCACGTCCGTGCGCAAGCGGGACTACCTGCTGGGCCGGTTCCTGGGCGCGACGCTGGCGACGCTCGCGGTGTTCGGCGTGGCGACGCTCGCGCTGATGGCGGCGCCCTTCCTGGTGTCGCTCGCGCCCGAGCGGGTGGGGCCGGTGGGCGTGGGCCGCTACCTGTGGCCGCTCGTCGTGCTGGTGCTGCCCAACATCGTCTTCGCCGCGTCGCTGCTGTTCGCCGTCTCCGCGCTGTCGCGCAGCACGCTGGCGACGTACGTGGGCGGCATCCTCGTCTACGCGGTGTACGTGGTGGGCTCCATGTGGGCGGACTCGCCGCTGATGGCGGGGACGTCGCCCCAGACGCCGGAGGCCCTGGCGCGCGCCGCGCTGCTGGACCCGTTCGGCCTGTCCGCCTTCTTCGAGCAGACGCGCTACTGGACCGAGGCCGAGCGCAACACCCGCCTCTTCGCGCTGGAGGGCCACCTGCTGTGGAACCGGCTGCTGTGGCTGGGCGTCGCGGCGTGTGTGCTGGGCTGGGTGCACGCGCGCTTCTCCTTCCGCAAGTCCGCGGTGAAGCGCCGGCCCGACGCGAGCGCGGATGAGCTCTCCCGTGGGGCGCCGTCCACGTACCGGCCCGTCGAGGTGCGTGAGGCTTCCTGGTGGGCGGCGCTCGTCTCCGCGACGCGGCTGGAGCTGCGGCACGTGCTCGGAAGCTGGCCGTTCCTGGCGCTGCTGGTGCTGTGGCTCTTCATCGTCGGCATGGAGGTCGTGACGGGCGCGGGCCGGGGCGAGTACGGCACCCTTCGCATCCCCACCACGGGCCGGGTGGTGGAGCACCTCTGGACGCCCCTGTCGCAGCTGGGCACGTTGGTGCTCATCTACTTCGGCGCGGAGCTGGCGTGGCGCGAGCGCATGGCGCGCTTCGACGCGCTGCTCGACGCGACGCCCGTGTCGAGCGCGGTGTTCGTCGCCTCCAAGCTGCTGGCGTTGGTGGCGCTGGTGGGCGTGCTGACGGGGGCGCCCATCCTGCTGGGCATGGCGTTCCAGCTGTCGCGGGGCGTGACGGCGCTGGAGCCGGGGCTGTACCTGTCCTCGTTCTACTTCGCGGGGCTGCCGCTGGTGCTCTTCGCGGTGGCGGTGCTGTTCCTGCAGGCGGTGAGCCCGCATCGGTATGTCGGCATGGTGCTGAGCCTGGCCCTGGCCATCGTCTCGAGCCAGGGCGCGGGCTGGGGCCTGGAGCATCCGCTGACGCGCTTCGCGGCGGCGCCGGGCGTGGTGCACACGGACCTCAACGGGCTGGGGCCCATGGCGGGCTCGTTCACCGCCTTCATGGTGTACTGGAGCGCCTTCGCCGTGGTGCTGGCGCTCGTCACCTGGGGCCTGTGGCGGCGCGGCCTGGGCTTCTGCCTGCTCGCGCGCCTGCGGAGTCTGCCGGCGCGGTGGGGCAGGGGCGGGTGGCTCGCGGCGGGCGTCGCTGGGGGCGTGCTGGTGCTGATGGGGGGTGTCATCCTGCGCGACACGGTGCTCCAGGGGACGTACGAGTCGCGCGAGGCCTCACGCGACTGGAAGGAGGCGTACGAGCGCACGTACAAGGTGCACGAGGCGTTCCCGGTGCCGAGCATCACCGCGGTGACGGCGAAGGTGGACCTCTTCCCCCAGGAGGCGCGCTACCGCGTCACGGGCAGCTACCGGCTGGAGAACCGTACTCAGGAGCCCATCGACATGCTGTGGGTCGCGGTGCCCCGGTCCGCGCGGCCCGTGTCGCTGGCGCTGCGCGGCGCGGAGCAGGTGTCCCACGACGAGCGCTTCGGCATGGTCCGCTTCGCGCTGTCGCCCGCGCTGCCACCGGGTGGTGTGTCCGAGCTGTCGTTCGACGTCACCCGGGAGGAGCGGGGCGTGAGGGCGACGGACTTCGCGCTGGCGCTGGTGGAGAATGGCACCTTCCTGCGCAACACGGAGGTGTTCCCCTCGCTGGGCTACCGCCGCACGTATGAGCTGGGCAACGCGGCCGAGCGGCGGGCGCGGGGCCTGCCGGAGCAGCCGAGGCTGCCGAGGCTGGACGAGCGCGGCGCCGTGCCCGCGCCGGTGGAGCAGGGCTGGCACACGCTGGACCTCACCGTGTCCACGGACTGGGACCAGACGGCGGTCGCGCCGGGTGCGCTGCGACGCGAGTGGACCGAGGCGGGCCGGCGCCACTTCCACTTCGTGGAGGCGCGGCCGATGACGCCGATGTTCGCCATCGTCTCCGCGCGCTACGCGGTGGAGCGGACGCGGCACCAGGGCGTGGACGTGGAGGTGTACTACCACCCGTCGCACCCCTACAACGTGAAGGCCATCCAGGCGGCGATGACACGCTCGCTGGACGACTTCGGCGCGCGCTTCCAGCGCTACCCGGACGCGCAGCTGCGCGTGGTGGAGATTCCTTCGTACTGGGACTTCGGCGCGCTGGCCCTGCGGCAGGTCATCTACTTCGTGGAGGACCGGGGCTTCCTCACGGACATGGGGCGCGAGGACGACGCGGTGGACCTGGTGACGCGGCGCACGGCGCACGAGGTCGCCCACCAGTGGTGGGGCCACCTGCTGGACCCGGCTCCCGTCGAGGGCGCGACGATGCTGGTGGAGTCCCTGACGAAGTACGCCGAGCAGCGGGTGCTGGCGGGACAGGACGGTGAGCGCTCGCTCCTGCCCGTGCTCGCGTTCGACAGGGACCGCTATCTCTCCGGCCGGGGCGAGGAGGCGGAGGCCGAGCCGCCGCTCTACAAGGGCGCGGGCCAGTCCTACCTCTACTACGGCAAGGGCGCGCTGGTGATGAACGCGCTGCGCGACCTGCTGGGCGAATCGCGGCTGGACGCGGCGCTGCGCCACCTGCTGGCCTCGCAGACGCGTGAGAACACGCTGACGACGTTGGACTTGCTGGCCGCGCTGCACGCCCAGGCGTCCGCCGAGCAGCGCGTCCTCATCGACCAGTGGATGAAGGAGGTCGTCCTCTACGACTTGAAGGTGGAGTCGGCCACCGTGGAGGCGCTGGAGGACGGGCGCTTCCGGGTGAGGGCGCGCGTGGCCACGGCCAAGCACGCGCGGCGCGGGAGCGAGGACGTGCCCTTGCCCATGGACGAGGTGCTCGAGCTCGCGGTCTACCGTGGCTCGCCGCGTGACGGCGTCGTGGAGGACGTCCCGCTGCGCGTGGAGCGCCACCGCTTCCAGGGCCCGTCCACGGAGGTGGCCTTCATCGTGGAGGAGCGCCCCGCGTACGTGGGCGTGGACCCGGGCTTCCTGCGAATCGAGCGGGAGCGCGGGGACAACTTCCGGAGGCTGACGCCCCGGGTAGAGGCGTCAGCGTCCCGTTAGCGCGCCTCTTCCGGCGGCCCGGGGCCCCAGCATGCCCCGGGCCGCCGTGACGAGCGGCGCGCCGCCTGAATCAGGCGACCTTCTTCTCGCGCAGCTCGCGGCGGAGGATCTTGCCGACGTTCGTCTTCGGCAGCTCCGTGCGGAACTCGATGGACTTGGGCCGCTTGTAGCCGGTGAGCTGCTCGCGGCAGAAGTCCATGATCTGCGCCTCGGTGAGCGACGGGTCCTTCTTCACGATGAAGAGCTTCACCACCTCGCCCGAGTGCTCGTCCGGGATGCCCACCGCGGCCACCTCCAGCACGCCGGGGTGCATGGCCACCACGCCCTCGACCTCGTTGGGGTACACGTTGAAGCCGGACACGAGAATCATGTCCTTCTTGCGGTCGACGATGCGGGTGTGGCCGCGCTCATCCATGATGCCGATGTCGCCCGAGCGGAAGAAGCCGTCCGGGAACATCACCTTCGCCGTCTCGTCCGGACGGTTCCAGTAGCCCGCCATCACCTGCGGACCGCGGATGCAGATTTCGCCCGACTCGCCCATCGGGACGTCCTTGCCGTCCTCGTCGCGGATGGCGATCTCCGTGCCCGGCACGGGCAGGCCGATGGTGCCCGAGTACTCGGTGGCGACGGGCGTGTTGCTCGTGGCGACCGGGGACGTCTCCGACAGGCCGTAGCCCTCGATGAGCGGCACGCGCGTGAGCGCGAACCACTTGTCCGCCACCGCCTTCTGCACCGCCATGCCGCCACCGTTGGAGACCATCAGGTGGGAGAAGTCCAGCTTGGCGAACTCGGGGTGGTTGACCAGCGCGTTGTAGAGCGTGTTGACGGCCGGCAGGATGTGGAAGGGCTGCTCCGACAGCGTCTTGATGAACGCCGGGATGTCGCGCGGGTTGGGGATGAGGATGTTCATCGCGCCCATGCGGATGCCCATCAGCCCGCACACGGTGAGCGCGAAGATGTGATACATCGGCAGCGCGCAGACGATGTTCACCTGGTCGATGTTGCGCCCCTTCTGCGCCGGCGCCAGCCACGCCTCCACCTGCAGCAGGTTGGCGATGACGTTGCGGTGCAGCAGCATGGCGCCCTTCGACACGCCCGTCGTCCCGCCCGTGTACTGGAGGAAGGCGATGTCGTCGCGCGTCGTGGTGGCCGGCGTCAGCGTGCGCGAGCCCCCCTCCGACAGCACCTGCTTGAAGCTGACCGCGCGCGGCAGTTCGTACGCGGGCACCATCTTCTTGACCTTGCGCACCACGAAGTTGACCAGCGTGCCCTTCAGGCCACCGAGCAGGTCTCCCATCGTCGCGACCACGACGTGGCGCACCGGCGTCTTGTCCAGCACCTGCTGCAGCGTGGTGGCGAAGTTCTCCAGGATGAAGATGGCCTGGGCTCCGCTGTCCTTGAGCTGGTACTCCAGCTCGCGCGGCGTGTAGAGCGGGTTGACGTTCACCACGATGTAGCCCGCGCGCAGGATGGCGGCGATACACACCGGATACTGCAACACGTTGGGCATCATGATGGCGATGGTCGCCCCACGCTCCAGCCCGCGCGACTGCAGCCACGCGCCGACCCGGCGCGACAGCGCGTCCAGCTCACGGTACGTGATGACCTTGCCCATGCATTTGAAGGCCGGCCGGTCCGCGTACTTCGTGAAGGCCTCCTCCAGCAGGTGCGTCAGCGTCGGGTACTGACGGTCATCGATCTCCGCCGGAACTCCAGGCGGATAGTGCTTCAACCAGGGCTTCTCCATCGGCTCGCCTCCAAGGCGCGTGTCGTGGGGGTTGGGTTGGGGGACGCGGATGGTATCCCGATTGCGCTCCTGTTCGACCCTTCACGTCACCGATGTTCGTTGTCTGCCTTTGATGCGGTGCGGCATGGCCGTTGGCGCGCGGGGAATTCAGGGCTCGAAGGCGCGCAGCACCTCGGCGTGGACGATGCGGTCCAACCGGAAGGGGCGCCGCGCGCCGCTCTGCATGTCCTGGGTATCCAGGCGTGTCTCGTGTCGGTCCATCACGACGGAGAGGATGCGCACCTCGCGCGTGGTCTCCAGGAAGTTGCCGTCCACATACGTCAGGCGCAGCGGCTGTTGCTCGAACCAGGCGCGCTCGATGGCCGCTCGGACGGCGGGCTTGCTCGGCAGCGACGGCACGCCCAGGAAGCTCAGCTCCTTGAGCCGGTCGAGCAGCTCGCGCTGCGCGGACGTGGAGAGCGCGGCGCGCACCTTGTCCAACGCCGACTCGAGCGTGCCCGCGAAGGGCATCAGCCGCATGTCGATGGCGAAGCGTCCCAGCGCCACCAGCAGCGCCGCCTCGCGCGCGGTGAAGTTCACCGGCGGCAGGCTGTAGCTGCGGTCCAACGCGTAGCCGCCGCCCCGTCCCCGCTCCGCCGCCACCGGCATTGACGCGGCGCGCAACGTGTCGAGGTCGCGGTAGATGGTGCGGATGGTGACGCCGAAGCGCTCGGCGAGCGTCTCGGCGGTGACGCCGGTGCGGCGGCCCCGGAGGTACTCGGCGAGTGCGAAGAGTCGCTCGGTGCGTTGCATGGCGTGGGTTTCCTGACATACCGCTGACACCCGGGAGCGGCAAGGTGTGGGGCATGATGGCGGGCATGGTGGAGGACGAATGGCTGTGGGGCTGGGACGCGACGCCGGGCATCGTCTCGGTGTGGGCGGAGCCCGACGGCCGCGCCTTCGTGTGGCGCAGGCTCCCGGAGTCGGGGGCGCTGGTGCGCGAGGACGTGCGCTTCCGGCCGTGGCTGGTGCTGTCGAACCTGGAGGACCTGGAGCACCTGGGGCCGCGGCTGCGACCGGAGCGTGAGGGGCCCGCGCCGCGTCGGGTGACGTACCAGGAGCTGTCGGGGCCGGGGGCGCTGCGCTTCCTGATTCGCGCGGAGGACGGGCGCGCGCTCGCATCGGACGTGTTGCAGGGCGCGTCGCGGCGGCTGGGGCGGCCGTTCGCGAACCTGCGGGACCTGAGCGCGGAGACGGTGCTGTCGCTGCCGCCGGAGGAGCAGTACCTCACGGCGTCCGGGCGGACGTACTTCCGGGGGCTCTCCTTCGAGTCGCTGCACCGGCTCCAGTTCGACTTGGAGACGACGGGGCTGGACCCGGGCAAGGACCGCATCTTCCTCATCGCGATGCGGGGGCCGCGCGGGGACACGGACGTGCTGGAGGCGCACGGGGACGGTGACGCGGCGGAGGCGGACCTGCTGCGCCGGTTCGTCGAGCGGGTGCGCCAGTGGGACCCGGACGTCATCGAGAACCACAACCTGCATGGGTTCGACCTGCCCTTCGTCGCGCGGCGCGCGCGGCGGCTGGATGTGCCGCTGGCGTTGGGGCGCGCGGGCTCACCGGGCCTGCGGCACCGTCCGTCCGCGCGGGGCTCGGCGTTGGGGCGGGGGGCGGAGCGCAACGCGGATTCGATGCGGCGCGCGCGGTACACGGTGCCGGGGCGCGAGTTCATCGACACGTTGGACGCGGTGCTGCGGCACGACTTCTCGGCGCGGGATTTGCCGGGGCATGGGCTCAAGGTGGTGGCGCGGCACTTCGGCATCGCGGGCCCGGCGCGTGAGTACATCCCCGGGGCGCGGGTGCACGAGGTCTTCAAGACGGACCCGGAGCGGGTGCGGCGCTACGCGCGGGACGACGTGGCGGAGGCGGAGGGCGTGGCGCGGCTGTTGGGCGGGGCGGCGTTCGCCCTGGCGCGCATGGCGCCGCGCCGGTACGAGCGCCTGGCGGACGCGGGGCCGGCCACGGGGGTGTTGGACCCGTTGCTGGTGCGGGCGTACCTGCGTTCGGGGGCGGCGATTCCGGCGCACGAGGGCGGGGATGGCACGGCGCACAGCGGGGCGGCGCTGCACCTGTTCGCCACGGGGGTGGCGCGGCGGGTGGTGAAGGCGGACGTGGCCAGCCTGTATCCGTCGTTGATGCGCGAGTACCGCATCGGGCCGAAGCGGGACAGGTTGGGGGCGTTGTTGTCGATGGTGGACCGGCTGGTGGACCAGCGGCTGGCGGCGAAGAAGCGGGCCCGGGCGGCGCCCGCGGGCTCCACGGAGCGGCACGAGAACGACGCGCTGTCGTCGGCGATGAAGATCATCGTCAACTCGGCCTATGGGTACATGGGCGCGGTGGGGTTGACGCGCTTCTCGGACGTGCACGCGGCGAACGAGGTGACGCGGCGCGGGCGCGCGGTGCTGGCGCTCCTGTGTCGGGAACTCGCGCGGCGGGGCGTGACGTTGTTGGAGGCGGACACGGACGGCGTGTACTTCGCGGTGCCGGAGGACTGGCGCGAGGAGGACGAGCGGCGGGTGGTGGCGGAGGTGGCCGCGCTGTTGCCTCGCCGGGTGCAGCTGGAGTTCGACGGGCGCTATGCGGCGATGTTGTCGCACGAACCGAAGAACTACGCGCTGCAGTCGCATGACGGGACGCTCCACCTCAAGGGTGTGGCCTTCCGCTCCAGCCGCGCGGAGCCGTTCGGCGAGGCGTTTCTGCGCAAGGCCTTGCGGTGTCTGTTGGCGGGAGACGTGGCGGGCGTGCGGGACGTGTACGTGGACACGGTGATGGCGCTGCGCAGGCGGCGGGTGCCGACGACGGAGGTGGCGGCGCACGTGCGGCTGACGAAGGACTCCGCGCAGTACGCGGCGGTGCGTGAGCGCAGGCGCGAGCTGGCGTACGAGGCGATGCTCACCGCGGGCAGGACGTCGTGGGCGGCGGGTGAGCGCGTGCGCATCTACCGCGCGGTGGGCGGGCGCGCGGGCCTGCTGCCCGAGCCGGAGCCGGATGACGTGGAGGAGGTGTCCGCGCAGGGCGCCGAGGACCCGCGGGACTACGACGTCGAGTACTACGTGCGGCTCTTGAAGGACACCTTCGCCGCGCGCCTGGAGCGGGGCCTGACGCCGCTGGACTTCTCCACCGTGTTCGACGACCCGGGGCAGCCCTCGCTCTTCACGCCGTCACTCGTGGACTCGCGTCCCATCCTCACGGTGGTGCAGGCGCCGCCGGAGGACGAGACGCAACAGGAGTCGCTCGGCGGCTGACAGCCCGCGGTGCCGTGCTGTTCAGAAGACGTCCTCCGTCACCCGTGTCGCGTTGAATCGATGCGGGCGCTGCGTCAGACCCGGAGCTCCAGGGGGATGGGATGCGGCCAGCATCGATGGAGAGGTCACCCACGCGTGGGATGTCGCGTGCGCTGCTGACAGCGGGAGACCTCGCGGGCACCTTCGTCTTCGCCATCGAGGGAGGGCTGACGGCGGCGCGCGCGGGCCTGGACGTGCTCGGCATCCTGGTGCTCGCCTTCGCCACCGCGCTGGGCGGAGGCATGGTGCGGGACGTGCTGCTCGGCGCGGTGCCGCCGCTGGCCCTCCAGGATTGGCGCTACGCGGCCACGGCCTTCGGCGGAGGCGCGCTGGTGATGCTGCTGAGTGGCCCTTTGGGGCACGTGCCCGTGACGCCGCTGCTCATCCTGGATGCGGCGGGGCTCGCGCTCTTCACGGTGACGGGCGCGGGCAAGGCCCTCTCGCTGAAGGCCACTGCGCTGGCGGCCATGCTCCTGGGCGCCATCACCGGCGCGGGCGGGGGGACGATTCGGGACGTGCTGCTCGCGCGCGTCCCCCTGGTGCTGCGCGCGGATGTCTACGCGGTGGCGGCGCTGTCGGGCGCGGGCGCGTTGCTCCTGGCGCGCAGGCTGGGCGCCTCCGCCGTGCTCGCCGCGAGCGTGGGCGCGGCCGTCTGTTTCGGATTGAGGACGCTCGCCATCCTGCTCCACTGGAAGCTTCCGGGAATCCTCCCTCCTCCCTGAGCCGCTTGTTGGCAATTCAGCGTGTATTCCCAGGCTGACGGGCTGAGCCTAGAGTTCCCGTCCATGCGCGAAAAAGACACGCAGTATGTATTGGATTGGATTGCCATCCAGGAGCTGGTGGCGGAGTACGGGCAGGCCATCGACTTCGGCAAGGACACCGGGGACTGGAGTCGGTGGGCGAACGTCTTCACGCCCCAGCTCACCGCGGACTACAGCCGCTTCATGGGCGGCGAGCCCATCCACATCACCCGCGAGCAGGCCGCCGAGTACGGCCGGGTGGCGGTGAGCGCCTTCAGCCGCGTCCAGCACGCCACGGCGACGACCATCCGCATCCACTTCAAGAACGAGACGCAGGCCCAGGTGATGGCCTACGCGGAGGTGGCCCACTACTTCACGCTCGGTGGCGTGCAGCAGGAGTGGACCATCGTCGCGCGCTACACGCATGACGTGGTGAAGACGGCCGAGGGCTGGCGCATCGAGAAGGTGCTCCTGGACCCCGTCCACTACCGCGGCAACCCCCTGGGCCTGGAGTTCGTGCAGGGCAAGAGACTGGCGTGAGCGACACCTCCGGGTGTCTGCTCTCGCACCTGGGAGGAATCGCATCATGGGTGATGAACATCCCCTGCGCCTCGCGTCCGAGCTCGCGCGGGCGGGCAGGATTGACGAGGCCATCTCGTGCCTGGAAGCTGCGTTGGGGCGCACCCGCTCCATGGCGGAGCGCCCCGCCAACACCTCGCTCCTGCCGAGGACGGCGGGGCTGCTCTGTGAGGAGGCTGGGAGGCTGCCACAGGCGGTGCGCTACTACGAGGAGGCCCTTGCCGTTGCGGCGGAGCGCGAGCCGCTCCTGTTGCTTGCCCTGGCGGAGGTGCATCGGCGCTCGGGGCAGGTCGCCCGAGCCCAGGTCTGCCTGGACGAGGCCGAGGCACTGGCTCGCAGCTCCGCGGAGGTCGACGTCGCGAGGAGGGTTGCCCAGCTCCGCGAAGCATGGGCGCGCGAGGAGCGTTGAGCGAGGTCTCGAGGCGAGTGGTTCCGGTCGAAGCAGTACCTCGCCGGTGGCGAGATGCTCGTGAGGTGACCTCCGACGGATGACTCCGGTCCGGGGCCCGCGAGTCCTCGGCACATGTGTGGGTCCTATGCGTGAGTGACGCGCCCGGTGATGGACGATTCCGGTCCTTGGCTCGCGTGTCCTCAGTGCGCGTCACGTGCGAGGGTGACGTTCCCGCTGACGGACGAGCCCGGTCCGTCGCCTGTGTGTCCTGTGCGAGCGCGTCACGCGCGAGGATGACGTTCCCGCTGACGGACGAGCCCGGTCCGTCGCCTGTGTGTCCTGTGCGAGCGCTTCGCGCACGAGGGTGACGTGCCCGCTGACGGACGATTCCGGTCCGTCGCCCGCGGGTCCCCGGCACCCGCGCGCCACGCGCGTGGTTTACTCCCGCCCCTGGACAGCACAGGTCGCCAAGGAGCGGGAACCGGTGAAGAAGCTCGTCAATGAGCCCAAGGCCGTCGTGAGGCAGATGCTGGAGGGATTCGTCGCGCTCGCTCCAGGACAGGTGTTGCTCGATGACGAGACGGTGGTCATCCGGAGCGACACGCCCGAGGACCCCCGACAGCGCAAGGTGTCCGTCATCTCCGGCGGCGGCAGTGGCCATGAGCCTGCTCACGCCGGCTACGTGGGCGCGGGCATGCTGGACGCGGCCGTGGCCGGTGACGTGTTCACCTCGCCCAGCACCGACGCCGTGCTCACCGCCATCCGCGCGGTGTCCGGCCCCGCGGGCTCGTTGCTCGTGGTGAAGAACTACACCGGAGACCGGCTCAACTTCGGCCTCGCCGCGGAGCTGGCCCGCGCCGAGGGCATTCCCGTGGAGGTCGTGGTGGTGGCCGATGATGTCGCCCTGCGCGACACCGTGGAGCCCTCGCGCCGTCGCGGCATCGCCGGCACCGTGCTCGTGCACAAGGTCGCGGGCGCAGCGGCCGCCGCCGGACTTCCCCTGTCGGACGTGCTCCGCGAGGCCCAGGCCGCATCGGCGGAGCTGGGCACCATGGGCGTCGCGCTCGGGCCCTGCACAGTGCCCGCGGCGGGGCGCCCCGGCTTCACCCTCGGCGACGAGGAGATCGAACTGGGCCTGGGCATCCACGGTGAGCAGGGCGTTCTGCGCGCTGAGCTCCAGTCCGCGGACGCGCTGGTGGAGACGCTGCTCGCCGCCATCGTCGAGGACCGCCGTCTGACCTCGGGCGCGCGCGTGGCGTTGCTCGTCAATGGACTCGGTGGCACGCCGCCGATGGAGCTCGCCATCGTCACGCGCCGTGCGCTGGCCGTCCTGCGCGAACGAGGCCTTCGCGTCGAGCGGGCCTGGAGCGGGACGTTCCTCTCCGCGCTGGAGATGCCCGGCTGCTCGTTGTCGCTGTTGAAGGTCGACGACACCCTGCTGACCCGGCTGGACGCGAAGACGTCCGCGCCCGCATGGGGCGGGGAAGGGCGGCTCGCTCCGGAGCGTGCGCCCAGGCCCGTCACCGCCGCGCCCTCCGTGTCCTCGGCCCCCGCCGCGAAGCCACCGGGGATGGAGAAGGTCCACGCGGCGGCGCTCGCGGTGGCGTCCGCTTTCGAGGCGAGCGAGTCGCGCCTGACGGAGCTCGACAGCGCGGCGGGAGATGGCGACCTGGGCATCAGCCTGTCGCGCGGCGCCGCGGCCATCCGCGCGCTCCCCGAGTCCTCGTGGACGAGTCCCTCGCGAGCCCTCACCTCCATCGGTGAGGCCCTGCGCCGCGCCATCGGCGGAAGCTCCGGGCCGTTCTATGCCACGGCGCTGCTGCGCGCCGCGCGCCGCTTGTCGGAAGGGCCCGTGGATGCGCCGGCCTGGGCGGAGGCGTTCGTCCTCGCCGTCGACGCCGTGGCGAACCTCGGCGGCGCCAGGCCCGGAGACCGCACCATGCTGGATGCGCTCCGTCCCGCGGCGGACACCTTCGCCCAGGCGCTGAAGGCGGGACAGGCACCCGCCTACGCCTGGGCCGCGTGCGTGCGCGAGGCGGAGCAGGGCGCCGACGCCACCTCGCGCATGCAGCCCCGCCTGGGGCGCGCCAGCTACCTGGGGAGCCGCGCGCTCGGTGTCCCGGATGCGGGCGCCGCCGCCGTCGTCGTCTGGGTGAAGGCGCTCACGCCCTTCATCGGATGAGCGGAGGCGTGCTGCCCTTCGACGGCGGCACCCCCGACAGGCTGTTCGCGGCCGGACGCGAGGTGGCCGCGACCCGCTTCGGGGGCCGCCACCCGAGCGACACCCGCAGGTAGGGCGCCGGGCCCGTGGACTGGAGCATCCCCAGCTCCACCCGGTCCCGGTTCCTGTCGAGCAGCGCGTAGTCGTTCAGGAAGTCGAGCCCCAGCGAAGTGCTCAACCACAGGCTGCTGCCGCCCAATCGCGTGTTCACCGTGGGGCCCGCGCGCAGCGCCGTCTCCCGCACGTAGCGGGCCGCCAGGTCCTGGCTGCCCTCGGGCAGGCGCGTGCGGAACACCTGCTGGTCGAACATGGCGCTGAGGCCCAGCTCCAGACCGTCGCCCACCTTGAGCATCGCGGTGAGCCGGGGCAGGCCCAGCTCCAGGATGTACGCGCCCTTGCGATAGGTGAAGGCCGCCATGGGGATGACGGGCGTGGCGTCGAACGGATAGAGGGCGACGAGCCCGAAGGTGAGCCGCACGTCCGGGTCTCCGCCAATCAGGTAGTTCGCCATGGCGAAGCCCGCCCACGACGTGTCCAGCCCCACGTCGAACGAGCTCTTGAAGTCCGTGCGCGGATTCGCGGACACGCCCGAGATGAGCATCCACCGGGGCGCCAGCGGACGAATCACCGTGAGCCCCAGGCTGAAGCGATGGAAGCGCCGGCTCAGGTCCTCCTCGGACACGTCCGCGAGCGGGCCGCGTCGCTCGAGCCCCATGAAGCGCGTCTCGTACCCGAACGAGGGCACCAGCACCGTCTTCCCCAGGAAGAGGGGAGGAAGCGGCAGGCGCAAATCCAGCTGATGTCGTTCGTCCAGTCGCCCGCCCTGCGAACCGATGCGGGTCCCCCGCGCGACGGTGATGCCGACATAGGCCCGGTCCTCCGTCGTCTGCGCCGAACCCGTCCCCGCGAAGACGAGCACGCAGGCGAGCAGCACCTGTTGGAGGGGCGCCCAGCGCACAGCCCTGGTCACTGACACATGGACCTCACCACGGTTTTCCCGGCCGAGCCCCCACTATACAGGGAGTCGGCGCTCCCACGTCCGTCCAGGCAGTCCGCCGAAGACATTGTCCTCGTCACCCGGGCCGCGGACTTCTACCCTGGCTCCATGAAGCTCTTCGATACGTTGCTGCAGGAAGCCTCGTTGCATGACAAGGCCGGCTCGGCCTCCAAGCGGGCGGCGCTCAAGACGAAGCTGACACCCACCGACACCGTCGAGCAGGTGTCGGGCGACCTGCGCATCTGCGAGGGCGAGGACCGGCGCGTGGGCGGCGGCCTCGTGGTGAAGGGCAACCTGGTGCTCGAGGACCAGGGGCGGCTGCTCGTCGCGGGCAACCTGGTCGTCGAAGGCAGCATCATCCACGAGGGCTTCGACTACTCGCTGCTCTTCGTCGGCGGCGCGCTCCAGGCGGGCAACCTGCTCGTGCACGGCGAGGTCGTCGTCCTCGGCGCCTTCAAGGTCCAGGGCGTCGCGTGGACGTACTACAGCGACTACTCGACCTACGCCGACACGCTGACGGCCCGGCTCGTCGTGGCGGATGACCGCGAGGACGCCATCGGCAAGGTGAGCGCGGAGAACCACCTCGTCGGTCACTCGAGCGAAATCGGTCCCAAGCTGAGCAAGCTGCTCCAGAAGGGCCTCGTCGACGAGGAGGGCGAGTGGTCCTACACCACGCTCGCCAAGAAGCTGCTGAAGAAGGAAGCGCTGCTGGCGTGAGGCGGGTACCCCGCACGGTGCGCTGTCGATAAACCAGGAAACCTCCGGATTGTTCGCGCCATCCGGAGCGTGCGTGTGTCCGAGGAGCAACCCCCCACTCTTCGTCCTCCACGGCGAAGAGCCCTCCGAGGTCCAATCCATGCACACACCCTGGGCGTTCCCCCGGGCACGGCTCGCCGTGTCCTTGCTGGTGCCGTTGCTCTCGTGGTCCTGCTCGGGTGGAGCACCGGAGGAGCAGGACGTCTCCTCGGGCGACACGCCTCGGGGCGAGGCGCCCTCGACGCCAGGAGAGGCGAGCTCTCTCGGGACGGCCGCTGACGCGCTGGAGACGGTGCTCATCGCGTCGGGCGCGACGTGGCGCTACCTGGACACGGGCGTGGACCTGGGCACGGGCTGGACGGCGCCGGGCTATGTGGACGGCGCGTGGGCCTCGGGCGCGTCACCGCTGGGCTACGCGGAGACGGACCTGGCCACGACGGTCTCCTTCGGGAGCAACACGGCAAGCAAGCACATCACCACGTACTTCCGGCGCGCCTTCACGGTGACGGACGCGGCGTCGGTGCGCGAGCTGCGCCTGCGCTTGCAGCGCGACGACGGCGCCATCGTCTACCTGAATGGTGTGGAGGTGCTCCGCAGCAACCTGCCTTCGGGCACGGTGGGCTATCGCACGCTGGCGCCCGCCACCATCTCCCTGCCCGTGGAGGAGCAGACGTGGCACGCGCAGGCCCTCGACACGGCGGCGCTGCGCACGGGCACGAACGTGCTCGCGGTGGAGCTGCACCAGTCCGCGGCCAACACGTCGGATGCGCGCTTCGACCTGGAGCTGAGCGCGACGGTGGCACCCGCGCCCTCGCCCATCTCGCAGTGCTACCCGTTCGACATGCCCGCGACGAGCGTGCTGCGCGCGGCGCCGAAGAAGGTCTTCGGCTTCTATTACCCCATCTTCCCCATCTCCATCGACAACAAGGCGCCCGCCGACGACCACTGGACCAGCTGGCTGACGCCCGAGGCGCGCGGGGGGGAGTACGCGAACATCGGCGGGCTGATGCGTGACCGGCCGCTGCCGCGAGCCCCCTGGGCCGACAGCGCGTGGCGACAGCGTGACTTCGAGGTGGAGGTGCGCCGCGCCATCGCCGCCGGCATGGACGGTTTCCTCTACGAGCACCCGTACCGCGTCTCGTCCGACACGCGGAACAACCAGCTGACCACGATGCTCGCCGCCGCGGCGGCCGTGGACCCGGAGTTCCGCATCGTCCTCAGCCCCGACTTCCCCACCGAGGCCACGGGCACCACGGACGGCCTGGTGTCGATGATTGCCTCCGTCGCCAACCACCCGTCCGTGCACAGGCTCGACGGCGCTGTCGTGCTGGCCAGCTTCAACCCGGAGCGCAAGTCGGTGGCCTGGTGGACGGAGGTGAAGACGCGGCTTGCGTCCCAGGGCATCCAGGTCACCTACTGGCCGCTGCTCTCGTACACGGGAGACGTGACGAAGTACGCGGAGTGGAACAACCTGGTGACGGGCTTCTCCACCTGGGGTGAGCGCACCGCGCAGTCCGGGGAGGCGATGCGCCGCTGGAGCGTGGAGTCGCACCGGCGCGGCAAGCGGTGGATGTCTCCCGTCGCGTTCGAGGACGTGCGCCACAAGCTCACCGACAGCGAGAACAGCAGCCGCGTGTACTGGGAGGCGCAGAACAGCCTGGCGTTCCGCACGCAGTTCGAGAAGGCGATGGAGGGCGACGCGGACTGGGTGACGCTGCTGACGCTGACGGACTACGGCGAGTCGTGGATGACGGCGTCGCAGGAGCGCGGCTACGTCATCATGGATTGGATTGCGTACTACACCACCTGGTTCAAGACGGGGCAGCGGCCCACCATCGTCCGCGACACGCTCTACTACACGCACCGCCGACACCGCACCGACGCGCCGTTCGATGCCACCAAGCAGACCGCGCGCGCCATGAAGCTGCGCGGCGGCGTGGCCGCGTCCAACCAGGTGGAGCTGCTCGCGTTCCTCAAGGAGCCGGGCCGGCTGGTCATCACGCAAGGCACGGACGTGCGCACGCTGGACGTGACGAGCGCCGGCGTGACGGCCTTCCAGGCGCCGCTCGTTCCCGGCACCACGCCCGTGTTCGAGCTCCAGCGCAACGGCGTCACGGTGCAACGGCTCCAGAGCGCCACACCCGTCGTCGCGCAAACCGTTTACCAAGACCTCATGTATCACGCGGGCGGTGGACGCTCCTGCGCGAGGCCCTGAGCGTGGACGGGCGCGGGCCCGCTGCCTAGGGTCCGCGTCATGTCCGCCACACGCTACGGCTTCATCGACACGAAGGGGGAGCTGGTCATCGAGCCCCGCTTCGAGGCGGTGAACGGCGGGTTCTCGGAAGGGCTGGCCGCCGCGAAGGAGGGCGGCCTGTTCGGCTACATCCACCCGGATGGGAGCTGGGCGCTGACGCCCCGCTTCGCGTCGGCCCAGCCCTTCACCCACGGACGGGCCGTCGTGCTGAACGCCGGTTGAGCGCTGGTTACTTCGACGGCGTGGGGATGCCGACGGTGAGCCTGTGCGCGGGCACGGGCGTGGCGGTGGCCACGTTCCAGCTGTCCGGGCGGCCCGCCACGTCTCCGGTGGGCAGCACCCCATTGCCCAGAACCCCCGTCTTGTTGCGGCCCCAGGAGTAGAGGGTGCCGTCCGTGGCGGTGGCGTAGCCGTAGAAGGACTGCGCGGTGTTGTGCAGCGCCTTGAACGTCACGCCCGGGGCGACCTGCACGGGACGGAAGACCATCTTCTGGTAGTTGGACCAGTCCCATTGGTAGGGCGTGTGGTAGGTGGCGAAGTCCAGCATCACGCCGTTGCCCACCTCGCCCATCGCGCTGTCGCCCCAGCCCCACAGCGAGCCGTCGTCCAGGATGACGTGCGTGGCGTGGCCGTTCGCGGTGACGTGGGTGATTTTGCGCGAGCCGAACTCCGGGAACGACAGCTTGCGCGGCGTGGCCACGGGGTACCAGCCGCCCGCCGGCGGGCCGAGTCCCAGGAAGGTGCCCTGCAGGCCCCAGCCCCAGAGGTCACCTGCTTCATCGAGCGCCACCGCCCAGCGGCTGCCGCCCGCGGCGAGCTCCTTCACGCGCGTCGGGATGCTCAGCGGGTTGGGGCGCGCGTAGTCGTTGAACCTGCCCGTGCCCAGCGTCTCCGCCGCGGCGCTCCCGCCCCAGGCCCATGCCTTGCCCGTGTCATCCAGCGCGAAGATGGAGGTGTCGTTGGTGGTGAAGCTCGTGATTCGCACACCCTGGGGCAGGGGGACCTTCGTGGGCCGGGTGATGTTGCGCGGCGCCGTGTTCCCGTCCCCGGCGATGCCCAGCGTGTTGCCAATCGCGGTGCCGCTCATGCCCCAGACCCAGAAGGAGCCGTCCGCCTTGAGCGCCATGTTGAAGAGCAGCGCGCTGCGCACCTTGATGACGTTGTCGAACGTCTCGCCGGTGGAGTCCGTGAGGACCAGGTACGGCTGTCCGTTGTTCGGCGTGGTGGCGCGGTTGGGTTGGTCGTTCGTGGTGCCATCCCCGCGTTGGCCGTAGAGGTTCTGCCCGAAGGTCCACACGCGGCCCAGGGTGTCGAGCGCCACGCTCTGGAAGCCGCCGCCCGCCACGTCCTTGAAGCGCAGTCCCTGGGGCAGGGCGATGTCCACCGGCGGGACCTGGTTGTACGGGTTGGAGTGCCCCACGCCGAGCTGCCCCGCGCGGTTGGAGCCGAGCCCCAGCACGCGTCCGTCCACCAGGTAGAACAGCTGATACTCCGCGGTGGCGATGTGTGTCAGCCCCGCGAGGCTGTCTCCCGCGTCGGGAGTCCCCGCGTCGCCCAGGGCTTCCTGGCCGAGCGCCTCGTCCAGCGGGCCCTCCCCCTCTGGTTGAGCGGGCGACCCGGAGCAGCCAACGAGGACCACGGCGAGCGAGGCGAAGAGGGCGCGAAGGAGTGGCATGTTTCTATTGTCACTCGATTGCCATAATGAAGGAAAGTCAGGTCCTGGAGGGGCTCGCCAGGGTTCGTGTCTCCGAGGAGGAATGCGCGCGGGTGGGAATGTCGATGTGAGTTTGTGTACCTTGCTGCCATGTCACGCGGACGCGGCTGGCTGTTGTGGGTGGGGGCCTTCTCCTATTGGACCTTGCAGGGACTGGCGGCCTCCAGTGAGGCGCACTCCGTGCGGGGCGTGTCCTGGACGCATGCGCTGCTCACGGATGGCCTCGCCACGGCGCTGTGGGCGCCCGTCACCATCGCGGTGGTGCACTTCGGCCTGCGCTTCCCGTTCGACCGGCGCCTGTGGCGCTCGCGGCTCGCGCTGCATGTGGGGGGCGCGCTCGCGGTCTCGTTCTTCCGGGCGACGGTCATCTACTCGCTGGACCCGTACTTCCACTGGTACGACGCGCCGCCCGCGTACACGGCGGTGCTCGAGCATGCGCTGCTCTACAACCCGTTCATCTACCTGACGCTCCTGGGCGTGGCCCACGCCATCTACTACGCGGAGCAGCTGCGGCTGCGTGACACCCAGCTCGCCCGCGCGCAGCTCCACGCGCTGGAGGCGCAGCTGCACCCGCACTTCCTCTTCAACACGCTCAACTCCATCTCCGCGCTGGTGCGCAGGGACCCGCTGGGCAGCGAGCGGATGATTGCGCGCCTCAGCGACTTGCTGCGGGAGACGCTCGAGGCGGCGGGGCGCGAGGAGGTGTCCCTTCGCGACGAGCTGCGCACGCTCCAGCTCTACCTGGACATCCAGGGCGTGCGCTTCACCGACCGGCTCCGGGTGGAGCAGGACATCGCGCAGGAGGCGCTGGGCGCGCGGGTGCCGCACCTGGTGCTGCAGCCCCTGGTGGAGAACGCCATCCAGCACGGCATCGCGCCGCGCTCGGCGCCGGGCACGGTCACGGTGACGGCCAGGCGCGAGGGGCCGGAGCTGCTGCTGGAGGTCCGCGACGACGGCGTGGGGCTGCGCGAGGGCGCGGCGGCGAAGTCCGAGGGGAGCGGCAAGGGGCTGTGGATCACCCGCGAGCGCCTGGTGCAGCTCTACGGCCCCGCGCACCGGCTGAAGCTGGAGGCTCGCGAGGAGGGTGGGGCGCGGGTGTCGCTGGCCATTCCCTTCCGGACGGAGCGTGCGGCGTGACGCAGCCCATCCGCGTGCTCATCGTCGACGATGAGCCCCTCGCCCGGGCGCGGCTCAAGGAGCTGCTCTCGGAGGAGCCGGACATGGCCGTCATCGGCGAGTGCCGGGACGGCAACGAGGCCATCGACGCCATCGGCAGGCAGCGCCCGGACCTGGTGCTGCTGGACGTGCAGATGCCGGAGCCGGATGGCTTCGGGGTGCTGCGGGCGGTGTCGCGCGAGCACCAGCCGGCGGTCATCTTCGTGACGGCGCACCGGGACTTCGCGGTGCAGGCGTTCGAGGCGAACGCGCTCGACTACCTGCTCAAGCCCTTCGACCAGGAGCGCTTCCGGCGGAGCCTCTCGCGCGTGCGTGAGCGCAGGCGCACGGGGGCGACGGAGCTGGACGCGGAGCTGGTCGAGCGGCTGGAGTCGCTGTCCTCGAGACTGTCCCCCGCCCCGGAGCGGTATGCGACGCGGCTGGTGGCCAAGGTGGGCTGGCGCATGCGCTTCTTGCGCGTGGAGGACATCGACTACCTGGAGGCGGAGGGCAACTACGTCTGCGTCCACCAGGGCAAACAGTCCTTCCTGACGCGCGAGACGATGAACGCGGTGGAGGAGAAGCTGGACCCGAGGGACTTCGTGCGCATCCACCGCTCGCTCATCGTCCGGCTGGACCGGGTGGAGGAGGTGGAGCCGCTGGCGCCCGGGGAGATGGTGCTCACCCTGCGGGACGGCACGAAGCTGACCTCCGGACGCAGCTACCGCGCCCGGCTGCAGCGGGCCCTGGACCTGCCCTCCTGAGCGTTGTCCGGGGCGGGCTCCACGGTTCGTCCCGGAAGCTCCACCGTTCATCCCATCGTCAATGCGGTCGTCGAGCAGGGAGGCGATGGTGTCTCCAACAAAGGAGACGCCGCATGCACCGCTTCACGCCGAGCAAGTCGTGGTCCGTGGGATTCATCGCCGCCCTGTCCTCCCTGTCGATGGCGTGTGCGTCGCAGGCGCCGGAGACGGCCCCCGTGGCCGAGGCGCTCGGCGCGGCGGAGGTGTCCAGCGAGGCGTTGCGCTTCCTGAGCTGCACCCCGGGCGGCAGCATGTTCGCGCCTGGAGAGGTCTCGCTGCCGGACCGCTCCGAGTACCGGCTCACCTTCTCCGCGGACGGCAACACGGCCTACTACCACGTGGACTCGGCGGAGGCGCCGTTCCAGGCCATCTACGAGACGCGCAAGGTGAACGGCCACTTCACGCCGGGCCAGTTGGTGTCCTTCTCGGGGACGTGGCTGGACACGGACCCGTTCCTGTCGGTCGACGGCCAGTCGCTCTTCTTCTCGTCCACGCGGCCGGTGACGGGGACCGAGGAGCGCGCGGACTCGGACCTGTGGGTGGTGCACAAGCAGGCGGATGGGAGCTGGGGTGAGCCGCTGCACCTGGGGCCGAACGTGAACTCGGACCGGCAGGAGCTGTACGTGAGCGCCACGCGGGACGGGACGTTGTACTTCGCGAGCGGGACGTTCGACTCGGACTTCAACGTGTATCGCGCGGAGCGGCGGGGGCCGGGGTACGCGCCGGCGGAGAAGCTGAGCGTGGCCATCAACAGTCCGGATTATTGGGAGTACAACTCGCACATCTCCGCGGATGGGCGGGTGCTCATCTTCGCGTCGCTCAACCGGCCGGAGGGTTACGGGCTCGGTGACCTGTACGCGAGCGTCAACATCGGCGGGAAGTGGACGAAGGCCATCAACCTGGGGCCGGCGGTGAACACGGAGAAGGACGAGTTCCACCCGTCGCTGAGCGTGGACGGCCGTCACCTCTACTTCGTGCGCCAGACGTGGGCCCCGTTCGTGCCGTCGGACTTCTACACGCTCGACACCCTCTGCCTGCTGTTCCAGTGACGGCGAGGCGCCCTCCGCCCGGGGGCGGCGCCCTCGCCACGCAGCAAGGCGCGGCGGGCGAGGCGTGGTGGAGCCGCGCCACGTCTCGTCCGTCCTCGCCGTGGCCGTGAGGTGGGTTTGACGATGGGGACGCCCTCCGCCCGGGGGCGGCGTTCTCGTCGGGTGGCAAGGCGGGGTGGGCGAGGAGTGGAGCAGGGCCACTCCTCGTCCGCCTTCGCTGTGTGGCTTCGGCGCGCGCAGCGCCAGCGTGCCTGCGACGCGCATGTTGGCCGGGGGATGGCTTCGTCGTCGGGCGGCGAGACGGGGCGTGGAGTGGTGCCCCTGGGGCGCCTCGGCTTCAGCCCGGGATGCCCACGACGAGCGTGACGACGTAGCCGTCCGCGACGCTGCCTGTCACGGTGGCGACCTGGGTGGAGGAGCCATCGCTGAAGACGTTGTCCGTCGCGAGGCTGACGCGTTGGAAGTTGGCGACGCTCTGCGAGTAGCCGGACGTGGCGTAGACCTCGTCGCAGGCGGCCTTGGGCAGGGCGAGCTGGGAGGTGACGAGCTTGTTCGCGGACGAGGTGGCCGAGGCCAGGTCCGGGTACACCTCGAAGTGGATGTGGGGCCAGCGGCCGCTGTAGCAGGCGGGGAAGATGCTGGTGAAGGTGACCTGGCCCTGGCTGTTGGTCTCCTGCACGCCGCGCAGGTAGTTCTCGTTCGTGATGCCCGCCCCGTAGAGGGAGTACTCCCCCGAGTTGTCGCAGTGCCACAGATAGACGGCGCGGCCGGCGAGCGGGGCGCAGGCATCGTTGACGTCGACGAGGGTGAGTGTCACCGTCGTGAGGACTCCCTCGGCGACGGTGCGGGTGTTGCCGAAGCTCGCGCGGATGTCCGAGCGGACGATGCCCGACTGCTGGAGGACGTTGGGCCCGTTCGAGCCGTCGGCGGGGTAGGGGCCGGCGGTCTCCTCGGGGATGCGCGAGCAGCCGGACGGGTCTGGTGTCGGGTCGTCATCGTCGCCGCAGCCGAGCCATGGAATGAGGCTGGCGCCGGCCATCCAGCGCAGCACCTGCCTGCGTCCCGCGCGTGCCATCAGGACGCGCAGGTCCTGCTGGAGCCCTTGATGGTGACGCGGATCCTCGTCGCTCATGTGTCCTCCCCTTGGGTCGGGCCAAGGTAGGAACCCGGTCTGAAGGAAGTCCGCGCGGGCGTGGTCCACTCAACGCCTGTCCCGACAGGTGTTGGCGACTGGAGGTTCGTGTCGCGCCGGAGCGCGGGCTTCCTGCGTACTCGTGGGTGGGAGGACCCCCGTTGCTGGGTTCAGGCCGGATACGGGAAGGATGCTGGAGGTGCTTCTACGGCTCGAGTGACTCCGCGAGACTCGGGACTCGTCCCACGCCCATACCGAGGCGTGCCCAGGAGTCCTGCATGTCCAGGAGGCGATGCCGCTGGTCTGGTCCACTGTCCCTGCTCCTGGTGGTCGCCTTGACCACGACGGGTTGTGCATCCGTGCCGCAGGCGTCCAGCCATGGCGAGGTGTGGAACTACACGCCGTCCGAGACACCCACGGGGCGGCAACGGCTCTGGCGCAACGTGGCGCAGCGAGATGCTGCAACCCGTGTCCGGGGTGGGAGCGGAGCTGTCGAGGCCGGGGAACGAAGTGTCACGCTCACGCGTCAGGCCGTCCTCGAAGCCATCGAGGAGGTGCGGGGCTCCCTCGGTGGTGTCTCAGCCGTGCTCTCCCATCTCGAGGAGCGAACGTCCTCATCCAGTGTGAGTGGACTCGAGGGTGTGTTCACCCGATACCGTGAGCACGGCGCCCGTCAGCTGGCGTGGCTGCGTGGAGAGTCCAGGAGCGCCACGGCGCTCGTGGGCGTGGCATCAGAAGTGGGGGATGCGGGGATGGAGGTGGGCATCCTCGGCATGGCCGGACCTCGTCTCCAGGCCGCGATGTTCGGTGCCCTGCTGGCGTCCACGTGGGTGGACTTCCTCCAGCTCGCTGACGCGGTCCTTCGAGACTGCCCCATGTACGGAAGAGAGCGGCTCTTCGCGGAGCTGCACCGTGTCCAGGGCTTGATGGAGCCTTCGTTGAAGGAACTCGCGTCACGAGACCCCGAGCGTGTCGCCGCCGCGGCGGTCGCCATGCCCGCGCTGATGGGGACGTTGTCCCGAGAGTTCGATGCGATTCGCCGAGACGCGCGCTCGGCCATGGAGCTGGGTGGCAAGGTGATGGTGGCGGTGCAGGTGTTGGAGATGCTCACCCTGATTTCGACCTTGAAGATGTCGCTGCCGCGTCCGCCGCCGGCTGTGCCCGTGACGCTTGGAGCGCGGCTCGCGATGGGCTCGGGCGGCGTCATGGTGGGCTCACGAATCGTGGTCTCCGCCGAATGGGTGGAGATGATGCGCAGGCTGGTCCAGGCGGGCGTCATCTCGGTTCCGGTGGTGGGCGCGGCCGTCCGCATCCACGGCGGGCAGGTGATGATGGCGCAGGCGCACCAGGACCTGCCCGAGGGCGTGCGAGAGGCGCTGGGGGATGGCCCCGAGGTGCGTGGCATGCACGTGACGGGACGTGCAGGGGCCGGCATGTCCGAGGCGCCGAAGCACCACGTCCTGCCGAAGGAGCACCGCGAGTGGTTCGAACAGCGTGGCTTCAAGGGCGACCTGGACATCGACAGCTTCTGCGTCAGGCTGGAGCGCTCCCACCATGAGGCGATTCATGGTGGGGGCAACTGGAAGCTGGGACGCATGTGGCCCGACGAATGGAATAGGAGGATCATGCGCACCCTGAACGATGCGGAGTTGGCGGCAGGGCAGCCGTTGACGCGGAATGAGGTACTGAGCATCGTCGCGGAGAACATGAAGCTCTACGACATCCCAATGAAGTTCACCAAGGGTCGGAGCCGATGACCGATGGGCGCTCGTGGCAGGGGAACTGGCGTGTCCGGCTCTACGAGCGGGTCCGCGAGCGCGGCTTCGACTCGTTGACGGCCTTTGCGGAGGCACGCCCTGCCGTGCCGCTGTACGCGCTGGCAGAAGAGCTTGGAAAGGACGACATCGCCGGGGCGCAGGTGTTGGTCGGATTGCGTGCTGAAGCGGAACGGCGGAATCAAGTCACGCGACTCGTCCGTGACCTGCTCGTGCGTGAGTTGGCGGCAGGGCTTCCCAACGGGTGGCCAGCGACACTTGATGACGTGACTCGCTTCCAGGTCGCGAAGGCACTTGGCATGTGGTCTGGGTCCACTCCAGAAACATATTCGGAGCGGACTCGGCAGGTGATTGCCGCGCTCCGGGCGAATCCTCCCCCTATGGGCTGGCGCCCGCTCGGGCCTGATGACGAATTGCTCCGGACACTCCTCCCCGACGAGGAGGCATGACCCTGAACGGCTCTACTTGCCCGCGGCCCGCCGGCTCGCGGCGGCGCGCTCGGCGTACTGTCCCGGAGAGCAGCCGACCAGGGCCTTGAAGTCGCGGATGAAGTGGGACTGGTCGAAGTAGCCCAGTTGGAGCGCCAGGCTCGCCATGTCGGGCACCTGGACGCGCGCGAGCTGCTCGGCGGCTTCGTGGAGCCGGTAGCGCTTGAGGACCCACTTGGGACTCACTCCCACCGCCGCGCTGAACCTCCGCTGGAGGTTGCGCGGCTCCAGCTTCGCCAGCGCGGCCACCTGCTCCATCCGTGTCACCGACGCGTCCGCCGCGAGCCGCTCCACCAGGTCCCGCATCCTCGCGATGGGCTCGGGCATGGGCGGCAGCCGTCGCCGCAGGAAGTCCTGCGCCAGCGTCACGCACCGGCGCACGTCCGGCTCCGCCAGGAGGGCGTCCTTCAGCGCGATGCCCTCCCTCCCGAACACCGAACGCACGCTCACCGTCCGGTCCGTGAGCTGGGACAAGGGCGCCCCCAACACCGGCTGGAACGCCGCGGGCCGGAACTTGATGCCGAACACCCGCGACTGTCCCTGAATCCTCCGGCGGAACCGGCGCGACTGCACCCCCGTGACGCGGCCCTGTCCCCGGTCGAACACCACATGCACACAGGGATGGGGGAGCGTCTCCGCCAGGAGCGGCGGCTCGCCGCGCAAGTCCCACCGCACCGTCCAGAAGTGCTGGATGAACTCCTCCAGCTCCGCGGCGGGCGCGAAGCGCTCATGCACGATGCTGTCCGCGGGAGCGGGACGTTGGAGGACGCCACGCACGGCGTCGATGCGAGGGCGACTCACCAGCGCGCATTCTGTCGGCGTGTCGCGTTTTTGCAATCCACCCGCCGCGCCGCCACGTATCTGACGGCCCACAACCACGAAGGAGCTCCCATGACGAAGACGGGAACGAATGTGTTGGCGTGGGTGCTCGGCGCCGTGCTCTTCCAGGGCTGCGCGAGCACCCCTGCGGCGGCGACACCCACCCGGACCGGAAGCGAGACGAACATGACGAAGCACGTGAAGGGCATCTTCAACGTCAAGGCGACCCCCCTGGCCCCGGACGCGGGCGCGGCGCAGTCCCCCATCGGCCGGCTGTCCATCGACAAGCGCTACCACGGCGCACTGGAGGGCACGGGCGTGGGCCAGATGCTCGCCACGCTCGACGAGGGCCAGTCCGGTGGCTACGTCGCGCTGGAGCGCGTCACCGGCACCCTCGAGGGACGCAAGGGCAGCTTCACCCTCATGCACTCGGGCTCCATGACGCGCGGAGCATTCAAGGTCGTCGGCTCCGTCGTGCCCGAGTCCGGAACGGACGAACTCCAGGGCATCTCCGGCACGTACGAGATTCAAATCGACGAGAAGGGCGTCCACCTGTACGTGCTCGACTACACCCTCGCGAGCCAGCCCTGAGCAAACGGCCCGAAAGCCCCGAGCGACTTCCGTTCTCGCTCGGGACGGGATAGAGGCCACGCATGGCGAGCGCGACGTGGCGAGAGGATTTGAAGGCCCTGCTGGACGAGATGGACGCCTGGGCCCAGGCGCGGGGCTGGCGGCTCATCCGGGAGGCACCCCTGACGCGCGAGGAGGTGGATGCGCTGCCCCGCATGCTGATCGGGTTCGAGTACGAGCTTCCGACGCCCTATCGCGAGGAGGCCTTCGTCATCCCGGACAGCTATCGCGAGTTCCTGATGCTGCACCGCGAGGTCCGGCTCGAGTACCAGCCGGACACCGAGGAGTGGGAGACGTATCGCCCGTTCCACGTCTGGGCGCCCACGATGGCCTCCCTCACGGCGGCCTGGACGCCCGCGGGCACCACGGTGGATGGCCGGGAGATCACGACGACGGACCTCATCTCCTTCGCGGATGCGTACATGGGCGTGGAGGCGTCGCGGTGGTGCTTCTACACGCGCACCACACCGAAGGACGGAGAGCTGCCCGTCTACTTCGAGGACAACGACTACGAGGCGCTCGCTGGCCACTACGTGGACGACGGCACGTGGTTGGACGAGAACGACCCGATGATGTTCGGCTTCGAGAGCTTCGAGCACTGGTTCCGCGCGCTGTGCAAGGTGCTGCGTCGCGAGGACGTGGACCCCGAGGACCTCCGGCAGGTGGGCGACTCCATCCAGGAGTGAGTCCCCCCGTCACGGTCGCGGATACATCGAGCACTCGGGACGGGCCTGCCTGAAGGCCTCGAGCTCCCCTGGTGGGACGTCCGTGCGCGACAGGTCCAGGAACTTGAGCGCGGGCAGTTGGCTCAGCCACGCCGGCAGCGCGGTGAGGCGCGTGTTCTTGAGGCTGAGCGAGCGCAGGCGCGGAAGCTTCCCGAGCGCCTCCGGGAGCGTGGCGACCGCGGTGTGGTCCAGGTTGAGTGACTCGAGGTCCTGAAGGCGCCCCAGCTCGGCGGGCAGCGTGGCCAGCTCCGCGTTCCAGGAGCAGTCGAGCTGCTTGAGCTTCGTGAGCTGGCCCAGCACGGAGGGCAGCTCCTTGAGCCCCGCCCCCTTCACCGTCAGGGTCTCCAGCTGGGAGAACTCGGCCACCATGTCCGGCACCACGCCCAGCTTGCGGTGGAGCAGCGAGATGGCGCGGGTGTCACGAGGGAAGGTGTCGAAGAGGGCCGCCGCGCCCGCCTGCCTCGCCTTCGCCGCCACTTCGCCGAGGGACTCCTGGAGCAGCGCGAGCGGGTCCCCCAGCTCGGGCTTCTTCGCCGGCTTCGCGATGGCCTTGCGCAGGGGTTCGAGGGCCTTGCCGAGCCACGCTTCAAAGCTTCCCAGCTCGCGCAGGGGCAGGCTGTCCTCCACCTGGAACACGACGGGGGCGCCGCCCTTCGCACCGAGCCCGAAGGCGAAGCCGTTGACGTCGTTCAGGTCCGCGGAGGCGAACATCACGAAGCGGTACACGTGACGGCCCGCCTCCCGCTCCTTACGCACCTCGGTCCACTGACGGTTCGGCTCGCCCATGCCCTGGGACGCGCTCGCGCGCCAGCGCGGCGGCAGGAACGCCAGGGCCTTCTTGCCCGTGTTGAGCCAGCGATACCCCAGCGCCTCGACGAAGCGCTGGTACGACTCGGGCAGGAGTCCCGTCTCGTCGGGGCCCTGCTCGAACACCCGGCTCATGGGCTCCAGGTCCGCGGGGTACTGGCCCACGGCCTTCTCCCCCAGCACGGCGAGCACCTGCTGCTCCAGCGCGGTCCACGCCGCCTCGGGAGCGACAGGCTCCGGCTTCCCGGCGGAGGCGCGGGGCGTGGACTTGCTCTGGGGGGACGAGGAGGTCTTCTTCTGCGCCATGCAACACCACGGGTTCGAGTCGAGGCGCACCGCGCGCGGGGTGCCCGCGGTGCGCCTCGTGACGAATCCCGTCTAACACTCTTCGGCGAGACACTGCGTCATGCACTCCGTATTCGTGCCGCACCGCTGACGACAGATGCGGTTGCACAGGCAGGTCGGGTTGTCCTCACACGCCTGCGCGCTCACGTCTGAGCCGGTATCCGCGGGCTGCTCGCTCACGGGTTCTTGAGTCTCCTCGGGCAGCGGTGCGCCACAGCCGAACATCAGGCCGAGGGCCGTCACCGTGGCCAGCCACATGCTTGCTCTCTTCATCCTGTCTTCCTGGTGGGACGCGCGGGAGTGCGCACCCGGAGTCTAAAGGCAAGCAGTCCAGGAGCGCGAACGCTGCAGTGAGAGCGTCAAATGACAATCAGCCATGCTCTCTGACGCGCCGCTCTATCCTTTCGCGCGCTCAGCGCAGGAAGCGCGCGAGGACCGAGAAGTCGTCCTGTCCGTGCCCCGCCTTCCGGGCGGTCTGGATGAGTGCATCCATGGCCTTGGGGAGGGCGTGGTGGATGTTCCGCTCCTCGCACAGGTGAAGCAGGTGCTGGAACGCCACGTTGTGCGTGTCGAGCGTGGCGGGGCTCTCCGTGTCCGCGCCGTACCGCTCCTGCTGGATGCGCTGGAGCAGGTCGGCCACGCCGAATTGAATCATGGGCACGACGGAGTCCAGATGCGGGCCGAGCCTGTCGAGCGCAATCCCCTCCGCCCGGCAGATGGCCGCGGCCTGCAGCCCGCTGAACAGCGAGCCCCACATGTGGAACAGCATCGCGCTGTCGAGCGCGGAGGCGTGGCCCTCGTCCTCGCTCACGTGCTGCGTGTTTCCACCGAGCGCCGCCAGCACGGCCTGGTGCTTGTCGTACAGGGCCTTCGGGCCCGCGTACAGGAGCGTGCAGTGGGGCTGACCGATGAGGTCTGGCGTGGCCATGATGGCGCCGTCCAGGTAGTCGATGCCGTGCCGACGTGCCCACGTCGCCTGCTCGCGCGCCAGCTTCGGCGAGCCGGACGTGAGCTGCACCAGCACCTTGCCGCGAAGCTCCCGCGTCACCTCGTCCTGGCGCAGCAGCGCGTCGCTGGTGTCGTAGTCGTTCACGTTCACGATGACGACGCTGGCGGCGTGTACCGCGTCCCGCACGGAGTCGGCGATGCGCGCGCCCGCCGTGGCCAGCGGCTCGCACCGTGCCCGGGTGCGATTCCAGACCGTCGTCGTGTATCCGCTCTGGAGGAAGGCCTTGACCAAGGCGGAGCCCATGCGGCCCGCGCCGATGACGCTGATGTGTGGCTTCATGTCGTGTGTCCTTCGAGGTGGAAGTGGAACTCAGAACTGCGACAGGCCGCCGTCGACGGGCAGCTCCGCGCCGGTGGTGAAGGTGGCCTCGAGGCCGAGGAACAGCGCCGCCCGGGCCACCTCCTCGGCGTCCGCGATGCGCTTCATGGGCGTCAGGTGCAGGCCCTCCTGCTCGAAGGCCTCCACCTCCTGGGGCGTGGCGCCGGTGACGCCCAGCGTGGGCGTGCGCGTGAAGCCCGGGCTCACCGCGTTCACCCGGATGCCCCGCGCCACCAGCTCCGCGCCGAGCACCCGCACGAACGAGCGGACCGCCGCCTTCGAGCCCGAGTAGACGCTCATGCCCGGCGCGCCCGCCTCGTCCGCCACCGACGTGGTGAAGACGAACGCGCCGCCATCCCGCACGAGGGGCGCCAGCCGCTGCGCCGTGAAGAACGCCCCCTTCGTGTTGATGCCGAAGGTCTCGTCGTACACCGCCTCTGTCACCTGCTCGAAGGGCACCAGCTTCGCGAACCCCGCGTTGACGAGGACGAAGTCCACCGCGCCCAGCGTCTGCTTCACGTGCGTGGCCAGGGCGTCGATGTCCCGCAGGCTCGCCGTGTCGGAGCGCACCACGTGGGCACGCGGCCCCAGCTCCTTGCGCGCCGCCTCCAGTCCCTGCTCGCCGCGGCCGGTGAGCAGCACCTCCGCGCCCTCGGCGAGCAGCGCCTTCACCGCGGCGAGCCCGATGCCCGCCGTTCCTCCCGTCACCACCACTTTCTTCCCGGAATACCGTCCCATGTCGTCTCTCCCCTGAGGTCCTGCCTGGATGCATGGCCGCACGCCGAGCGCGTCGGGCGCGGCGGCTTCATCGCGTGTGGGAGAGGAATACCGACGGCCCCCTCGGGGGTCGCGCACGCACGGATGTTTCGGGAGCACGAAAGGACGCCGCCCCCTATATTCAGGGGCCATGAGCGAGCACGCGCGACGACCTCGAGTCGGCCTGGGGGTCGACCTGCGCACCACGCGCGCCGGAGACCGGGTCCACCTGGCGAGCTCGGACCATGTCCTCAACATCCACGCCGGTGAGCCCGTGCGGGTGTCCTGTCTCGCCAGCCAGAACTATTCGGTGCGCACGCGAGGAGAGCTGTTCCTCCTGCCGGCGGGCCACACCGACACCTGGGTGGAGGACGATGACAGCGTGGGCCTGGACCTGCGCCTGCCGCACTCCCTTCTCCAGCGGGCGGCCGAGGACATGGGGTTGGACCCGGACCGCGTGGGCGTGGCGCTGCGGCACCACTTCCGCGACGCGCAGTTGGAGCACATCGCCTGGGCGCTGGAGGCGGAGGCCCGCGCGGACTTCCCCAACGGGCTGCTGTACCGGGAGAGCCTGGGCCTCGCGCTCGCGGCCCGGCTGCTGTCCCACTACCGCGCGGAGGTCGAGGTGCGTGGGGGCCTGTCCGCGGACCAGCTCCAGCGCGTCACGGACTACGTGGAGACGCACCTGGACGAGGACCTCTCGCTCGCGACGCTGGCCCGCGTGGCGGCCGTCAGCGCGTCGCACCTCAAGACGCTCTTCAAGCGCTCCACCGGGCTGCCCGTCCACGAGTACGTGATTCAGCGCCGCGTGGAGCGGGCCCGCACGCTGCTTCTGCGCGGCGAGCTGCCCACGGGACAGGTGGCCCTGGAGGCGGGCTTCTCCCACCAGAGCCACATGGCCCGCTGGATGCGCCGCGTGCTGGGCGTGACGCCGGGTGACATCCTCCGCTCGCGCGCCTGATTCCGCGTTGCCGGTGGGGCCGATGCAGGCGTAGAGCCTTCCTCATGTCCGAGGAGACGCCCGATGTCCGCATGCTCGCCATCTTCGAGGCGAATGGCTTCCACTTCGCCTCCGTCGAGGAGGCCTGGGCCCGCGCCCGGCACCTGTACCCGCTGCTGCCTTCCGTGGTCGCCCGCTTCCCGGAGGAGCGCGCCCACCAGGTCTGCGCGGACTGGTTGAGCCGGGTGGCCGAGCGCATCCAGGACGCGCGGCCGGCGGCGGAGCTGTTCGCCCAGGCCCGCTCGAAGACGCCTCCACGCCAGGCGCACCTCGTCGCCAGCGGGCTGGGGGACCTGCGCAATGCGTGGGTGCTGGGCGGGAAGCCCGCGGCCGCCGCCTTCGCCGATGCCGCCAGCCACCTCGCGGAGGTCTGGGCGGCCAGGACCTCAGGGGAGGAGGACGCGGAGACCGACGCGTGGGCGCGCTCCCAGGAGGCCTCCAAGGCCCTGGTGACGGCCTGGGTGCTGAACCAGGGGCGGGGGGACCAGGACAAGGAGGCCCGGGTCCAGGCCCGCGAGGCGCTGACCGACCTGCTGCGGGAGGCCCGGGCCGCGAAGGCCCTCGAACAAACCTGACATACTCCTGTCACGGGCAGGGTCCATAACTCCCTCATCACAGCGACTCACCGAGGAGAACCCGCCATGAGCCTGACCCCTGCCCAGAAGTCCCCCACCCTGAAGAAGTACGTCGGCGGCTGTCACTGCGGCGCCGTGCGCTTCGAGGCCGAGGTGGACCTCGCCGAGGCGGTGAACCGCTGCAACTGCACCGTCTGCACGAAGATGGGCGGCACGACGACGCAGGTGGCCCCCAGCTCGTTCCGCGTCCTCCAGGGCGAGGGCGAGACGGGCGAGTACCGCGTGGGCAAGAGCCCCAACTACCGGCGCTTCTGCAAGCACTGCGGCGTCCAGGCCTACGGCGGTGGCTTCGTCGAGGAACTGGGCGGGGACTTCCGCTCCATCAACGTGGGCTGCCTGGACGGCGTGGACCTCTCCAAGCTCACGGTCCAGTACTGGGACGGCCGTCACGACAACTGGGAGGCCGGCCCGCGCTCCGAGCCGTGGCCCCTGCGCGCCGCCTGAGGCGCCTCGAGCGGGCCTGTCCTCAGCGGCGGGCCAGCGTGGCTTCCAGGCCGAGCAGCACGACGTCCAGGCCGCGGCGGAACTCCTCGTCAGGGGGGAGCCGCCGCGCGTCCCCGGCCGTCTGACGCAATAGGGGATGGCGGCCGGCGTCCAGCTGTGTGAGGGCGGCGGTGCCCTCTCCGGACAGGGCGCCCAGGTGCATGAGCTGGACGGAGCCGAAGACGTGGCTCACCAGCGTGCGCAGGGCGACGAGCCGCGCCAGGCCCTCGAAGCCGCCCTCCGTCAGGAGCGCGAGCAGCGCCTCGGCCCACGCCAGCGTGCCCTCGGTGCAGTGGCGCCGGGTGAGCACCAGCGGCGCGACGCAAGGGTGGCGCGCCACCGCCCCTCGCACCTGTCCCAGCAGCGTCTTCACCCGCTCGGTCCAGGGCGTGTCCCCGCCCGGGCCGGGCAGGCGCACGTCCCGCATCACCGCGTCGACGACCAGCGACTCCAGCGCCTCCCGCCCCTCCACGTAGCGGTACAGGGACATGGTCCCCATGCCGAGCGCGCTCGCCACCGAGCGCATGGACAGCGCGGCCAGCCCCTCCCGCTCGATGACGGTGAGGGCGGCGTCGGCGATGCCGGGCAGGGTGAGCGAGCGGGGACGTGGCATGGGCGCGGGGCTGGCGTACAGCGTACGCCCAAGGTGGGGCCGTTACGACTCATCTCGAGCGGAGGCCGGGGCCTCCATGATTCCGGCAGGTTGCCTGCTCCGACAGGGCGTGTGTGCTTTTTCCTCCTATCGCGACACAACCTCGGGTGCCCAGAGTCCGAGAATCTTCACGAACCTGTCACCTCTGGGCCCCCCCACCATGAAGATTCGCGCCGACCTCCCGAAGCTTCCCGTCACGCGTTCCACGGACACCCGGCCCGCGACTGCGCCCGAGGTGAAGAACAAGGCCCTGGGCTTCACCGAGGGCTCCACCTTCGAGGCGGCGACGAAGCCCGCGCTGGCGAAGCCGGCCACGCCGCTGACGGCGCCGACGGTGAAGTCGGGCCCGGTGGCGCTGGACAGCACCGCCAGCAAGGCGGCCATCCAGACGACGGTGGACTTCCTGCAGAAGCAGGCGGCGCCCACGGTGTCGCAGCTGCTGGCCGGCAGGCAGGGCGTCAACGCCGCGGACTTCGCGCCGCGCGCGGTGGAGAAGGACGACCTGGGCTTCACGCACGTGCGCATGGACCGCAAGCACGAGGGCGTGCCCGTCTTCGGCGAGCAGGTGGTGGGGCACCTGGACCGCGAGGGCAAGCTGGAGAGCCTGACGGGTGACGTGGGCACCATCCCCGCGGGCCTGGGCAAGAAGGAGACGAAGCTGTCCGCCAAGGACGCGCTGGCCGTGGCCCAGAAGGAGTTCAACGGCCCCACGGACCGCAAGCCCGTCTCCGAGCGCGTCATCTTCAAGGACGCCAACGGCGAGTACAAGGCCGCGTACCACGTGGAGCTGAGCAACACGACGGACGTGGGCCCGGGCAAGGACCCGCGCCGCATGCAGTACCTGGTCGACGCGAACACCGGCAAGGTGCTGGAGCAGTACAACCAGATGGGCGGCGTGGGCAGCCACGCGCACGGCGCGGACCACGCGGGCCACTCGCACGGGGTGAAGCCCTCGCTGACGGCCGAGACGCCGACGACCGAGGAGCCCGGCACGCCCACACCCTCGAGCAAGGCGGACGACACCACCCAGTACAGCGGCAAGGTGGAGATCGGCAGCACGAAGAACGCGGACGGCACGTACTCGCTCGAGGACACCTCGCGCGGCGGCGGCGTGGTGACGCGCGACGCGCTCAACCGCGACCCGAACACCGACAACACCACGCACGCGGCCGTCACCGACGACAACGACATCTGGGGCGAGGGCACCGACTCCGCGCGCAACAAGGACGCGGTGGACGCGCAGTACGGCGCCCAGGCCACGTACGACTTCTACAAGGACGTGCTCGGCCGCGACTCCATCGACGGCAAGGGCGAGAAGCTCATCTCCGACGTGCACGTGGGCAAGGACTTCGCCAACGCCTTCTGGGACGGCGAGAAGATGAACTACGGCGACGGTGACGGCGACCAGTTCGGCTCGCTCACCACGCTGGACATCGCGGGCCACGAAATCACCCACGGCCTCACCGAGCGCACCGCGGGCCTGCAGTACCGCAACGAGTCGGGCGCCCTCAACGAGGCGATGAGCGACATCATGGGCGTGGGCGTGGAGTGGTACGCCAGCCAGCGCAACGAGGCGGTGAAGTTCGACTGGACGGTGGGCGAGGACACGTTCACGCCCAACAACGGCGACGACACCGACGGCCTGCGTGACCTGAGCAACCCCTCCAGCGACGGCATGTCGCCGGACCACTACTCGAAGCGCTACACCGGCTGGCAGGACAACGGCGGCGTGCACATCAACTCGGGCATCCCGAACAACGCCTTCTACCTGCTGTCCGAGGGTGGCAAGAACCGCACCTCCGGCGTGGAGGTGAAGGACGGCATCGGCATCGAGAAGGGCCTGAAGATCTACTCCCGCGCGCTGAACTTCTACATGACGCCGACCACCAACTTCGCCCAGGCGAAGGAGGCCACGTACAAGGCGGCGCAGGACCTCTACGGCAAGGACTCCGTGGAGGCCCAGAAGGTGCTGGAGAGCTGGGGCGCGGTCGGCGTGAAGTAGTCGCGGTCCCTTCTGCTTCATCCCCGCCGCGCTCGAGTCACCCGGCTCGCGCGGCGGGGCGCATTGCCGGGCCTCCCCGTGCGTCGTCGGCGCCGCGTGCACCTGACAACCGGGGGCTCCCGGGTGGAGCGGACGGCTGCCCGCCGGCTCGTCCCTCTCCGGGGAACGAGGCTCCCACCTGAGGGCAACACCATCTCCTCTTCCAGAGCGCCTTCACCGCCTGGAGAGAACATGCCCCTGCATGGAAAAGACGAAGTCCGGGACCGCCTCAACGATGACGTCTACGCCTCGCCGGATTTGTCCGTGCCGATGCCGAAGTACCGCATCCCCGAGGACGAGCACAGCCCGGACCATGCCTACGCCGTGGTGCACGACGAGCTGCTGCTGGACGGCAACTCGCGGCAGAACCTGGCCACCTTCTGTCAGACCTGGTCCGAGCCCCAGGTGCACAAGCTGATGGACGAGTGCCTCGACAAGAACATGATCGACAAGGACGAGTATCCGCAGACCGCCGAAATCGAGACGCGCTGCGTGAACATGCTCGCCGACCTCTGGCACGCGCCCCACGCGTCCAGCGCCATGGGCTGCTCCACCACGGGCTCCAGCGAGGCGGCCATGCTGGGGGGCCTGGCGCTCAAGTGGCGCTGGCGCAAGCGGCGCGAGGCCGAGGGCAAGCCCACCGACAAGCCGAACCTCATCTGCGGCCCGGTGCAGATCTGCTGGCACAAGTTCGCGCGCTACTTCGACGTGGAGCTGCGCCAGGTGCCGCTCGCGCCCGGGCGCATGGTGATGACGCCCGAGGAGGTGCTCAAGCACTGCGACGAGAACACCATCGGCGTCGTGCCCACGCTGGGCATCACCTTCAACCTGCTCTACGAGCCGGTGGCGGACATCGCCGCGGCGCTGGACGAGCTGGAGGTGCGCACGGGGCTGGACATCCCCATCCACGTGGACGCGGCCAGCGGCGGCTTCCTGGCGCCCTTCATCCACCCGGACGTCGTCTGGGACTTCAAGCTGCCGCGCGTGAAGTCCATCAACGCCTCCGGCCACAAGTTCGGCCTCACGCCGCTGGGCTGCGGCTGGGTGGTGTGGCGCGACAAGGAGGACCTGCCCGAGGAGCTCATCTTCCGCGTGGACTACCTGGGCGGCGACATGCCGACCTTCGCGCTGAACTTCTCGCGGCCGGGCGGCCAGATTGTCATCCAGTACTACAACTTCCTGCGGCTCGGGCGGGAGGGCTACCGGCGGTTGCAGCAGGCGTGCTCGGACACCGCGAACTACATTGCGAAGGCCATCGAGCAGATCGGCCTGTTCGACATCGTCTACGACGGCCGGGGCGGTGTGCCGGGCGTGTGCTGGAAGCTGAAGGAGGGGACGGACCCGGGTTTCACCCTCTACGACCTGGCGGACCGCCTGCGTGAGCGGGGCTGGTTGGTGCCCGCCTATCCCATGCCCGCGAACATCCAGGACCTGGTGGTGCAGCGCGTGCTGGTGCGCCACGGCGTGAGCCGGGACCTGGCGACGCTGCTGGTGACGGACCTGCTCGCGTGCATCGAGCACTTCCGCCGGCATCCGGTCAGCGCGCCGATGACGCGGGAAGAGGCCTCCGGCTACCACCACTGAGGTGGCGCTGTCGGGGAGGATGCGGGAGCGCGTCGGGTGCGGACGCGCTCCCGTTTCTTCCGCGTCAGCGCTCGTCGTGGCGCTGGAGGAAGTCCACCAGGCTGTCCACGTAGCGCGAGTCGATGAGCGTCGTCAGGTGCGTGCGGCCGGGGATGATGACGTTCTCGAACCCCGCGAGCTCGCGCTCCAGGCGCACCGTCTTGGAGTAGGGCGCGTCGAACTCGCCGTTCACCGCCTGCACGGGCACGCGCAGGGAGGGCAGGTCGATGGAGGGCGGCCACCAGGCGGTCCACGCCTCGGTGATGGCGGCGACGAAGCGCGGGTCCGGCGGCGGCTCTCCGGCGATTGCGTCGAGGATGCGCTGCTCGTCGGGGTCCGTGCCCTTCGGGTCCCGGGCCTCGGCTTCCGCGCGGATGACCGGGTCCAACTCCTCCACGCCCGCTCCGCCCAGGCTCGCGCTGATGACCCGCTCGGGTGCGCGGGTCATCAACACGCGCGTCATCGCCGCGCCCATGGAGTAGCCCACGAGGTGGGCCCGCTCGATTCCAAGGGTGTCCATCAGCTCGAGGACATCCCGCACCATGGGCTCGCCGTAGGCGGAGGCCGTGTAGGGGACGTCGCTCTGCCCATGGCCTCGCTGGTCCAGGAGGATGAGGCGGTGGCCCTGCTTCGCCAGCGCTCCGGCGATGCCCGGCGCCACCCAGGACGGATGCGCGCTGCCCAGCAGCCCGTGGAGCATGACCACGGGCGAGCCGCGCCCCTCGACCTCCAGGTAGTGCAGCTTCAGCCCGTCCCGGTTGGTGAACCAGCGGTCCTTCGGCTCCGACGCGGGCTCGGGGTCTTCCGAGCAGCCCACCAGCGCGAGGAGGGCGAGGGGCAACAGGGCCACGTACGACTTCAGCATGCGGTGTGTCTCCCGGAGAAATGCCGTGGTCTCCGGGAAACACCGCGTACTTGCGAAACTGTTACTGCTGTCTCACCGAAACGCGATGGGCTCGAACTGCTTCCCATCGCGCGAGGAGGTCAGGTGGTGGGGGAACACCGTCCACAGCCTGTCCCCGGCGACCACGAGCCGGGCGACGCCGGGGGCGGGGGAGGGGAGCTTCACGGCGACGGCCCGGTCCTTCTCCAGCCGGAGCACCTGCTGCCCGACGCTGACGAACAGGCGGTTCTTGAAGAAGGCGATGGAGTGGATGCCATCCTTGGGCAACGCGAGCTTCCGGGCCTTGCCCTTTGGGGGCAGGTACCAGGCGTGCTCGTCGGTGTGCAGGTAGACGCCCTGCTCGGGGGCGGCGCACAGCGCTCGGACGGGAGCACGGGTGGGCTGGAGCTGGGCCAGCGCGCCGTCCTCGAGTACGAACACGCCGTCGTCGCCGAAGGCGTAGAGCGTGCCCTCGTGGGAGAAGAGGCGGTGGAGGCCGGACTGCTCGTCGCCGAGCAGCTCCAGACTCAGGTTCTTGCCCTCGGGCACCAGCCGTCCCAGGCCGTTCTGCTTGCAGAGGCCGTAGAGGACGCCGTCGTGGACCACGGCGTCCACGAGGTTGAGGCCTCCGGGGCCGCTGACCTCCTTCACCTTCCAGCCCTTGCCGCCGCCGTCGAACGCGAGCGCGGAGACACCGAAGGCGGAGAGGCCCCAGGGGGCGCCGAGGTCCCGCAGGACGGGCGCCACGTAGCCGTAGGGCAGGGCCTTGGGAAGCTTCGTGCGGGTCCAGGTCTTGCCGTCGTGGATGAGCAGGCGGTTGAAGTCGACGTCGTAGGAGAGCCCGTTCGCCTCGAGCTCGTCCTCGTCGATGTCCATGTGGATCTGCTCCAGCCACACCCGGTCATCCCACGGCTGGTTCCACTTGATGCTCTTGTCGAAGTCCCACAGGTCGTCGCCCGCGGTGTAGCCGTGGTCGGAATCCGGGTGGGGCGTGCCCGCGAGCACCCTCACCGTTCCGTCCGAGGTGACGTGCACGTCCGCGAACACCTGGGCCGTCGTGTACACGTCCGGCGTGGCCTGCTGGGTGGCCGAGACCTCCTTCTTGTTCGCGGGCTTCTTCGCGGAGGATTTTTTCGCGGCCGAGACCTCCTTCGCGTTCGAGGACTCCTTCGCAGTGGAGGGCTTCTTCGCGGACTTGGACTTCTTCGCGGTGGGCGCCTTGCCCTTGGCGTCGGGCTTCGCGCCCGACAGCGCTTCCAGCTCGCGCACCAGCGCCTTGTCACCCAGCTTCTTCGCGCGCTCCAGGAGCGACTTGCCGCCGACCTTGAAGTCCAGATTGGCGCCGAGCGCGCGGAGCGCGAGCAGTCGACCCACGCGGCAGGGTGTGGTGACGGGGCCCTTCAGCTCGGCGGACACATCCCAGTCGCCGACATGAAGCATCCCCTGCACGAGGTCCTTCGCGCGCTGGCCCTTGGCCACCCGCGGCTTGCGAGCGCGGAGCCACTCGAGGAAGCCCTCGTCCGCGAACGCGCCCTCCAGTCCCCGGAACGCGGAAGCATGGTCATCCGGATGGAACGGCGAGGGGCGGGGATTCTCGGCCACCCAGTCCAGCAGCGCCTGATAGGCGTCCGGCTTGCCCTTGCGCGCGCGGTGGATGGCCTTCCACGCCATCACGCCCCGCTCACCCCGGCGCCTCGCGGGGAGCTTCGCGTCCAGGGACTTGCTCTCGGCCAACAGGTCCTCGGCCTGCTTCAGCCGCGCCGGCGTGGGGTCCGTGCGGAGGATGTTCTCCGCGTGCTGCGCCAGCGCGAGCGCCCGAGCACGGTGCGCCACCGTGTCGCCGCCATCCGCCTTCACCTTCTTCGTCAGCTCCAGGATGCGTCCGCGCACCGCGCGCTGCGGCTCCTGGAAACGGCGCTGCCACTCCCCAGGCGAATGGTCCCGGTCGCGCTCATGGGCCTGGTTCAGCGAGTGCAGGGCCTCCAGGTGGTCCGGCTGCGCGGTGAGGACCTCCTGGAGCAGTGCCTTCGCCGTGCCGAAGCTCCGCGGGTACTGGTCGAGCAACTTGTCGGCGCGAGCGAAGAGCGAGTCGACGTCGGAGGCACGGAGCTTGGGCATGGGGGCGTGCATAGCACTCTCCCCATCATGTCCGTGCTCCTCAGTGCGGCGCGGCGGCGCTGTCACTGGGGACGGGCGCGTTCGTGTTCCGGCTCACGCGGGGGAAGAACAGCCCCGACACGAAGGCCGCCACCGAGAAGGCGCAGATGAGCCAGAAGTTGATGTTCAACCCCGCGGTGAGCGCCCCGCTCAGCGACTTGAGCATCGCCTCCGGGATGGCCGCGTGCCCCCGCTCGGGCCCCAGCAGCGCGTTGGCGGCCGACAGCGGCACCGACGGGTCCTTCATCAACTGCGACACCATCACCCCGCCCATCAACCCCACGCCCAGCACGCCGCCGATGGTGCGGAAGAACATGTTGCTCGCCGTGGCCACGCCCCGCAGCTCCCAGCCCACGCTGGTCTGCACCGCGATGAGCAGCGCGGTGGACGCGAAGCCCAGCCCCACCCCGAACAGCGCCATGGCCACCTGGAGCGCGATGAGCGACGCGCCCTGGACGAGCAGCAGCGTCATCAGCACCGTGCCCACCATCGTCAGCCCCAGCCCCCCGACGATGAGCGGCCGGAAGCCCGTGCGCAGAAGCAGCTTGCCCGCGAACACCGAGGCCAGCGGCCAGCCGACAATCATCGGAGTAATCATCCCGCCCGCCACCGTGGGCGAGCTGCCCAGCACCGCCTGCACGTACAGCGGCACGTACGTGGTGGCCCCGAACATCGCCGCGGAGAACAGCGCCCCGGCCACCGAGGAGATGGCGATGGCGGGCGACTGGAAGATGCTCATCGGGATGACCGGCGCGGGCGCACGGCGCTCCACCGCGACGAACGCCCACAACAGCCCCAGCGCCACCGGCAGCGCCCACAGGTTCATCCCCAGGCCCTGCACCCCGACGAGCAGCGCCACCACGCCCGCGCACAAGAGCGCCGCGCCCGCGTAGTCCAACTGCTGCGGCTTTCGCTCCACCTGCTCGTGGAAGAACGCCACCACCAGCGCGAACGTCAGCACGCCCACCGGCACGTTGATGAAGAAGATCCAATGCCAGCTCAGGTACTTCACGATGAGCCCGCCCGTGACAGGCCCCACCAGCCCCGCCACGCCCCACACCGCGCTGAACGCGCCCTGCACCCGCGCGCGCTCCTGCATCGTGTACAAATCCCCGATGATGGTCAGCGCCACCGGCTGGATGGCGCCCGCCCCCAGGCCCTGCAACGTCCGGAAGGCGATGAGCAGCCCCATCGACGTCGCCAGCCCGCTGGCGATGGAGCCCACCAGGAACAGGCCGATTCCGAACAGGAGCACCGGCTTGCGACCGTACAGGTCCGCCAGCTTCCCGTAGATGGGGACGGTGATGGTGGACGCCAGCATGTACGCGGTGAAGACCCACGCGTAGCGCTGGATGCCACCCAGCTCGCCCACCACCGTGGGCATCGCGGTGGAGACGACGGTGACCTCCAGCGCCGCCATGAAGAGGCTCGTCGCGAGCGCCAGGGTCGTCAGGGGACGGTGAGTCTTTCGCATGATGTCGGGCGGGGTGGGGTCGCCCACTTCTAATGGCCACCTCCCACAGACGCCAGCGCCAATCTTTTCGGGTACTTGGAAAACCAGGGAAAAGCCCGGAGAGCATGTCGATCCGAGCCTTGCTCGTTCGTCGCGAAAAAAGAGTGGCGAGTGGCGCGCTCGGTCCATGGCCCGGGGGGGCCTTCAGGAGAGGTCGGACCGAGCGCGCGCCACTCCTTCGAGGAGCTTTATGAAGAAGACACCCGGAGTCCTGTTGGCGGTCATCGTCCTGGGCTTGTTCGTGGCCATCAGTCGCAGGCCGGACACCTTCCGCGTCGAGCGCACGGCCCACATCCAGGCTCCCGCCGAGCTCGTCTTCACGCTGGTCAACGACTTCCGCTCCTGGGAGCAGTGGTCGCCGTGGTGGAAGCTGGAGCCCACGCAGCAGGTCTCCCTGACGGGCGCTGCCTGGGGCGTGGGGGCCGTCTACGAGTGGCGGGGCCAGCGCACCGGCTCCGGGCGGATGGAAATCGTGGAGAGCCGCCCGTACGAATACGTCCGCATCCGGGTCGACTTCCTGGAGCCCATGCGCGCCACCAACACCACCGAGTACACGCTGACGCCCGCGCCGGGCGGAGTGGCGCTCACCTGGGTGATGGCCGGTGAGAACACCTTCGCGGGCAAGGCGCTCCAGCTCTTCTCCAGCATGGACGAGGTGATGGGGCGCGACTTCGAGCGGGGCCTGGCCGACATCAAGCTCGTGGCCGAGTCCCTCCGGGGCGCCGCGAGGCCCTCCGTGGGCGACGCGGGCTTCCGCGGCGACAGCGACTCGCGGGACGCCGCGCTCGACGTCGTCGTCACCCGGCAGCGTCAGGACCACGAATAACGTGTATTTGTTATCAGGCGGAGACGGCTCCGAGGACGGCCGCGGCGCCGTGACACATGAGACACGCAACCTTGGGGGCTCCTGGCCGATACTGAATCTGGATTCCTCCAGACAACGGCCGAGACATGTCACCCCGGATTCCCCCACCGAGCCGTCCCGCTGCCTCCTCCACGTCCTCGCAGGCCCGCTCCTCGGAGTCCGAGGCACAGCCGCCCCAGGCCGCGTCCCGCCCTGGTGGCGCGGGTGCGCGCGGACCTGGGGTGAAGGACTTCTTCGACGACGCCCGCCAGAAGCGCAACGCGGAGGCGAAGCGCGCGCCCACCCAGGCCTCGCAGGTGGACCACGGGCCGGTGGCCCGGGCCTTCTCGCGCAAGGACGGCAGCCTGCTGGCGACGCCGCTGGTGCCCAGCGCGGCGACGGTGCCCACCCAGGCCTCCAGCCGCCCGGGCATGGGCGCCATCCCCTACGACGGCGGCACGACGTTCCGCGTGTGGGCGCCCAACGCGCAGCGGGTGCAGGTGGCCGGCGACTTCAGCAACTGGCAGTCGGTGGAGCTGCAGCGCGAGCCCAGCGGCAACTTCTCGCTCGACGTGCCCGGCGCGAAGGCGGGCGACCAGTACCAGTACGTGGTGCAGGGCAAGTACGGCGACTGGCGCTGGAAGGGAGACCCGCGCGCCAACGACGTGACGAACTCCACGGGCAACTCCGTCGTCGTGGACCACAAGGCCTACGAGTGGAAGCACGACTGGGAGTTCAAGATGCCGCCCTGGAACGAGGCGGTCATCTACGAGATGCACGTGGGCACGTTCAACGACGAGCCCGGCTGGGGCCCCGGCAACTGGCAGAGCGCCATCGACAAGCTGGACCACCTGAAGGAGCTGGGCATCAACGTGGTGGAGCTGATGCCCTCGGCCGAGTTCGCCGCGGACTTCTCCTGGGGCTACAACCCGGCCTTCCCCAACGCGCCGGAGAGTGCGTACGGCACGCCGGATGACCTGAAGCGCTTCGTCGACGAGGCGCACAAGCGCGGCATCGGCGTGGTGATGGACGTCGTCTACAACCACCTGGGGCCCAGTGATTTGCCCCACTGGGACTTCGACGGCGAGACGTACGGCAAGGGCGGCAGCTACTTCTACACGGACTGGCGCGCCAAGACCCCCTGGGGCGACACGCGCCCGGACTACGGCCGCCACGAGGTGCGCGACTACCTGCGCGACAACGCGATGATGTGGCTGCGCGACTACCACATGGACGGGTTGCGCCTGGACGCCACCAAGGAGATCCGCCAGGCCAGCGGCGCGAACAACCCCGAGGGCTGGCAGCTGCTGCGCGACATCAACGAGGCGGTCAACCGCGAGTTCCCGCAGAAGATCATCATCGCGGAGGACCTGGGCAACGAGGCGGGCCTCACGCACCCGGACGGCGCCAACTTCGACACGCAGTGGGACGCGAACTTCGTGCACCCCATCCGCGCGGCGCTGACGGCGCCCTCCGACGCGGCCCGGGACATGAACGCCGTCGCCGACGCCATCCGCTTCAAGTACAACGGCAGCGCCAACCAGCGCGTCATCTACACGGAGAGCCACGACGAGGTGGCCAACGGCAAGCAGCGGCTGCCCAGCGAGGTGGGCGGCTGGGACGCGGGCGGCTACCACGCCAAGAAGAGCTCCATCCTCGGCGCCGCGCTCACCATGACGAGCCCCGGCATCCCGATGCTCTTCCAGGGCCAGGAGTTCCTCGAGGACGGCCACTTCCAGGACGGAGATCCGCTCGACTGGAAGAAGAAGGAGACGTACGCCGGCATCAACCAGGCGTACACGGACCTCATCAAGCTGCGCCGCAACTGGAACGACAACACGGCGGGGCTGCGCGGTGAGCACGTCAACGTCCACCACGTGAACAACCACGACAAGGTCGTGGCCTTCCACCGCTGGGACAAGGGCGGCGCGGGCGACGACACCATCGTCATCGTCAACTTCGGCGGCAAGCACCTGTCCGACTACGAGCTGGGCCTGCCCTCCGACGGCACGTGGAAGGTGCGCTACAACAGCGACTGGAAGGGCTACTCCGACAACTTCGGCAACGCGCAGAGCTTCGACATGGGCGGCCGCTGGACTGGCAAGGACGGCCTGCCCGCCAGCGGCAGCCTCAACAACCTGGGGCCCTACAGCGTCGTCATCCTGTCGAAGGACAAGTAGCCCCCGCCGCGCTTCGGACGCGGTGGGGACTGACCCGGGCCCCTGTCGCTTGAAGGACAGGGGCTCGCCCCCCGTGGACAATGTCGTGTGCGGCGGCCATCCGGCACAACGGCCGGCATGGCCAGAAACACGATGGTGGTGGTGGCGCGCCCGGAGTGGGTTGCGGGCGGCAGTCCCTGGTGGTCGACCTTCAAGGTGACGCTGCTCAACCTGTCGGACGTGGCGGTGGTCAACCCCGCCATCGGCTTCCGGGTGGCGCCCGACCAGGTGGTGCAGAACAACTACGGCCTCGTGTGGCGGCGTCACGGCGACACGCTGACGGGCACGCTGGTGGCCGAGCGCCAGACCATTGCTCCGCGCGCGTCCCAGGAGTTCCGCCTGTCCATCCGGACGGAAGGGGTGCACCGGGGCGCGCTCCCCTCCTGCTTCACCGTGGACGGCGAGCCCGCGGACCCGCCGCGGGATGTCGAGCCGCCCTCGTCTCCCCGGCGCGTGCGCGCGACGCTCGTGGGCTCGCGGCTGCTCACGCTGGGCTGGGACGCGTCCACCGACAACGTGGCCGTCGCGGGCTACCAGGTGACGTACTCGAGCGTGGACCGGGAGGAGTCTCGGACGCTCACGTGCACGAGGCCTTCCATCACCCTCACCGGCCTGACGCCTCGCACCGAGTACCTGGTGTCGGTGGCGGCGTATGACTTGTCCGACAACCTGTCGAAGCTCACGCCTCCGGTGATGGTGCGCACGGCGGCGCTGTCGCCGGACGCGGGAGACTGGGACGTGCCCCGCGCGCCCTTCCTGGACCTGGTGTCCGCGCCCCGGCCCGTCGTGTCGGAGCTGGCGCGGGCGTGCGGGCTGGATGGCGTCATGCTCGGCGGGCTGGGCGTGCGCGCGGGCGGCGCGCGGAAGGTGACGTGGGGCGGACACCTGCGGCTGGTGGACGCGGTGGACGGGCGCTCCCACGAGGCGGAGGCCTCCGTCTCCGACTACGGCAAGGAGGACCTGGAGGCGTTCCGACGAAGCGGGGGCAGGGTGGTGCTGTCCTTCGGCGGCGGCGCCGGGCTGATGCCACTGGAGGTCGAGGAGACGGATGTGGCCCGCCTCGTCGCCACCTACGCGGCCATCCTCCGCAACTACCAGGTCCGTCACCTCGACTTCGCCTTCGACAGCGCGTTCCTCCACGATGACGCGGGCCTGGAGCGCCACGTCGCGGCCATGTCGCAGCTCCTGCTGGTGTGTCCGTCGCTGAAGCTGTCGTACTCGCTGCCGGCGGATGGCGCGCCGGGGGCGCTCGCGGGCTTCAACGACGCCGGAGTGCGCCTGCTCCAGCGGCTGTCCTTGGCGGGAATCGAGCCGTCGCTCGTCAACGGCCTCCTGCTGGAGCTCGGACCGACGGCGCCCGTGGACACCTTCGAGTGCTGTGCCCAGGCGCTCCACGGCATGCACGCGCATCTGTCCGCCGCCTTCCCGCGCTGGGACACGGACAAGGTCTGGCGACGCCTGGGCGCCAGCCCCCTGTTCGGCGGACACCCCAACGGCCGCGACTTCACCCTGGAGCATCAGCGCAGGCTGGTGGCGCTCGCCCACACGCTGCGCCTGGGCTGCCTCTCCGGCCGCGCGGGTGCCCGGGACACGGGCCTGTCCTTCTCACGGTGCATCGCCACCTACCTGCCGGGCGCGACCGCCACACCCGCGCTCACCTCGTGAGCCCCTCCCCGAAGTACGACGCGCGTCGTTGACAACATACGATTCGAGTCGTACTTTGGGGACATGACGACAGAAGCCATTCCCACGGAAGTGGAGCTCGCCATCCTGGGCGTGCTCTGGAAGCGCGGGCCCTGCACCGTGCGGGACGTGCACGAGGCGCTGGGGCGCGAGGACGGCAAGAGCGCCGGCTACACCACCACGCTCAAGCAGCTGCAGGTGATGGCGGCCAAGGGGCTGGTGAGCCGTGACGAGCGCTCGCGCAGCCACGTGTACGCGGCGAGCATCGGTGAGGCGCGCACCAAGCGCCAGCTGGTGAAGGACCTGTTGGAGCGCGTCTTCGGTGGCGCGTCGGGTGAGCTCGCGGTGCAGGCGCTGTCGCTCAAGCCCGCGTCGAAGGAGGAGCTCGAGGACCTGCGCCAGCTGTTGGACGAGGGCAAGGGGGGCAAGCGATGAGCCCGACCTGGCTGATGGAGCAGGGGGCCCGGGTGCTCACGGTGTGGCTGGCCCAGGGCGTGTGGCAGGCGAGCCTCGTCGCGCTGCTCGCGGCGGCGGCGCTGTGGCTCCTGCGCGGCCGCTCGGCGCGGCTCCGGTACGCGGTGGGGTGTCTGGCGCTGGCGGCGCTGGTGCTCGCGCCGGTGGGCTCGCTATTGCTGTCGTCCCCGGAGGCCGCGCGGGGGGAGCCGGCCTCGCGCGCCGTCGAGGTGGCCCCGTCCGGGCTCGAGGGGGCGCGGACGGAGGCTCCGCCCGCGGGTGAGCGCGTGTTCGTTCCCCAGGCGGCGGCATCCGGTGACGTCCTCGGACCGTGGCCCCTGGTGCTCGGCGGGCTCTGGGTCCTGGGCGCGTGCGTGGGGCTGGCGCGGCTGCTGGTGGGCGGCTGGCGCACGTCGCGGCGGCTGGTGCGGCCGGCGACGCCCGTGTCCTCGGCGCTGAGCCAGACGGTGTCGCGCGTCTCGGAGCGGCTGGGGCTGCGGCGCGCGGTGCGCACGCTCGAGTCCCCGCTCGCGCCGTCCCCGCTGGTGGTGGGCGTGGTGCGTCCGGTGCTGGTGCTGCCGCAGGGGGTGGGGGAGCGCCTGTCGTCCGCGCAGCTGGAGTCGGTGCTGGCGCATGAGCTGGCCCACGTGCGTCGTCACGACACCGCCGTCAACCTCCTGCAGTGCCTGGTGGAGACGCTGTTCTTCTTCCACCCGGCGGCGCGGTGGCTGTCCGCGCAGGTGCGGCTGGAGCGCGAGCACTGCTGTGACGACGTGGCGGTGGGCTTCTGCGGCAACGTGCGGCTGTACTCGGGCGCGCTGCTGGGGCTGGAGGAGCTGCGGCAGTCGGGGCCGGCGCTGGTGCTCGGCGCGGGCAGCCATCCGCTGGCGGCGCGGGTGCGTCGGCTGCTGGGGCGCGCGCCCGTGGAGCCGTCGCGCGGCGGGGGTTGGGCCCGGCGCGTGGGCAGCGCCCTGGGGGTGCTGGCCGTCTCCTGCGCGGCCTGGGCGTGGGAGGCTCCGGCGAGCCCGCCCCGTGACGGCAAGGGCATGCTCGCGGCGGGGATGTGCTCGCGCCCCGTGTACCCGAAGGACTTCACCGCCATCGCCACCCACGTGAATGGGGACCGCACGTTGCGCCACCGGCTCTTCGTCTCGCGCTGCGGTCGCATCCGCCTGGAGGACGCCACGGGCGCGTCCGTGTACACGCTCCTCTTCGACGTGGGCACCGGGGAGAGCGCGATGCTGAATGCCCGCGAGCACACCTATGAGACGCACTGGGACGAGAAGGAGCCGGGCCTCCCGCTGCACCTGCCCGGGGGCTGCTCGGCGCCAGGCCCGGGCTGCGAGCGTCAGGCGGAGGAGGCGGTGGCGGGACGTCGCGCCCGGCGCTGGCATCGCGTGCACTCGGCCCATGACACCGTGACGCGGTGGATGGACCTGGAGCTGGGCTATCCCATCCGCGAGGAGTCCGAGCTGTTCGGCACCCTGACGCTGTCGGACATCCGGCTGGTCGAGCACGGCGCCGCGCTCTTCACCCTCCCGAGCGACTACCGGGCGGAGCCAGCGCCGTAGCGGCGCCTCAGGGCGCGGGCTTCGCGGTGGGGCCCACCTTGGCGAGCAGCGCCTCGCGGGGAATCCTCAGCGTGAAGGTGGAGCCGCGCCCCAGCTCGCTCTCCACGTCGATGGTGCCCGCGTGCGCCTCGACGATCTGGTGGGTGATGAAGAGCCCCAGGCCCATGCCGCCGTAGTTGCGCTCGGACACCGCGCGCACGAAGCGCTCGAAGATGCGGCGCTGATGGGTGGGGGCGATGCCAATGCCCTCGTCCCGCACGGTGATGACGGCGTCCGTGTCCGCCACCCTCGCGCTCACGTGGACGGGCTTGCCCGCGCCGTACTTGATGGCGTTGGTGACCAGGTTCGTCACGGCCTGCTCCAGCCGCCGCCGGTCCCACGTGCCCTCGATGGGCCCGGCGACGTCCACGTCCAGCCGGCAGCCCGCGACGTGGGCCTGGGGCGCGTAGCGGACGGCGATGTCCCGCAGGAGCGCGGACAGGTCCATGCGCTCGGGCTCCACCGTGAGCCGGCCCACGTTGATGCGCGAGACATCCAGCAGGTCATCGATGAGGTCCGCCAGCTTGCGCACCTGGCCGCTCGCCGAGGCCAGCTCGCGCGACAGCCTGCCTTCCGCCAGGAGCGCCTGGGGATTCGTCTCCGCGATGCGCCGCATGGCGGTGAGCTTCAGCTGCAGCGGCGTCAGCGGCGTCTTCAGCTCATGCGAGGCCACGGAGAGGAACTCGTCGCGCGCCCGCAGGGCCTCGCGCAGCCGCTCCAGCTCCCGCGTCTCCTCGGCGTGCTTGCGCTGGGTGAAGTCCCGCGTCACCTTGCCGAAGCCCCGCAGCTCCCCGCTCTCGTCGAACAGGGCGGTGATGACCACGTTGGCCCAGAACCGGGTGCCGTCCTTGCGCACGCGCCAGCCCTCGTCCTCGAAGCGGCCCAGCCGGATGGCGGACTCCAGCTCCCAGGCGGGCTTGCCCCAGGCGATGTCCTCGGGGGGATAGAAGCGGCTGAAGTGCTGGCCCAGGATTTCGTCGGCCCGGTAGCCCTTGATGCGCTCGGCGCCCAGGTTCCAGCTCGCGATGTGGCCCTCCACGTCCAGCGTGAGGATGGCGTAGTCGGACACGCTCGCGATGAGAAGCCGGAGCTGGTCCTCCGTGTCCCGCCCGGCGCGGTCCCTCCGCGAGTAGGTGATGACCCCGTCGTTCGAGTTCAGAAGGTGGTCGTTGTCGCCCAAGGTGCCCTCTTCCAGCCGCCAAGAGAACACGTCAGTGTCGACACGCAAGCGTCCACCCCATCCTTTCGTCCGATAGACGAAGGCGTTCCCCTCCTGCCAGGGCGGTGGATGGACCGGAGGCCCCCTCGCCCGCCCTGGGCGAGCAGGCGAGGGAGCACCCCGAGCGAAGCAGCCCGCTCAGGCCGAGGCGTCCTCGCCGAAGGCGCGCTCGACCAGGGCCTTCAACGGCGCGTGGGCGGGCAGCGTCCCGAAGCAGGCGCCGTGGGCGCCGCCCAGCCGCGTCTCGCAGAAGGTGTCGGCGACCTGGCTGTTGCCGGCGCGCAAGAGCAGCGAGGCCTGGAGCGCCAGGGCCAGCCGCTCCACGACGAAGCGCGAGCGGCCCTCCAGCGTGGCCGTGTCGGCGAAGTCCTTGGAGATGCGGGCCAGCTCCGCGTCGAACGCGGGGTGGCCGCCCTGTGCCGCCATCAGCTCCTGGAACAGGGCCTCGCGGCTGGCCGGCTCACGGGTGGCCGCGCGCAGCACGTCCAGGCACTGGATGTTGCCGCTGCCCTCCCAGATGGAGTTGAGGGGCGCCTGGCGGTAGAGCCGGGGCAGGTTGGACTCCTCGACGTAGCCGGCGCCGCCCAGGCACTCCTGGGCCTCGTTGACGAAGATGGGCGCGCGCTTGCACACCCAGTACTTGCCCACCGCGGTGGCCATGCGGGCGAAGGCCGCCTCGCGCTCGTCGCGGGGGCCTGCGTCCACGGCCCGGGCCACGCGCGCCGTCAGCACCGTGTGGGCCTCCGACTCGAGCGCCAGGTCCGCCAGCACGTTGAGCATCAGCGGCTGGTCGACGAGCCTGCGGCCGAACGCCTTGCGGTGGCGCGTGTGGTGGATGGCCTGCACCAGCGCTTGGCGCATCAGGCTGCTGGAGCCAATCATGCAGTCCTGCCGGGTGAGGGCCACCATCTCCAGGATGGTCGCCACGCCGCGGCCCTCCTCGCCCACCATCCACGCCACCGCGCCCTGGAACTCCACCTCCGAGCTGGCGTTGCTCCAGTCGCCCAGCTTGTCCTTGAGCCGCTGGATGCGGATGGCGTTGCGCTCGCCGTCCGGCGTGAAGCGCGGCAGGAGGAAGCACGACAGTCCGCCCTCGGCCTGGGCGAGCACGAAGAAGGCGTCGCTCATGGGCGCGGAGAAGAAGAACTTGTGCCCCACCAGCGAGTACGGATTGCCGGGCCCCTTCTCGCCCAGGCGGTGGGCGCGCGTGGTGTTGCTGCGCACGTCGGAGCCGCCCTGCTTCTCCGTCATGCCCATGCCGATGGTGACGCCCGTCTTCTTCTCGGACGGGATGAAGCGCGGGTCGTACGACGGCGCGGTGACGAGCGGCAGCCACTTCTGGGAGAGGCCCGCGTGGTGGCGGAAGGTGGGCACACACGCGTACGTCATCGTCAGCGGACAGCTGGTGCCCTGGTCCGCCTGGTTGTGCAGATAGGACAGCGCCATGCGCGCCACGTGCGCCCCGGGCGTCTGCTCGTGACGCCAGGCGAAGTTGGGGATGCCGTGGGTGATGGCCGCCTCCATGATGCGGTGGTAGGCGGGATGGAACTCCACCTCGTCCAGCCGGTGGCCATAGCGGTCGAAGGGCTTGAACTTCGGCTTGTTCTCGTTGGCGAGGAAGCCCTGCTGCATCAATTCGCCGCCCACCAGCGGGCCGTACTTCGCGATGTCCGCCTCCGCCCAGCCGCCGCCCTCGCGGTGGATGGCCTCCCGCAGGGGCAGGTCGGTCTTCCAGGCGTCGTACACCAGGGGCGGCGCCTGATTGGTGACTTCATGGGTGGCGAAGGTGGGCGCGAGGGGGGCTGAAGAACTCATGGGGGAAGGATAGGCGAGCGCCCCAGGTCGGGCGAGCGCAACCTCCAGGGCGACCCCCCACCCGAAGTGGAGGCCGGGACGCTCAGTAGGTCAGCGTCATCACCACCGTGTCCGAGTAGGCCCCCGCGACCGCGGCCTGGCCGGCGGGAATCCGCCCGTAGAGGGTGAGGGTGACCTCCACGGCGTTCACGGGGAACACCGGCCCGTAGCGCGAGGTGCCGAGCGTGCCGTTGCCCCAGACGAGCAGGCGGGTGGCGTCCAGGTAGAGGTTGTAGTTGAGCCTGTTGCCCGAGGGGCCCTGGAGCCGGCGGTTGAGGAAGTCGCTGCCGCTCCCGGTGCTCAGGTCGATGGTGACGGGCTGGAACTGCGGCTGGCCGTCGCAGCGGTAGACGATGGCGCCCGTGGCATCCCGGGGGAGCGTGGCCGTGGGTGTGTACACGCCGAAGTTGGGGGCTGTCGCGGAGCGGATCTGACAGACGGCGCCGGCGTCCACGGGCCCCAGCCCTCCCACCGCCGCGACGAGGAGCGCGACCCCGCGCGCCTTCGTGTACGAACCCTTCATCCATCCTCCCGTCCCCGCGAACGACGCGGTCGCCCGGGCATGAGTGGGACGTGGAGGGGCGCGCCGCAACGTCCGCGAGGGACTCCGGCGCTCGGGCGCGAAAGCCGCCGCGTCAGAAGGTCATCGTCATCACGAGCGTGTCGGAGTAGGCGCCCGCCGGGACGGTCTGCTGCGCGGGGATGCGTCCGTAGATGGGCACCGTGACGTCGATGGCGAGCACGGGGATGACCGGCCCGTAGCGCGAGGTCCCCGACACGCCGTTGCCCCAGACGCGCAGCCGGGTCGCGTCCACGTAGAGGTTGTACTCGAGCGTATTGGAGGTGGGGCCTCTCATGCGCCGGTTCGTGAGGTTGCCCGAGTGCCCCGGGCCCAGGTCGATGGTCATCGGCGTGAGCTGCAGCAGGCACAGGTAGGTGATGCTCCCCACGGTGTCCAGCGGGAGCGGGGACGTGGGGTTGTAGTTGGCGAAGTTCAGTCCCACCGCGCTCCGAATCTGACACGCCGCCCACGCCTGCCCGGGTGTGAGCCAACACAGCCCCGTCAGCGCGAGCCCCCACGACCCCAGGGCCTCACCTCGACGACTCATCCACACACCCCACGGTTCCCAGGTCGATGACCTGGCCCGCGAGGGATGGGACCTCCAGTGTCGCGGCGCATCGTCCACCGGGGTGGGTGACGTGTGCCACGTGGCGTCCGGGTGGGATTCCCACCAGTTCGAACTCACCATGCCAGCCGATGGGCGAGCTGTAGCGCTGGCCGTCCACCACGAGCTCGAGCTCGCCGTGCGCGGGCGTGGCCTGTCCGCCCGCGAGCACCAGCGTGCCCCGGAAGGCGCGCACCGAGTCCACCTGGAAGTCGAGCACCACGCCGCCCCGTCGCCACGGCGCCACCAGCTTCTCCGTGGTGCGCACGTACACCTCCAGGGGGAGGTCCCCGTCGGTGAGCGACAGCCGGTTGGCGCCGTACGCCTGCAGCCGCGTCACCATCAGCTCACCGCGCGAGTCCGTATGGCCGATGAGGTGGTTGTCCAACCGCACGCCCACGCCCTCCACGCCCTCCACGCGCACCAGCGCGTAGCCCTGGTCCACCGCGCGCGTGGCGTGGATGCGCCCGCCCAGGGCCACCAGGCCGCCGGACACCTCGGCGGCGCCCACCAGCACGCCCTGGCGCCACTCCGCGCCGCCCGCATAGCGGCCCACGTCCGTCTCGTACTCGACGCGCGCGAGCGCCCGGTCCTGCCGCCCCGCCTGCGCCTGGACCTGGAAGCCCAGGCCGCCCTCGAGCGGGATTCCCCGTGACAGGTCCACCGCCGTGTCGCCGCCGCGCTGTCCCTGCGTGTGACCCACCGTGCCCGAGGTCCTCGCATCCAGGATGGCCGTCAGGTGCACCATGCCCTCCAGCGCCGAGGGGCCGCGGGACTCCTGGTTGCGGCTGGCCGAGAAGGAGAGCATGGCCCGGTCCATCACCTGGGCGGACGTGGACGCGCCCAGCCACGTCGTCCACCCGCGGCCCTTCCAGCGCGTCACCGCGGCCTGTCCCCCCAGGCTCACGCGGCTGCCCAGCGCCACGAAGAGCGAGCCCCCCGCCTCCAGCCTCGGGTGCGCCCCCGGCGCCCGGCTCGCGTTGGCGTAGTGGGGGCTGAGCGCCCGCGTGAAGAGCGAGCCCCCCGCCCACCGGCCCTGGAGCGAGTAGCCCAGGCCGGCCGCGAGCCCCGTGCGCCGCTCGCTGACGCTCAGCGCCTGCGACACCTCCAGCTCCCCCAGCGGCAGCTGCAGCCACTGCACCGCGCCCGTGCTGACCAGGTCCGGCGACAGCTCCAGCCGCACGCCCGGCGTCAGCCACGACGTGGCGCCCATCCGGAAGTGGCCCAGCATCAGCGGCCGGCCGTAGTCGAAGCTCTCCGTGGCCAGCGACTCGCGCTCGACGCCGAGCGACAGCTGGTAGTCGGCCACCCCCGGCGCGAGCAGCTGCGCGCCCAGCGAGTACGCGGCGCTGACCTCGCGCGTGCGGCCGAAGGCGTCGCGCACCACGTAGCGCGCGGTGCCCTCGCCGCGCGGCACGGCCAGGTTCTCCAGCCGGTAGGGGCCCGGCGGCAGCTCGCTGCGGCTCACCAGGCGGTTGTTGACGTACACCTCCAGCGTCGACGGCGTGGTGACGTCTCCGGCCAGGTCCTGCACCGGGTTGCGCACGAAGTAGGGGTTGAGCTCGAACGCGCGCAGCACGTGCGCGCCCGCCACCACCGCGCCGCCTCCCAGCACGCCCCCGTAGCCCGTGGCCTCGCCGGCGATGGCGCGCAGCATGTGCTCGGGGAAGTCCACGGTGAGCTGGCTCAGCCCCCGCAGGGGCGTGGCGCCGGGGTTCCAGCGCGCCTGGGTGGTGAGGAGCACGCGGCCCAGCGACGCGCCCGTCTCGCCGAACAGCGACACGCGCGCGTTGCGGGCATGGGCCGCGTAGTTGACGAACGCGCTGGGGCTGCCCGTCAGCGCGTAGCCGGGCGGCGCCGCGGGGCTCAGGTTCACCCGCGTGGTGGCGAAGGCCCAGGCGGGCAGCTCGCACACCAGCTCCGTGGTGCGCTCGTCCAGGTGGAAGCGCGCGCCCAGCGACTGGAGCGAGACGTAGTCCTGTCCCTCGATGCGCTCCACGCCCGCGCCCAGCCTCCCCACGTCGACGCCCGCGGCCTCCAGCGCCACGACGGGCATCAGCACGTCCTCGCCCCGCAGCCTGGGGAAGACATCACCCCGGGGGACACCGTTGAGCGTCAGCCCGACGACGATGGGCGCCTGGACGGTGGCGGGCTCCACCGCGCGCGCACGTCCCCCGTGCAGCGCCAGCATCAGCGCCAGCGCCGCCCACGAACACCTCGCTGTCGCACGGCTCATGGGACGGTGGGCGCCACGCAGGGGACGGAGGCCTTCACCGGCGAGGACTGGCGGAACACGCCCTGGTCCGTCTCCACCTCCACTTCCAGCGAGCGGATGCGCTGGCACTGCTCCGCCGGCGTCTCCAGGGCGAAGACGCGCGAGCCGCCCGACAGCACGTACCAGCCGGGCTCCTCCTTCTCCACCAGCCGCTGGCCCTTCTCATCCAGCCCGCGCACGCGCGCCTGGCGGATGAAGAAGCTGACGGTGCCCGGGTTCTTCACCCGGAAGTGGAACCGCGACTGGCGCAGGTCCACCTCCTCCACGCGGGCCTGGAGGTCCTTGTGCTGGGGCGCGACGAACACCGGCACCGAGACGCGGGTGAGGATCTTCAGGCCCATGCTCGGTGGCACCGGGCCGAAGGGTGGCAATTCCTCCACGATGAGCCGGAAGGTGCGCTCGGTGTCCCGGGGAGCCGAGGAGATGCCCACCCGGATGGGGCGGGACTCCCCCGGCTCCAACGTCAACATCGACGGGAAGAAGAACACCTCCTGCGTCGGCTCGAGGCTCATGCGCCCGGTCTCGTCCTGGGTCCACGTGTGCATGGACGCCTGGAAGCGCGTGGTCTCGTCGCCCAGGTTCTTCACCGTCACCACCACTCCTCGGGCGCCACCGACGAGCTCCAGGCGCACGGGGTTGACCTCGACGGAGGCGGCGAGCCCCGGGACGGGCAGCGCGAGGAGCCACAACGCCCACCAGCGCAGGTGGCGGGCCCAGGAAGACAGACGCGGATGCATGGTGCCTCGGGTGGCTCAGAAGGTGATGGTGGCGACGACGGTGTCGCTGTAGGTGCCGGACGGGACGACCTGCCCGCGCGCCACCGTGCCGTAGACAATCACCGGCGTGGACAGGCCCGTGCCGATGTACGGCAGGCCCGTGCCCGCGGTGTTGCCCCACACCACCAGGCGCGCCAGGTCCTGGTAGAGGTCGTAGGCCAGGTAGTCATTGGAGTTGGTGTTGCGCATGCGACGGCGCGGCACCGCGTCCGTCGAGCCCGTGGCGGCGTGGGTGCCCTGGCCCAGCGTCACCACGGCGGTGCCCAGCAGGGTGCACTGCACCGTCAAGGTGCCGGTGCCCAAGAGGTCGATGCCGCCCGCGGAGTTGATGACCACCGGGTCGTAGTTGCCGAAGTTGAGCGTGCCGGAGTTGATGGTGCACGCGGACGCGACGGTGGCCGTCACGGTGAGGTTGGCGGTGGCCGTGGCGGCGTCGGCGCTCGTGGCGGTGAAGAGGGCCGCGGCGGCGGTGGCGGCGGCGAGGGTGCCTTGAATGGCTTTCATGTGAATGGCTCCAGCGGCGGACGGGGGAATCCCTTCCGTGGCGTCTGGCCATTGCAGACTGGGCGCCAACGCCCGTGGCGCCAAGGCGGCCAGGCGTGGGGCGCCTCGCACTTCACGCTCGCGGCGTGGAGTGCATGGCACTGCCGGCCCCGCGGGGCCGCGGACTTTCCACCGCCTGTCGTCCGCCGGGGCGAGGGAACCCCGGGCGCGCCTCGGGTCGCCCGGGTGTGCGGGCCCGGAGGGTGGGCGGGTTTCCCTCTCGGGCCCGCCGCTTTCCCTCCCGGGCCCCACGGGGACTCAGGGCTGGAAGGCTTCCTTCACGGCATCCAGGGGAGGATTGGCGCCGGTGGAGGGATTGGTGCAGCCCTGGTTGAGGGTCCAGATGATGGTGCCGCCGAAGCCGTTGGCGCGGGCCCACGCTCCCTTGGCGGCGATGGCCTGCGGCGAGTCATACGAAATCCACCGCACGGTGCCGTCCACCACGGGGCGGGTGAAGGTGACGTAGCTGGACTGGGCCGCCGCGTCCCAGCGGTAGGTGCCGCTGGCGGACAGCTGGAGGATGCGCGCGTAGGTGAAGTCGTTGTCGCTGCCCACGTAGTCGGACCAGTCGGTGTAGGGCTGGTAGGGGCCGGTGATGTTGCGCCAGGCCATGCCGTAGAAGGGCATGCCCATGCCCAGCTTCGCCTTGGGCAGCCCCGCCGCCACCCAGGCGTTGAGGCTGGAGGACACCGACGTCGGATGCGTGCCGGACTCGCCCGTCAGCGCGGAGCTGTACCACGAATCCCAACCGCCCCACGGGCCGGTCATCTCGTACGTCATGACATTCATCTGGTCCATGTAGGGCACCAGGTTGGTGAACCACGGGTCCGCGTCCTCGGGGAAGTTGGCGTTCACCCAGTTGATGGGGATGGTCATCAGCATGTTGGGCCGCGCCGCGCGCAGCTCCCGCACCAGTGCCAGCAGGTTGGGCTTGTCCTCCGGCTCGATGGGCTCCCAGTCGATGTCCAGGCCGTCGTAGCCGAAGCTGTCCATGGCGGCGAGGAGGTTGCTGACGAAGCGGGCGCGGTTGGCATTGGAGGCGGCGCCCACCCAGCCGTCGTGCTCTCCGGAGCCGCCCACCATGATGAGCGCCTTGCGGCCCGCGGCGTGCGCCCGCGTGGACAGCGTGCGGGCGATGGCCGGCCCGTTGTCGTTGTCGAACTGGGTGTTCACCGTGCCGTCGGGGTTGGGCGTGACGCGGCCGACCAGGATGTGCGTCAGGGCGCTGAAGTCCACCTTCTCCGGGGGGTACAGGTCCGCGTTCCAGCCGGTGTAATAGCCAGACACCCACAGCCCGCCGCCGGGCGCGGCGCTGACGGTGACGGTGGCCTCGGCGGACCGGCTGGGGTCCGCGAGGCTCTGGGCCACCACGTGGTACGTCCCGGGCGTGGCGGGCGCGGTGTAGACGCCCGCCTGGGTGACGGCGCCGCCGGCGCTGCCCTCGCGCACGCTCCAGAGCACCTGGGTGTTGGTGGTGCCCGTCACCGTGGCGACGAAGGTGCTGGTGCCGCCTGGGGGCAGGGTGACGGCGGGCGGCGAGACGCTGACCTGCACGGGCGCGGGCCCGTCCGAGTCCTCCAGGCGCACCTCGTCGAAGTAGAGCGTGGGCAGCGCCACTCCGCGCGTCTCCTGGAGCACCAGGCCCTTCATGCGCGAGCCGATGGAGAGCAGGGCCGACAGCGGCACCCGGCACGTCACCCAGGTGTTGGCGCGGATGCGGCCCCCGGTGCAGCGGGCGCCCAGGGGCGTGCCCGGCGTGAGCACGTTCTCCTGGAAGGCGCGCACCTGCACCGCCGCGGACTCTCCGCCCGTGCCGCCGTGCACGCGCAGGACCAGGGTGTCGGTGGCCGCCACCACCCGGGGCTCCGTCTGGAAGAACAGGCCTTCATTCGCTCGCATCGTCACGGAGATGGAGTGTCGTCCTCCGGAGACGGGCGAGGTGTTCGTCAGCGAGTGTTGCGCCCAGGAGAAGTCCTGCCACGGCGCCACCATGCCATCCAGGTATATCCAGCTCGTGATGGCCAGCCCCTGCTCCTGGGGGACCTCCGCCCTCGGCGCCTGCGCGTGTGTCTCCCAGGCCGACAGCAGCACCACGGCCATGGCCATCCATCCCACCCAGCGTTTCATGTATTCTCCTCTCGGGGCATGTCGGGCACCGCGCTCAGCAGCGGCGTCGCACGGGCCATGGGCCCCGGTGGCGGTCCGAGATGGACGGGCCACGGGAGGCAAGCTGGGTGAAGAGCCCCCGGCAGCAAACCCCGCCCCCAGTCCCAGACGGCGGCCGTGAGACGACATTCACGCGGCGACTGGGACAATGAATGGCGTCAATCCCTTACAGCAGGCGCCCCTCGTCTGGGATTTCAGCCGCGCTCTGTCGGCTCCAGGGGTGGTGATTCGGACCCGGCTTGCCCATGGCGTCCCGGCCTGGGTGGGCCCGGGTGGTCATGGCGCCTGTCGGCCGGTTGGCCCTAGCATCCTCGGGCGAGCCGCGACCGGGACACATGAGGAATCGCTGGGGGTGGGGCGGACATGAGCAAGTGGGGCTTGGGCGCGTCGCCCGAGGCGACCGATGATTTGCTCTCCACGGGTTGTCTCGTGGAGGGCTTCCGGGTGCTGCGGCTGCTCGGCGAGGGCGCGTCGGGGCGTGTCTACCTGGCGCAGGACCTGTCCTTGGGGCGCCACGTCGCGCTCAAGCTCCTGCGGCCGGAGCTGCTCGGTCCTCCTGGCGCGGAGCGGATGTTGGAGGAGGCGCGCACCACGGCCCGCTTCAACCACCCCCACATCGTCACGGTGCACGCCGCGGGCGTGTTCAAGGGGCAGCCCTACCTCGCGCTGGAGTACCTGGAGGGGCAGACGCTGCGGGAGCGGATGTCGCGCGAGCGGCTGTCGCCCGGGGAGGTGCTGCGAATCGGGCGGGCCATCGCGGACGCGCTCGCGGAGGCGCATCGCCACGACATCATCCACGCGGACCTCAAGCCGGAGAACGTCTTCCTGCCGAGGGATGGGCGCCTGCGCGTGGTGGACTTCGGGCTCGCCCGGCACGCGGGTACCACCGCGCAGGCCGCCTCGGGGACGCCCGCGTACATGTCCCCCGAGCGCTGGCGGGGCGCGCCTCCGTCGCCGGCGATGGATGTGTGGTCGCTGGGGGTGATTCTGCACGAGCTGCTGGAGGGGAAGCGGCCGGTGGAGGACGCGCACCTGGCGTCGTTCGCGTTCCAGCCGCGTCCGCTCCCGGGGCCGGCGCCGCATCTGCACGGGGCCTCGCTCTTCAAGGATTGCCTGGCGCTCGTGCCCGAGGCGCGGCCCACGGCGCGGGCCCTGGAGCAGGCCCTCACGCAATGGCTGGAGCCGGTGCGCGCCGCGCCGGGGGAAGGGGAGGAGGGCGCGAGGGCGCCGTTCCATGGGCTGCGCTCGTTCGCCGAGGACGAGGCGGAGGACTTCTCGGGACGGGAGATGGAGGTGGGGGCGCTCGTCGAGCGGCTGCGTCAGGACGCGCCCGTGGTGCTGGTGGGGCCGTCCGGCATCGGCAAGAGCTCGCTGTTGCACGCGGGCGTGGTGCCCCGGCTGCGGCAGATGGCGCGCTGGGAGGTGGTGTCGCTGCGCCCGGGCGCGCGTCCGCTCGCGAGGCTGGTGGAGGTGCTCGGGCTGAAGCGGGAGCTGGCCGAGACGTTGTCCGTGACTCCGGGGGCGCTCGTGGGGCTGCTGCAGGCGCGTGCTCCCGGGCCCGCGCTCCTGGCGGTGGATGCGTTCGAGGAGGTCTTCACGCTGGGGGCGCCGGAGGACGCGGTGGCGCTGGCGCGGTGTCTCGCCGCGGTGGCCTCGGCGGGCATCGGGTGGCGGGTGCTGGTGGTGCTCCGCGACGACTACCTGGGGCACTTCGCGCGCGTGGAGCACCTGGGGGCATTCCTTGGCCATGCCTTCGTGGTGGGGCCGTTGTCGCCCGGGGCCCTGGCCGAGGCCGTCACCGGGCCGCTGCGGCGCGTGGGGTATGCGCTGGAGGACGGGCTGGTCGAGCGCATCGTCGCGGATGTCCGGGCCCAGCCGGTGGGGCTGCCGCTCCTGCAGGCCACGTGCGCGGCGCTCTGGGAGCGCAGGGCGCGGGGGCCCCGGCTGCTGCGGACGAGCGTCTACGAGGAGCTGGGCGGCGTGGCGGGGGCGCTGGCGGCGCAGGGGCGGCAGCTGCTCGGGCAGCTGTCGGCGCGGGACATCCACACGGCGCGCCTGTTGCTGCTGGAGCTGCTCACGCCCGAGGGGACCCGGAGGCCCCGGCTGCGCGAGGAGCTGGTGGAGACGCTGGGGGCGGGGGCGAAGCCGGTGTTGGACGCGCTGCTGTCACACCGGCTGGTGGTGGCCTCGCGGGACGTGAAGACGGACGGGGCGCTGGTGGAGCTGGCGCACGAGGCGCTGGCCACGGCGTGGCCGGAGCTGGCGCGCTGGCGGCAGGAGTCGCGGGACGAGCATCAGCTGGTCAGCGAAATCGACCAGGCCTCGGAGCTGTGGGACCGGCGGGGGCGCAGGGACGAGGAGACGTGGGGCGGGAGCGCGCTGGACCAGGCGTTGCGCCGTCTGTCGGAGGGGCAGGTGCCGTTGGTGAGCCGCTCCCGGGCGTTCTTGGATGCGGGGAGGCGGCGCGAGCAGGGGCGGCTGCGCAGACGGCGGCTGGGGTTCGTCGCGGGAGGGTTGTTGCTGGTGCTCGCGACGGGCATCGGGACGGCGGTGGTGCTCGCGTTCCAGCAGAGCCAGCGGGAGGCGACGCGGCGGCAGCGGGAGATGGAGCTGATGTCCCTGGACCAGGGGGACTTCGACCTCGTGCTGGAGCTCTTCGACTACGACGCGGGCGCGCTCGCGTGGACGCGGGTGCCCGTCACCGAGCCGCTCCGGTGGAGCCTCGCGCCCGCGGAGGTTGGAGGCGAGGGGCCCGCGTATGACGACACGCGGCTGACGCGCCATCCGGGACAGGTGGATGGGGAGGGGGCCTGGCGGGAGCGGGTGCAGGCGCCCTCGAGGGCGGCGTGGCTCACGGTGTGGCGTGGGGCATGTCCGCCCTCTCGGGTGCGGCTGCTGCGATTGCCGGGGTATGCGCAGCGGGCTCGGCGCGAGGCGCTGAGGCTGCCGGTGCCCACGTGCGCCGCGTCGCGGGCCGGGCAGGTGCCCGTTCCGGCGGGGTGGTACTGGCGTCCGGAGGTGAGGCCCGAGCAGGAGGTCCGGGTCCACGTCGACGCGTTCTCGATGGACCGGACGGAGGTGACGAACGCGCAGTTCCAGCTCTTCGAGGAGCACATCCTTCCCCGGGTCGGCGGACAGCGGGAGGTGCCCCCGAAGCATCCGAAGTATGCCCATGCGGCGGAGGCGTCCCGCCCCGTCTCGGCCATCGACGCGGAGGTGGCCGAGGCGTTCTGCCATTTCCTGGGCAAGGCGTTGCCCACGTATGAGGAGTGGTCGAAGGCAGGGCGCGGCGGTGAGTTCCTGGACGCGGACGGGCGTGTGCCCAATCCCATGCCCCGGCGACAGACGGTGTGGGGTGATGACAGGCGTGTGCCGCCGGCCAACCTGAATGGCGAGGATGTGTTTCCGACGCTCGCGCCCGTGGGGTCGTTCCCAGAGGACCTGGGCCCCTACGGCATGGTCGACCTCGCGGGCAACGTGGCGGAGTGGACCGCGACCGATGCGACGGAAGGGGACTTCCCGGGCTACCGCATGGTCGCCGGGGGGCGGTGGGACGCTCCCCCGGAGGCGCAGCACCACTGGCTCGTCTGGGCCAATCACAAGTCACCCCGCAGCTTTGAATTCGGCATTGGGATGCGCTGTGTGGAACGAGGGCGGCGACGATGAGTCGCGGCTTACGCGTGCTTCTGGAGCGGACGGTAGATTCGGTGTCGCGCCATGCTGCCTCGGAAGGGGACGGCGAGGGCGCTCCACATCGGGTTGGCGTCGTGCATCTGCTTGAGCTGACGAATCATGCGCGAGTGGACCGACGGGATGTCGGCGTCGGGCGTCAGGCCGGCGACCACCGCCGCCGCGACGAGGTGCGCGGCGTACGTCCCCTCTGCCAGCTCCCCGGCGAGCTCCACCGGGCCGCGTGCCAGTCCCCTGGCGAGACGATTGACGCGCGCCTCGTCCTCGTCCCGCCAGTTCTGGATCTGCCCCAACGCATGTCCCTCGAGCGCGGCGGGACGGTAGGTGACGAGGACCTGGGCGACGGCATCCGCGGAGCTCTTGGCCAGCTCACGCGTCACGGAAGCCCCTTCGAGGTCGAGCTTCCTCCCGTTCAGGTCCGTATCCACCTCCCGCTCGATGAGCTCGCCCCAGGCCGTCCCGGCCGCGAAACGGAGCTTCTGGACGGTCGCCGCCGCCAGGTAGCCCCGCAGGACGTCCGCGGGATGGGTGTCTTCGGAGGGGCCATCGCGCCGAAGGACCGGCCCACCTCCCCAGGCCGCGTTGAGCCCTCGGAAGTAGCCCACCAGGCCCAGGCCCGCCGTGGGGCCCATGTTGAGGATGCCGAGCACATCCGCGGCCGACTCGTCGATGCGGTCCGCCCAGTAGGTCGCGAGCGAGGGGAAGCTGCTCTTGAGCTGGTCATACACGGCGTTGGAGAGCTCCGCCGTCAACCCCGAATCCGCGTTGAGGATGTCGTGTCCCGCCGCCTCGTGAGGCAGCGCGGCCCAGCCCAACAGCCCTCGCCGCGCATGGGCCGGTGGAAGGCTGACGATGCCCGCCTGTATCCCGAGCACGCTCGAGGTGGCATCCACGGGCCAGGTGTAGGGGCCGAAGTCCGGGTTGCCCCACTTCACCAGCGGCGGCAGCACACCCAGGTCTGGAGGGAGGACTCCCCTGCGGTCCTCGGCGCTGAGGAAGCCATCGACCAGGTCGCTGACGACCTCCTGGAATGCATCCGTCGCCACAGGCTCGTAGCGCTCCGCGTTCTGGAGGACCGCGTGTGCCGCGTCCAGCAGGAGTCCCGCGCTCCCCTCCCGCCTTGGGTCCTGGTGGAGCAACTGCGCGAACCGGGCAGGGCCCAGCTCCGCCACCTTGTTGAGGAGCGGCTGGTAGAAGGTGTCCCGGTAGGCGGCGGGAAGGGTATCGCGCGCGGCGGACAGTCGACTGAACAGCGTCTGATAGCTCGTGGGTTCCATCGGGCCCGGGTCGCCATCCAGCGCCGCGTCGCGAGCGTCCATCGTCAGCTCGCGCAGGTTGTGATGGGTTTTACGCGGCGAGAAGAGGGAGTCCTCCTGCTCTCTGGTGGAGGAGGACAGGGAGGGCACGGGGGTGATGGGCATCTTCTTGAGTCGTGACATGGGTTCCTCGGTGGAAGGCCCCGATGCTCGGCATCCTGCGGGGCCCACGTCACCGTGAGAGCAATCACCATGCCTTGACACGCGGATGGTTGATGCAGACGTATGTGAAACGGCCGGGCGACATGTCTGTCAACTTCCGTGGACAACGCCTCTCGTTCCCGTCAAACGCCGTGGACGCACCGTGCGGATGCGACGCCAGTGTCCTCCCTGGGCGGGACGTGGCGTGGTCCCTGCAATGACTGTCCGAGCCCATGCGCTCCCTCTGGCTCGCCAGCATTGCCGTGCTTCGAACGGGTGGTATCGTGACTGACATGGTCACCCCCGAGGCTCGCATTGCCCGTGAGCGAGATTTGTATCTCGCGGTGCTTCGCGTCATGGATGCACCCAATCCCCTCCAACCCCTTCAGGATGTCCTGACCTATCTGGTCGAGCTGGCCGACGCGCAACGTGCGGGTCTCGAACTGTATGGAGATGGCTCGGTCGAGCGCCGGGAGTGGTCGCTCTTCCATGGTTGTTCGGAGCTGGAGCGCGAGGAGATTCGCGAGCTGACCTCTCGCGGAATCGTCGCGTCGGCCATCGCCGCTGGCAAGTCCGTGCACACGGCGCACGCACTGCTGGACGCACGCTTCTCCGGCTCCGCCAGCGTCAAGTCCCAGCGATTGGAGGCGGTCCTCTGCGTGCCCCTGGCGGGACGACTGCCGGGCGTCCTCTATCTCGAGGGAAAGCGCGGTGCGGGGCCCTTCTCCGAAGAGTTGGTGATGCTCGTGGAATCCGTGGCCCACTTCCTGGGCACGGCCGCCGAGCGGGCCCTGCTCCAGAACAAGGGGCGTGGGGATGACCCGACCCACCCCTACCGGCAACGCTTCCAACTGGAGGACATCGTCGGGCGGAGCCCGGGGATCGCACAGGTGTTCGCGCAGCTCGCCGTCGCCGCACCGCTCGACGTGACGGTGATGATCAGCGGCCCTTCGGGGACGGGGAAGACCCAGCTGGCGCAGGCGCTCCACGTCAACAGCAAGCGCAGGCTGGCGCCATTCGTGGAGCTCAACTGCGCGGCGGTTCCGGAAGGTCTCTTCGAGAGCGAGTTCTTCGGGGCCTTTCCCGGGGCCTTCCCTGGGGCGCGCCGGACCATCGGAAAGGTGGAGGCAGCGGAGGGCGGGACGCTCTTCCTCGACGAAATCGCCGAGATTCCCCTGGCTGCGCAGGCCAAGCTGCTCCAGTTGCTCCAGTCCCGACAGTACTTCCCGCTGGCCAGTCCCAAGCCCTTCAAGGCGAATGTCCGCCTGGTGGCCGCGAGCAACGCCAACCTGGAGCAACTCGTCCGCGAGCGGCGCTTCCGCGAGGACCTCTTCTACCGGCTCAATGTCCTGCCTGTCCGGATGCCCTCACTGGCCGAGCGGCGCGAGGACATCGCCCCCTTGGTTGAGGCACTGCTCGCGCGGCTGGCCGAGGAGAATGGCTTGCCGAGATTGAGCCCCTCTCCCGCGTGCTTCGCCGCATGCGAGACGGCGGAATGGCCCGGGAACATCCGTCAGCTCCGGCACCGTCTGGAGGCCGCGCTCATCCGTGCCAGCGCCGAGGCCGCGACGTTCCTGGAGCCACGCCACTTGTTCGAGTCGGCAGCCGTTTCACCGGCCGGAATCATTTCATTCCATGAAGCAACACGCCGCTTCCAACGAGACCTGCTGCGCCGCGAGCTGGAGTGCGTGGATTGGTGTGTCACGGATGTCGCCCGGCGGCTCGACCTGACACGCCAGCATGTCTACAACCTGATGAAGGCTTTCAGTCTGACACGGGAATCCAAATAAGCAGACAGTTGAAGTCCCACCCGCAGTCCCGGAGTGCCCCATGCCCCCGACGCCGTTCTACGATGACTCCACCCAGACGCCTCAGAACTCGGTGCAGGATTTGAGGAACTGGTGGATGCCCACCGTCGAGAAGTTCCCCTCCAAGGGGTACCGGGCCTACAAGGTCCAGGTGAAGAGCACGATTCCGAATGCCTTCACGTTCGACTTGATGGCGCTCGACGGAGCCTCTCCCACGTGTGTGGGGTTGACGGTCGACCTCGGGAACCCCGCGGACGTGTGGCCGGGGCTGCCGTCGACGGCGGTGTTCGCACAGGTGGGCCAGTTCGGATACCTGCTGCTGTCGGAAGCGTACCTCAGGGGACAGCAGGTCACGAACCTGGACGCCTACTCGGATGGGAAGGGAAAGTGGCCCTTCGGCACCGACAGGCTGCAGCGTCGGGGGAACGCGGTCCGCGACGAGATGCTGCGCTCCATGTCCCTGCTGCTGGCGTCGCTGGCGGCCCTGCAGGACGAAGGGTGAGGGAGATGCCATGCACTTGACCATCATTGCGTATGCCTCGACCCTCGACTGGGAGGTCGAACGGGCCGTCTTCCTCGTGGATGAAGTGCGGGATGCCCGGCGCAGGTTCGAGCGCTGCCAGAAGGTGGAGAACCTTCAGCATGTCGTGAAGGAGGCGGTCAGCTTCGCCCGGGCGAAACTGAGCCGGCTGGACATCTTTGGTCATGGGCAGCCAGGGACGCTGACGCTCGGGGACTCGGGCGAAGACATCGTGACGCCCGATGAAGCGAGCTGGAAACACTTGCTGGCGCTCGATGGATTCCTCGCCGATACCGCCGAGCTGAGGCTGTTGGGTTGCGATACGGCGGTGGGAGTCGAGGGCCGGCATGTCCTGCAAGGGCTCCAGGCGGGCTTGTCGAAGAATGGCAAGCAGCGCACCGTCTGGGGGACCATCGCGACGCTCTCCAGCTTTGATTTCGGCCCCCAGGGATTTCGTGAGGCGGTTGCGAGCGCCTACCTGCGCTCCGCGTCACAACTGACGGAGCCGGCACAGGGAGTCCTTCGGTTCGGACTCATGGATGACAGCCTCCAGGAGGAAATCCAGGCGGGTCTGGCGTTGCTCCCCGAGGGGTATGTCCCGGCTGGGTTCCATGACATGCATGGAGCCATTGTCGAGGAGCGCTCGCAGAAGAGCGGGCGGCAGCTCACGATGCTTGCTGCGCGCCGATTGATTGCAATCAGCTCGAATCAGATGCGCGGAGTCGCGCTGTACCGGTGGGAGCCCACGGTGGCGCCACCCAGCAGGCAGGTCATCTTGAGCCATTCGAGCCGATGAGCTCGGGCCAGGGCTGACATGACTTCAAGGCAAGCGGTGGGTTGTGTTCGTTGAGTCCACGGACATGGGGGACGTGTCTCCATGTCCTGGGGGCAGTGCGTCCGTCGGTGCGGTCGGGCGCACTGCTGCCGGCGTGATGTCGATGCGGCTCCATGTGTCGCTTCCGGTGCCAGGGGTATCTCTTTTTCTGAGGCGTGTATGACAGAGTGGATTTCGTTCGGAGTTGCGTTCGTGGCAACGCTTCTTGCGATCATTGAAGAGGTGCTTGACCTCAAGGATCGTAAGTCGGAGCGTGGCAAGGTGAGGATTGTCGCTCAGTGTGTGGTGATTCTGGGGCTTGGAATTACTGTCCGTGAACGCCATGACGATGCGCGCCAGAACTTGAAGGCTGGGGAAACAGTAGCGAAGAAGCTGGAGGCGCTCTCCGCTCGCTATCCCGAGGGAGATAAAACGCTCAGGGAGGAAATCCGGGGGGTCGCGAAGCAGATCAGGGAGAGTGATGCGGCTCCTGGGATGTTGATGTATTCGGTCTACCTGAGTCTTCAAGATACGGCACTGAAGCTTGAGGGCATGGCGAAGGGGCTGCCAGCTCAGTTGGGAACAATCGAAAGTCTGGCTCGGAGTTCTGACAAGCATGCCGCCGCTGGAGAACTGGAGGCAGGCAAGGCGTATGAAGAAGCCCGGCGAGCGACGAAGGCGGCAGGTGATGCTCAATCCCAGGCCCGCAGTGCGACGAGTGAGGCGATAGCCGCGAAGAACGTGGCAGGTGAGGCAAGGAGCGAGGCGACGGCTGCGAAGAACGCAGCAGTGGAGTCGAGGAATGAGTCGACTCAAGCGAAGGTCGAGGCGACCGCCGCGAAGGTCGAGGCGACCGCCGCGAAGGTCGAGGCGACCGCCGCGAAGGGCCTGGCGGGAGATGCGAAGGTCGAGGCAGCCCACGCCAGGACTGAAGCGACCGCCGCCAAGCACGCAGCGCTCGAATCGAAGGAGGAAGCCACCCAGGCCAAGAATGAGGCTGCCGCCGCGAAGGGCCTGGCAGGAGATGCGAAAGCTGAAGCCTCCGATGCCAAGAACGAGGCGATAGCCGCCAAGAACGAAGCTGCTCGGGCCAGATGCGAAGCGGAGGTCACCGCAAACGGCTCGGCGGGCAGAACCACAGCCTCCTCGGGCACTTTGCCGGACACACCTGACGCAGGTCGTACCGACGAGGCCTCATCGGGAACGTGAGAGGAGCAGAGGTCTGCCTGGCCCCGTACTTTCGCGGCCTTCCAGGGTGCTCTGAATCCCAGGTTCCACTACACTTCCAGGAAACCTGTGACTCCCAGTTGGAGACGAATGATGTTCAGTGTCTTTCCGCGCACCCTGCGAAGCCTCGCCGCCATGGCGGCCCTCCTGTCCCTGACCGCCTGTGGCGACGACGACGACAACACTCCCGAGCCGCCCGGGCCCCTGGCGTGTGACGCCTCCACCTACGCCGAGGCCGTGCGCAACGCGGCGGAGCCGACGAGCGCCGACATCTCCACGGACCTGTGGGCCATCAGCCCGTCCAACACGAAGCTCGTCTGGAACGAGGACAAGACGGCCGTGCGCATGGCCATCTGGACCACGTTCCAGGGTTACACGGTGGGCCAGAACACGCTGACCCGCGAGGTGTGGGTCACCCCCGCGCCGCAGCTGCAGACGTTCTGCAAGACGGTGCCCCAGGACAAGCTGGTGGCGCGCGTCAACCAGTACCTGGGCCTGCCCCCCGCAGGCGAGAGCGACAACGGGCGCTACATCGTCGAGCTGTGGGTGAAGCCCTCGGACATGTTCCGCCCCTGCCCGGACTCGGAGATCGACGACGGCAGCTGCGGCCTGCAGTTCCCCGAGTCCGCCACCAACGAGCACAAGAACTGGATGAACGCGTACTTCGCCTCCAGCTACGGCTTCTGGCAGCGCACGCAGTACCCGTGGACCGGCCTGGGCTACACGTATGACTGGTGCAACGCCGACACGCACGTCGGCGCCAGCGAGTACGTGGTCCGCTCCGGCTCCATCGTCGACGTGACGGGCAAGTTCGAGCGCGCCGTCTACTGCGCGCAGTAGTCGCCGCACCGCCCTCCGGTCCGCTCACCTGAGCCGTGAGCGGGCCGTGGGCTCCAACTGCAACGTCTCCGGCTCCGCCTTCAGCTTCGCGCGCAGCCCGGGGCGCACCGTCTCCTTCCAGCCGAGTGAGCCCTCCAGCCGCTCCACGTGCGCGCGGTACGCCTCCCGACTCGCGAACCGCGTGAAGTAGACGACCACGTGCTCCCCCTCGCGCACGGGCAGCGCGGGGAAGGTGTTCGTCGCGTGCTCGCTCTGGAACACCGCCAGGGGCGTGGCCCCCGCCTTCGTCAGCTCCGGCACCAGCTTCCCCTCGACGTACTCCAGGAACGCCGCGTCCACGGGCGCGTCGCGGTGGAGAATCGTCGCCACGATGAGTGAGCCGGGCAGCTCGCGCGCCTCCGCTCCCGGGCGCGCCTGGGACGACGCGGGGAACCCCCGTCGACCCGGGAGCGGCCTCAACAGGAGCACGTTCGACGAGTCCAGCATCGTCGCGTTCGCGGCCTCCCGGTGCGCCTTCCACACCGGGCTGCCATAGAAGGACCTCAGCACCTCCTCGCGCGCCACCATGTCCGAAAAGCCGCGCAGCCACACGAAGCGCTCGGGCCTCGCCGCGTCACGGAACTGACCGACGAGCCGGGCGCCTCGCTCCTCCTGGCTCTCGATGAACTCCCGCTCGAACAGCGAGACGAGCACATCCCGCTGCCCCTCGCGCAGCGTGTACTGCCTCAGCTCCAGCACGGCGCAGCATTCGTCCGACGACGGTTTCACGGGCGTGACTCCAGCACCGGAGGCCCGCGGGAGCGCGTGGGCCGTCCACGTCAGGGACCCGCAGAGAACGAGGAGGGGCAGTCGCATCGGGCCTTCCGGAAGAAGAAGGCCCCACGGTACGGACGAACTAGGACAGTTCCGGTCCTCATTCGGACGGCCCGCGCCGCGCGGCTCAGGGCACGTAGGCGACGCAGTCGATCTCCACCATCAGCCCCTCGTCGGGGAGCGCCGACACCTGCACGGTGGTGCGCGCGGGGCGGTGTCCGGCGAAGACGCGCTCGTAGACGGCGTTCATCCGGCGGAAGTCCTTCATGTCCGTCAGGAAGACGCCGCAGCGCAGGACGTGCTGGAGGCTGGAGCCGCCCGCCACGAGGATGCGCTCGAGGTTTCGCAGCACCTGCTCCGTCTGCGCCTCGATTCCCTCCGCCTGCTTCCCGGTGGCCGGGTCCGTGGCGGCCTGTCCGGAGACGAAGAGCAGCGACTCCAGCTTCATCGCGGGCGAGTAGGGCCCCACGGGCTTGGGCAGCCCCGGCGCGCTCACGACTTCGTGTTTCGTCGACGTCATGGGTGGATGCCTCCTGGAGCCTGGGACCCCACATGACCTCCCAGGGCGAGTCAAGTGGGTCCGGTTCAAGGAAAAGCGTGATACAGCGTGCGTCGACACGCGCGGGTCCTTCCGCGTGGCACGCGCCCCGGCGCGTAGGCCCGTGATTCACGCTCGGGTCCTGGGAGGGTGACAGATGCAGTCGAGATGCGTCTTGCAACGCCTGGTCTTGATGCTGTGCTGTGCCGTGGTGTGGTCGTGCGAGCAACAGCGCGACCTGCCCGCGGCGGAGGATGCGCTCGCCCTGGCCCGGAGCTACTTCCCGGAGCTCGCCACGGACGAGGCCGCCCCCAGGCGCTTCTCGTCGTCTCACATGCCGGCCTCCGGCTCGGACGCGCGGGCGCTGACGGCCCGGCTCACCGGGAGCGGGACGCTGGAGATTTCCACCCGGGGGCTGTCCTTCCGGGTCGAGTCGTCGCCGGGTGAGGCCGACCACGGGACGCCGCGCCACGAGGGCGCCGTGTCGTACGTGGGCGAGCGGCACTTCTTCTTCCCGGTGGGCGGCTTCGCGGCGCTGAGCCAGGGCTGGCGCGGCTCGCGCATCGAGGAGGCCTGGGTGGTGGACGCCTCCGAGCCCACCCACCGCGCCGAGTACCGTGTCACGCTCCCGGCCACGGTGACGCGGCTGCGGGACACGGGCGAGGTCATCGAGTTCCTCGACGAGGACGGCTCGCCGGTGCTGCGCTTCCACCCGTCCGAGGTCCGTGACGCGGAAGGCACCTCCCGTCGCGGGACGGCGCGGCTGTCGGGCGTGCGCGCGAGCGCCGTCGCGAAGGTGTTCGACGTCGTGGCGCCTCAGGTGGGAATCGTCTCGGAGGTCGCGCTCGCGGGGCTCCAGGCGCCGCTGGTGGTTGACCCCGGCTGGTCCTCGACGGCGGTGATGGCGACCGCGCGGGCCCAGCATGCCGCCATCCCGCTGACGGATGGCTCCGTCCTGGCGGTGGGCGGCGTCAACAGCCTGGGCTTCGTCACCAGCGCGGAGCGGTTCGACCCCACGCGGGGCGCCTGGTCCGCCGTCGCGGCCCCGGGCATCACCGGCAATACGTCGGTCGGCGTGATGCTGCCGACGGGCAGGGCCGTCGCCTTCATGGACGGCAGCCTGACGGGGCGCCTGTACGACGCGACGACGAACACCTGGACCGCCACGGGCGCGATGTCCGCGAGCCGCTCGCTGCCGACCGCCACGCTGCTGTCCTCGGGGCAGGTGCTGGTGGCGGGCGGCTCCAGCCTGGCGACGGCGGAGCTGTACGACCCGACGACGAACACCTTCACGGCCACGGCCTCCATGTCCATCGCCCGCCGTGCCCACGTCGCCGCGCGGCTGCGGGACGGTCGGGTGCTGGTGGTCAGCGGCTTCAACCCTGGAGGTGGGAACGTCCCCAGCGCGGAGCTCTACGACCCCACCTCCGGGACCTGGACGCTCGCGGCTCCGCCCCTGGTGCCGCGTCATTACGCGACAGGGACGATGCTGCCCGATGGGCGCGTGCTGGTCGCGGGCGGCCGCTCGGGCGTGAATGTCGTCACGCACGCGGAGCTCTACGACCCGGTGGCCAACACCTGGACCGCGACGGGCGCGCTGCGGCTTCCCCGCAACGGCCACACGGCCACGCTGCTCCCGGATGGGAAGGTCGTGGTGATGGGCGGCTCGGATGACGCGAGGGTGGCTCAGACCGTCTCGGAAATCTATGACCCGGCGACGGGGACCTGGAGCGACGCGGGCACGGTTGCCATGGGCCGCGAGAACGCCACCGCCACGCTGCTCGTCACCGGGCAGGTGCTGGTCACCGGCGGCTTCAACCAGTCGGGTGGGCCCACGGTCTTCACCGCGGAGACGGACCGCTACGAGGCCTCCAGCTCCCGCTGGACGCCGGCCGGCGCGCTGGCGACGGGGCGTGAGGGTCTGTCGGCGGTGCTCTTGCCCTCGGGGCAGGTGCTGGTCGCCGGAGGCCGCGCGGACACGGGCGTGCTCGGCGACGTGGAGCGCTACACGCCCGCGAGTGACGCGTGGTCCGCCGCGGCCCCGATGAGCACGACGCGCGAGCGCGCCACGTTGACGCTGCTGCGCTCGGGACAGGTGCTCGCCGTCGGTGGCGCCAACAACGGCGGTGCGCGCCTGTCCTCGGCGGAGCGGTACGACCCGGCGACGGACACCTGGGTTCCCGCGGGGAACATGGCGGGCGCGCGCGATGGCCACACCGCGACGCTGCTCGCGACAGGCGACGTGCTGGTGACGGGTGGACGGCTCGCGGGCGTGACGGAGATCTACGACGTGGCTGCCAACACCTGGCGTCCGGTGGCCACGACTCCGGAGACTCGCACGAACCACGCCGCGGTGCTGCTGCCGGACGGTCGGGTGCTGGTGGCGGGCGGGCGCTTCAGCTCGACGTCGGTCAACTCGGTGGAGCTGTATGACCCGGCCCTGGACACGTGGTCCCCCGCCGCGTCGCTCGCGGAGGGCCGGGCCCACTTCTCGCTGACCCTGCTGCCGTCCGGGCGGGTGCTGGCCGCGGGCGGCCTTTCCCCCACGGCCGAGACGGCGACCGCGGAGCTGTACGACCCGACGACCAACACCTGGTCTCCGGCGGGGACGCTCACGACGGCGCGGGCCCATCACTCCGCCGCGCTGCTGCCCTCCGGGCGCGTGCTCGTCGCGGGTGGCGAGGGCGGGGGGAGCGTGCTGAACAGCGCGGAGCTGTACGACCCGGTGACGAACACCTGGCAGCCCGCGGCGAACCTGCCCGAGGGCCGGACGCTCTCGAAGCTCATCGTGTTGTCCACTGGCGAAGCGCTGACCTTCGGCGGGCAGGACGCGGGCGGTGCCTGGCTGGCGAGCGCCTCGCGCTACGAGGACACGGGCGCGCAGCCCGCCTGGCGGCCGACGGTGGCCACGCCGGACCAGGTCCCCATCGGCTGTCCGGTGCGCATCACCGGCACGGGGTTCCAGGGCATCTCCGGGGCCAGCTCGGGTGACTACCGCGACTCCTCTGCGGCCTTCCCGCAGGTGCGCCTGCAGGCCAACGAGGGCCGGCGGCTGTGGAGCCTGCCGGGCAGCGACATGTCCGCCACGGGCGTGACGGCCACCATCCCCGCGAGCGTGACGCCGGGCGCGTATGTGCTCTCCGTCTTCGCCAACGGCGTGGGCGGTGGACGCGTGGTGCGCGCGGTGACGAACACGGCGCCCACCGTGCAGGGCCTGACGGCCCTGTCGAGCAACGGGGCGCCCGCGGAGGTGACGCTGACGGGCACGGACGCGGAGGGCTCCGCGCTCACGTTCATCATCGTCACGCCGCCGGCGCACGGCACGCTCACGGGCACGCCGCCCGACCTCACGTACACGCCGAACCCGGGCTACATCGGACCGGACAGCTTCACGTACCGGGCGCGCGACTGCGGGCTCGACAGCAACGAGGCCACGGTGACGGTCGACGTGACCGATGACCCGCCGACGCTCACCTGTCCGGCGGACCTGGTGGTGGACGCCACGAGCGCGGCCGGCGCGGTGGTGACCTATCCCCCGGCCACGGCGTCCGACAACGGCGGGCCCGAGCCCACGGTGACTTACTCGCACCCCTCGGGCAGCACGCTGCCTTTGGGCGACACGACGGTGACGGTGACGGCGGAGGACGCGGGCGGCCAGCAGGTCACCTGCACCTTCCTGGTGACGGTGCGCGACACGACGGCGCCCACGCTGACGTGCCCCGCCGACATCCAGGTCCAATCCGACGCGCAGGGCGGCGCGGAGGTGACCTACAGCGTGCCGCCTCCGACGGACACCGCCGGCGCCGTCACCGTGACGACGTCGCACCCGTCCGGCTCGCGCTTCCCGACGGGCCGCACGCGCGTCACCGTCACCGCGACGGACGCCTCGGGGAACGCCTCCCGGTGCGAGTTCGACGTCACCGTGCAGACCTTCGTGGTGCGCATCGCCGGCGGCAGCTGCCAGGCGGCGGGCGGTGGAGCGAACCTGGCGTTGGTGGTGCTGGCGGTGCTCGCCGTGTGGGCGAATCGTCGTCGTGGCCGCGAGGAGGCGGGTCGATGAGCGCCTCGAATCCTCTCCTCCGACTCTTCAGCTCGAAGGACCTTCCCTTGCGTAAATCGGCACGGATGTGTGTGCTCGCCGCGGCGCTGGCCTCGGCGGGCGGAGCCTCGGCGCAGACGACCTCCACTCCCCTGAGCCCCTTCGACGCGGAGCGGCTGCGGCTGAACGCGTCGGCGGTGGACTCGCTGACGGTGGACACCGGGCGGCTGCTCAACGAGGGCGGCTACCGGCTCAGCCTGCTCGTGGGGTACGAGCGCGGCATCCTGGTGCTGGAGGGCAGCGACGGCAGCGAGCGCTCCATCCTCCACTACCGCACGTCGGCCTGGGTGCAGGGCGCGTGGTCGCCGGTGGACCGGTTGGAGCTGTCCGCGCGGCTGCCCGTCATCATCCACCAGGGCGGCCATGGCGAGGGCATGTACGTCGGCATCTCCACGCCGTCGTCCTCGGGCCTGGGCACGCCGGAAGTGGGCGCGCGCTACTCGCTCTTGCGTCGAGACGAGGGCGCGCCCTTGTCGCTCGCGGTGGGGCTCGACGTGGGGCTCCCGGGTGGACGCGCGAGCGCCTTCGGTCGACAGGAGCACTGGGCGGGCCTGCAGTTCTCGCCCCGCGTCTCGCTCGGCCGCGAGGTGGGCATGTTCGCGCTGGGCGCCAGCGCGGGCGCGCGCATCCGGTCCACGGAGGTGAACCCGGGCCGCGACGTGGGCACGGAGCTGGAGCAGTCCGTGGTGGTGGCCACGCGCGGCGAGGGGCTGCGCGGCGAGCTGGCGCTGCAGGTGGCCGAGTCGCTGGTGCAGCCCGACGTGGCGGTGGAGCTGCTCGGCGGCGTGCGGCTTCCCATCGGTCACGGCTTCGAGGTGAACGCGCTCGCCGGGAAGGGCTTCACGAACATCCCCGGCACGCCCGCGTGGCGGCTGGGCGCGGGAATCGCCTGGGCGCACAACCCCGCCCGCGAGGACGTCTGCCAGGGCGGACGCAAGCACACGCCCGAGCAGTGCCCGGACAACGACGACGACAACGACGGTGTGCTCAACAAGTCCGACCGCTGCCCGAACGAGGCGGGCTCGGCGGACAACGAGGGCTGCCCGGACCCGGACTCGGATGGCGACGGCGTGCCGGACCGGAACGACGCGTGCCCGAGCGAGGCCGGCAGCAAGGACGCGGGTGGCTGCCCGGACAAGGACGGCGACGGCGTGCCGGACGCGAAGGACCAGTGCCCGGACGAGAAGGGCACGGCGGAGAACCAGGGCTGCCCCGCCACGAAGGACACGGATGGCGACGGCGTCCCGGATGACCAGGACAAGTGCCCCGACCAGAAGGGCACGGCGGAGAACCAGGGCTGCCCCGCGGCGAAGGACACGGACGGCGACGGCGTGCCGGACGACGAGGACAAGTGCCCCGACCAGAAGGGCACGGCGGAGAACCAGGGCTGCCCGGCCGCGAAGGACACGGACGGTGACGGCATCCCGGATGACCAGGACCAGTGCCCGAACGAAGCGGGCGTGGCGGGTCGTCAGGGCTGCCCGGAGCCGGCGCCGGTGGAGGAGAAGCTGTCGCTGGCGGACCGTCGCGTCACCTTCACGGTGGGCCGCGCCGAAATCGAGGGCGAGGGCGCCAGGGTGCTGGATGACGTGGCCGCGCAGCTGAAGGCGCGTCCGGACGTCGCCATCCGCATCGAGGGCCACACGGACAACACCGGTCCGGAAGAACTCAACCGCACGCTGAGCCAGGAGCGCGCGGAGTCGGTGCGCGCCTACCTCATCAAGCGCGGCATCGACGGCAAGCGCCTGGAGGCCAGGGGCTACGGTCCGTCGCGTCCCATCGCGACGAACGACACCCCGGAAGGCCGCGGCGAGAACCGCCGCGTGGAGTTCATCATCAAGCGGTAACGGCAGGACCTGGAGGCCCGCGGAGCCACGAGGCTCCGCGGGCCTTCGGGGGCGGTTCACGCCACGGCGACGTAGGCGGCCACCGCCACCATGCACGCGCCGAACGTCCAGCCCTGGATGCGCAGGGCCCGCTCGGAGCGGAAGCGTCCCAGGATGAGCTTCCCGCCGTAGATCCACGGGAAGTGGCACGCCACGCAGACGACCAGGAAGGCCCCGGTGAGCTGCGCCGTCTGCGCGAGCATCCCGAGCTCCGGCCTCAGGAACTGCGAGAACATCACCAGGACCATCGAGTGGATCTTCGGGTTGAGCGCGACGGCGAGCACGCCCTCGACGAACCCGAGCCGCTCCGGCTCCGCGTCCTCCGCGGTGGGCGCGCGCGTGCCGCGCACGAAGCTCCACGCGAGATGGAGCAGGTACGCCACGCTGCACCAGCGCAGGACGTGCAGCAGCGCGGGCACGCCTTGCAGCGCACGGCCCAGCCCCAACCCGTAGACGAGGCACAGGGCGACGTTGGCCACCTCGAAGCCGAGCCAGAATGGCAGTGTGCCGCGGAGGCCGAAGCGGCCTCCGGCGGTGGCGAGCACCGTGTTGCCGGGGCCCGGACTGAACACCATCGGCACCGTGTAACCGAGGAACATCACCCAGACTTCGACGGGAATCATGGCGCAAGCCCCAAGCCCCCGGCGCGTCCATCGCGTCGGGCACACGCTGGGACAAACTCCATTTCGAGCCCGCTCCCCAGCGAGCTATCCTCGGGCCCTCGATAAAGGGAGCTCATCGAGCATGCGACGCATTCCACCGCTCGGAGCCCTGCGGGCCTTCGAGGCGGGAGCACGGCACCTGAGCTTCACCCGCGCCGCCACCGAGCTGCGCGTGACGCAGGCCGCCATCAGCCATCAGGTGCGTCAGCTGGAGGACTGGCTCGGCGTGTCGCTGTTCGAGCGCCGGGGCCACGCGCTGACGCTGACGCAGAAGGGACAGGCCTACCTGCGCGAGCTCACCCCCGCCTTCGAGCGGCTGGCCGAGGCGACCACGCGCCTGTACGAGGCCCAGCCGGGGCCGCTGCGGCTCACCGTGCTGCCCTCGCTCGCCGCGTGTTGGCTGGTGCCCCGGCTCGCGTCCCTGCGTGAGCGACACGAGGCGCTGGAGCTCCAGATTTCGAGCGCCGGCGAGCTGTGGGACTTCCTGGACGACCGCTTCGATGTCGGCCTGCGCTCCGGGCTGGGGAAGTGGACGGGGCTCAAGGCCGAGCTGCTGGCGCCGGAGGGGCTCACACCCGTGTGTACGCCCGCGCTCGCGAGGCGCCTGCGCTCGCCCTCGGACCTGCGCAAGCTCCGGCTCCTCCACGACACGCCGAAGGACGGCTGGCGGCGCTGGTTGGACGCGGCCGGGGTGGAGGGCGTGGACACCACGAAGGGCTTCGCGTTCAACGACGCGGGGCTGGTGCTCCAGGCCGCGCGTCAGGGGGAGGGCGTGGCGCTGGGCCGGCTGATGCTCGCCGCCGAGGACCTGCGGACCGGACGGCTCGTCCGGCCCTTCGAGACGGTGCTCCCCAACGACTACGGCTACTGGCTCGTCCACCCGCGGCCGCTGTCGGGCCGCTCCGACGTGGCGACGCTGCGCGCCTGGTTGCGCTCCGAGGCGCGCGCCACCGCGCGTTTTGTGGGGCTCGCCGTTACGGGGTAGCCCTGGCCGCGCACGAGAAGTCGGCCGGCGTGCTCCACAGCTGCTGGTCGCCCGTGTCGTCCTTGGCGAAGAAGAAGACGTGCTCGCCCAGGCGGCGGAAGCCCGCGGGCGAGGAGCCCCATGGGCCCGGGGTGATGTCCGCGAGCTGCCCCGTGGTGGCCGACGTGCCCCGCGTGAACCAGGGCTCGGTGGCCCCGTACTCGGACCCGCTGAAGAGCAGCGCGCCGTGGCCCGTGTCGAACAGCGGGGAGCTGGAGTCGAGGCTCAGGTCCAACGGACGATGGATGAACCGGGTGCCCGCGGCGCTGCCATCCGTCACCCACAGCGACACGTCCTGGTGGCCGGGCCCCGTGCCGCCGATGGCCATGGAGAAGTAGAGCTTCCCTCCGGAGCGCAGCGTGCGCTGCAGATAGGGCATGGCATCCGGGCGATTCGCGTAGGGGTTGTCCAGGGTGGTGATGCGCGCCTTGCCGCCGCCCTCCAGCGAGAGGCGCTCCACGTGGAGCGCGCGCATGTTCGACGACAGCGTGCCCAGGTAGACCCAGTCGCCCAGCACGCCGAGCAGCCGCGTGGACCTGCCGAAGGAGTCCAGGCGCACCGTGCCCTGGGCGGTGCCGTCGGTCTTCCACACCTCGTCGTGCGAGCCGTCGTTCATCACGAACAGACCCACGTCGCCCGTCGGGTCCACGTGGTGGACGTACGCGTCACGCGAGTCGACCTTCTTGACGGCGAGCGTCCCGGAGGGCGTGCCGTCGGTGCGCCACAGCGTGGTGCCGCCGCGCTCCGAGGACAGGAAGAAGAGCAGCGAATTGCCCACCTTCAACGAGGTGGCCTGGACGATGACGTCGTCGGGGATGAGGGCCACGCGGACGGTGCCGTCGGGCGTTCCATCCGAGCGCCACAGCTCGTGATGCACGTAGGGCGGCTGGGAGTCGAACGTCGCCCGGACGAAGACGAGCACGTCCTCGAGCGCGGTGTGATGCATCAGCGACGAGCCCTCCGCGCCGGGCGTCATGTCCTTGAGCAGCCGGCTCCCCGCCTGGGTGCCGTCGCTGACCCACAGCTCGTTGCCGGTGTCGGGGTCGTCGACCTCGAAGAAGACCTTGCGGCCCATGGCCACCAGGCTCCCCAGTCGAGGGGCGCGCCGCGGGGCGGGGGCGAAGCGGTTCACCTCCACGGTGCCCCCGGGGGTTCCATCCGTGCGCCAGAGGGTGGCGCCGCCATCCTGGAAGTTGGTGCCGAAGTAGAGCATCCCGCCCATGTCGACGAGCAGGTCCGTCCCGCGCTGCTTGCCGGCGATGAGGACGGGGCCCGAGCCCGGTGGCGTGATGACCTTCAACCGGGAGGCCGTGCCCTGGGGACAGGCCTGGGCACGGGCTGCGCTTGCGCCCGTGTCGACAGCCTGTGTCGCTTCGGGGCTCGTGGAAACTCCGCACCCCGCCAGTCCGAGTCCCAACAAGGTGCACCAGAGTCTTGCCCGCATGTCCGTTCCTTTCCGGGTCCAAAAAAGCAACGGACGGTGGGGTGGGAGGCCCGGACTTCCAACGTGCTCCGTGGGGAGGGGGTCCCGTTCAGGACACGTCGCATGTCACCTACCAGCGGGCGTTCGGGTCCACCCGCTGGCGCGTCGCCGCGTTGAGGCGGTTCCAGAGGTTGACCAGGCCGATGGACATCACGAGCGCGCCCAGCGCAGGCTCGTCGTAGTGCCGGGCGGCCTCCTGCCAGACGTCGTCGGGCACCGCGTCCGAACGGTCGCTCAAGCGGGTGACGCATTCGGTGAGCGCCAGCGCGGCGCGCTCGGCGTCGGTGAAGTAGGGCGTGTCGCGCCAGGCGGCGACGGCGAACAGCCGCTCCTCGCTCTCACCGGCCTTCCTGGCCGTGCGCGGGTGCATGTCCACGCAGACCGAGCAGCCGTTGATTTGACTGGCGCGCAGGTGGACCAGGTCCAGCGTCTTCTGAGGCACGCCGCCCTGGCTCGTGGCCTTGGAGAGCGCCATCAGCGCGTGCATGGCCTCGGGGACGACCATCGCGGGGTTCTTCATGCGGGAGTTCATGACAGGAGTGCTCCGGGAGCCGCGAAGGGCTCCGGTGGAAGGGAGTTGCTGAACCGCTGTCTGCGTGTCACATCGACGCCGTGCTGCGTCCGGCGCCGCGATGACGGAGCTCCGCGAAGGAATGTGACCGATGGACGAAGAAATTCGGCGAGCCAGGGAGTTCGAGTCCCACCGGACGCACCTTCGGGCCGTGGCGTACCGGATGCTGGGCTCGGTGAGCGAGGCGGAGGACGCGGTGCAGGAGTCCTGGCTCCACGTGAGTCGGGCGGACACCCATGATGTGGTGAATCCCCGGGGCTGGCTGACGACGGTGGTGGCGCGGGTGTGCCTGGACTTCCTGCGCACCCGCAGCTCCCGCCGCGAGGAGTCCGCGGACCTGCAGGGCGTCTCCCGGTTGGAGCATGTGCCCGCCGCGGGCGACCCCGAGCAGGCGTCGCTGATGGCGGACTCGGTGGGCGTGGCGCTGCTGGTGGTGCTGGACGCGCTCAGTCCTCCGGAGCGCATCGCCTTCGTGCTGCACGACCTGTTCTCGCTGTCGTTCGACGACATCGGGCCCATCGTGGGGCGCACGGCGACGGCGGCCCGGCAACTGGCCAGCCGGGCGCGGCGCCGGGTGCATGGGGCCGCGCTCTCTCCAGACGCGGACCTGGGCCGGCAGCGGGAGCTGGTCGCGGCCTTCCATGCGGCGGCGCGGGGCGGGGACCTGGACGCGTTGCTCGCGATATTGGACCCGGACGTGGTGGCGCGCACGGATGCACGGGTGTTGCCACCCGGGGCGTCGCGGGAGGTCCGGGGCGCGGCGTTCGTCGCGCGTCAGGCCACCCTCGCGTCGGCGCGTGCGCGCTTCACGCAGCTCGCGCTCATCGATGGGCAGGTGGGGCTGGTCATCGCGCCGGGAGGCCGGCTGGTCTCCGTGCTGCGCTTCACCGTGGAGGCAGGGCGCGTGGTGGCCATCGAGTCCATCTTCGACCCCGAGCGGCTGAGCCAGCTCGAGGTGGCGGTGTTCCCCGCCTGAGTCCGTCGCGGCTCACCAGGCGGTGCCGCTCAGGCTGCTCTCTCGCAGGCCGCCTTGGGGGAGCACGGTGAGGAAGCGGCGCGCCACCGGGTGCCACGCGGTGGGCTTGAGGGTGGCGTCCTCGTGCAGCTTCTCACCGGTCTCGATGTCCCAGACGGCCGTGCCGGTGTCCGCCGCGCTGGCGAGCAGCAGGTTGCCGTCGCACTCGAAGGCGCCTCGGGGACCTGGGAACCAGCGCAGGAGCTTGCCGGTGGAGACGTCGTGGAAGAGCGCGGCGTCGATGAGCTTGTCGACGTCTCCACCGAAGCCCCACGTCGCGAGGATGCGGGGGCCGACGAAGCAGCGCGGGCCGTCCCAGTAATAGGGGACCTCGCGGAGCCGTCGCTGCGAGGGGCCGTCCTCGGACTCCCAGACGTTCTCCCGCACCCAGCGCCGCAGCGAGAGGCTGGTGAGGATGCCCACCGGGTGCCAGACCCAGCCGTCGTCCACGAGCCACTCGTCGTTGGGGGACACGGTGAGGCCGCAGTGGAAGTAGTCGAGCTCGTGCGCGCGGATGGGTTGATTGGGCTCGCCTCGGGACGGCGGCTCGCGGGCGCTCAGCAGCGCGCCGCTGGCGGGGTCCGACAGGTCCAGCCGGTTCCACCCGGTGGCGTGTACGAGCAGCGTGCGGTCGCCATCGCGGAAGAAGGCGACAGAGTAGTCGCAGTGCTTCGTGTGGTACGAGCCCCGGTCGAGCCGCATCGTCACCGCGCTGGTGGTGAGGTCGACGACGACGCCGTGGCTGCCGCGCAGGTTGACCACGGCGGCGAAGCGGGCGCAGGCGGAGACGTGCAGCGCGAGGGGCGCGGCGAGGTCGAGCGCGGTGTCGCTCACCGAGCCCAGACGGGCGGGGGTGGCCTCGTCGAGGTCCAGGCGGAGCAGGGCGCCCTCCGGGTCCACCGCGAGCCAGCTCGACGCGCCGAGGGCGGCGACGGCGAGCGGTGTACGTCCGGTGAGCGCGGAGCGGCTGTGCTCGCGATGCTCGAAGCGCAGGTCCGTGGCGCGGGAGCGGGACTCGGGGCGGCCGATGACGCCGATGAGGTCGAAGCCACGGGCGACGGTGGCCTGCTGACAGTCGGTGCAGACGGCGCGGTGGGCCTGTCCGGGGTGGCTGACGCGGCCGCAGTCCTCACAGAGCAGGTCCATCCAGGCGCCCCTGCCGGTGAAGCGGACGTAGTAACCCGCGTCCTCGTTCTCGAGCAGGTGGACGCAGCACAGACCCGCGACGGGCGCGGCATGGCCACAGGCGAGTGTCTCCACGGCGGACCTCGAGGTGAAGGTGAGGTCGGCAAGGTACCCGAGCCGCGTTGTCGTCGCATCCGACGCGGGTCGCGGAGGTGCGCCATGGCGTGCGTGGTGGCCGTGCGTTGGCGTCCGGGTCCGCTTGTGTCGAGAAACTCCGTCCGCGCTTCACCTGGGCGCTCGAGTGCGTGCGCCGGTGAGCGGGTGGCCTACCTGAGCGCCGACGCATCGAGCCTTGGGCCAGCCTGGAAGATTCCGCCGCGCGTCCGGTCAGGCGCGGTGGTCCGCCTTGGACGCGTCACTCGCGTCGACGACCTCCACGTTGCGGAAGTCCTCACAGGGCTTGGCGAAGCCGAGCACGTACTTCAGCGTGCGCAGCTCCAGCAGCAGCTTGTTCCAAAGCCTGCGCGGCAGGCTCGGCTTCACGGAGACGGGCAGCGTCAGCGCGCTGTCGTTGAGGTCCAGGTAGTGGCAGGTCGTGCGCCCCAGGCCCTCGAACTCGTGCTCCAGCCCTTGGGCCTTGCCTCGCAGCTCCGGCTCCAGCCGCTGGTGCACCGCGTCGGTCATCAGGACGTACTCGGACACCGGCACGTCGTTCTTCAGCATCCGATGCACGAGGATGACGTCGACGCCCGCCAGCTCCGTGAGGTGCTTCACGCGCTGGAACGCGACTTCTCCGGAGTGGGCCACGAACTTGAGCGTCAGCGAGCCCACCTGCGTGCACCCGTCGCACTTGCACATCCGGTCCACGTCCAACAGCGTCCGCCGCGCGAGGAACGCACGCCGGATGTCGGAGATGCGCTGGGCGAGCGAGCCGTGGTCCTCTCCCACCGCGTAGAAGAACGCCGCGTCGCCTTCCAGCTTGGCGAGCTTGAGCTTCCCCGACGCGTCGATGACCGCCTCGAGCAGCTGCGCCACCGAGTCCTGCGCGTGTGCAAGGCTGAAGCGGTGATGCTTCATGAAGCGGGTGTAGCCGCCGATGTCCGCGATGAGCAGCAGCGCCTTCTCTGTCGCCATTCTGCCACCAGCGTAGCCCAGCGCCCCGGAGAGGCAAGCCGCCCACCTGGGCTCAGCGCTCCGACTCCACCTCCTCACGAAGGCGGTGCAGGGCCTCCGCGAGCGGATTGTCGGGATGGAGCCTCACCTGGATGGGCATCCCGAGCAGCACCTCCAGCTCCGTGAACCCCTTCAACACCGGCCCCGGCGCCTGGGTGTCGACCTGAATCATCAGGGACTTCTCCCAGGACACGGTCTCCAGCCGGTCATCCGCGGACAGGTACGGCCGCAGGCGTGGCACCATGTCAGCGGCCCCGGGGCTCTTCTTCGCGAAGTACCCGGTGACGATGACGCGCTGGCCCGTGAGCATGAGCGCCCGTCCTCCCTGTCGATGGGCCAGGTACCCCAGCCGAGGACCGAAGTGGCCCTCCTCGAGCAGCACGTGCGCGCCCGCCACGGTGACGGCGCCCTCCAAATCCCGCGCGTAGCGCGCCGCGGCCTCCGCCGAATCGAACAGGGCCCACAGCCGCGTCCGAGTGGCCCTCGGATGCCTCGACGCGAGGGCCTGCTTCAGGTTGGCTTCCCGTGGCATCTCCACCAGCTCCGCCGCGAGCACCGCGCCATGTTCCTGCGCCACCGCGGAGAGGCGGGCCGCGCGCGTATCGAGCGCATCCTCGTCTCCGGCCTCGCCCCAGAAATCCACCAGCCCGTGGAGCTGGTTCGCATGGCGCATGAAGGGGCCGAACTCCGCCGCGTCCAACGCGCGCGCGAGCGCCGGGAGCGACGCCGCGTCCTTCACGCCGAACACCGTGGCCAGCAGGACCTGCGCGTGGACATGGATGCCCGTGTGGACCAGGCGGCCCTTGCGCTTCCACACCCGCGACCGCAGCGCGCGGAAGTCGTCTCCCAGCGTCATGTCGGTGTGCATCAGCACCGCGCGCCCCACCGCGAGCATCACCTGGGGCGCGTACTCATCCGCCGCGACGCGGATGCCCTCGGCCGCCAGCAACGCCTTCCACCGCTCGGGGTATTCACCCCCTGGCTTCCAATCCGGAACGAGCGTCTCCAGATAAGCCGTCGCCTCCTCGGGTGTATCGAAGCGGCCCACGAGCACGCAGTCGCCGCTGTTGTTGCCGGAGAACCCGCGCCACACCCGGACGCCCTCTTCGAGCGCATCCGCGCGTGGCGAGCTCACGCGCGCGCAGCCCGGCAGGGGCGACGGCGTGGACAGCGTCGCCTGATTCTCCTCCCACGCCCGGAGCACGTCCTCCGCCGAGCCGACGGGCAGGCCCGCGCCATGGAACGAGCAGGACTTCAGCTTCCGGTCCGACGTCAGCGTGACGAAGTCGCGTCCCGCGCCGCAGTCACCGCCGAAGAGCCGGGGCACCTCCAGCAGCATGTCCCCGAAGCAGACCGACAGCCGCGTGCGCACCGGGCTCGCCGCCACGATGTCCGTGAGCCGCGCCTCGTCGTCCGCGCCGAGCCGCAGCGCCGCATCCCGCCCCACGTAGCGCAGGAGCGCGACATCGCGGCACCCCAGCGCCTCCAGCCTCCGCAGCCGCTCCGGGAGGCCCGACACCTGCTCCGGCGTGGCGAGCAGGTTCACCCCGAAGGTCTGCCCCGCGCGGGCCAGCCGCGCCACGCTGGCCTCCCAGTCGTTGTCCTCGTACAGGGACACCCGCACCTCACCCAGGTGGGGTTGCAGTCGCGCGAGCCGCTCCTCCGAGAGCAGCACCCCGTTCGTGGTGAAGTGGATGGCCAGCGGCGTGTGCGTCGCCAGCCGCTCGACGAGCGCATCGAAGCCCCGGAACGCGAGCGGCTCCCCGCCACCGAAGGCCACCTCCAGCGTCCCCGCGCGCGCCAGCCCCGAGAGCACCTCGAACGCCGAGTCCACCGTCCAGTCGCTGCGCGCCTCGCGCTCCCGCGAACAGAAACCACACGCCAGGTTGCACGCGTTGGTGATGCCGAAGAGCACCAGCCGGGGCGCGCGGCGTCGCAGGTGCCGTGTCCTGGGGGCATCGAGCCGGAGGTTCGTCCCCGTCTTCCGATGGAACCAGAGGAGGGCACCGTCGAGAGCATGGGGGCGCCAGTCGGGCTGCGGCTGCATGGGGACCTCGTGGGGAGAGCGGCCCCCATACGTCCACCTTCGCACAGCCCTGACTCGATGGCGCGCCCGGTCGAACGCTCGCTCAGCTCCTGGTAGTCCGTGCTCTCACACCACAAGAAACCTTTGCGGGGACCGGGCCGATAACCGGACAGACGCCCCGCTCATCCCACCCCCCGAGGTTCCAGTCATGGGCATCCGGCTCCCCAGCTTCAACGACGTGAAGAAGACGGTGACCCGCACGGTGGACGACGTGAAGGACACCGTCGTCGACAAGGCCCAGGGCGTGAAGGACACCGTCGTCGACAAGGCCCAGGACGCGAAGAAGGCCGTCGTCGACACCTCGCGCGACGTCTTCGAGGACGTGAAGCGCAACCCCGTCGCGGACGCCTTCAAGAAGGCCATCACCGACCCCAAGGACCTGGCGCGGGACGTGTTCCAGACGGGCCTGCGGACCGCCTACCACGGCGCCAACGCGCTGCTCCCGGACGGCGCGACGAACGTGCTGCTCAAGGGCACGGAGCTGGGCGTGGACGCGCTCGCCAAGACGTCCGAGGTCGTGCTGGGCAAGGACGCCTCGCTCACCGACAGCCTCAAGAAGCTGGGCGAGGTCGACCTGGAGGCCATCAACCGCACCACGGACCCGGTGACGGGCCAGAAGCTCGAGGCCGACTGGACGAAGCTGTGGGGCACGTGGCTGCTGGAGGAGAAGCCGGCGGACCTGGGCACGTGGGACAAGACGACGGACGGCGAGGGCCGCACCGTCGACCGCGTCACCATCACCGATGACAAGTACACCCAGGACCTCGCGGGCCGTCCGCACCAGCAGCAGCTCACCGAGGAGTTCTTCAAGATGTACCCCAACCCCAAGCCCGGCGACGTCTTCCCGCCCACGCAGGGGGACCCGAAGGTCATCGCCGACGCGAACGACAAGGCCCTGTATCGCTTCACCGGCCCCGGCACCTCGGAGAACAACAAGGACGCGCCGTACACCGCGCTCGAGTGGTTCATGGGCTCGTACAGGACCCAGATCGAGTGCACCGGCATCGACCCGAAGACGGGCAAGCCGAACCTCGAATACAAGGTGACGAACAACTCCCACCTGGAGTCGGGCACGCGCGTGCCCCAGTCCTTCCAGGACAAGGGCCTGCCGGACGCGCTCGTGGGCGACGTCGAGCGCGAGCGGGGCCTGGGCGTCGGCGGCAGCTTCATCCAGGACTTCGTCTGGACGAGCAACGGCGTGGACAATCCCAACAAGTAGCGCACGTCCTCCCGCTGTATCCATGAAGGCCCGGTGGCCCGCGTCGATGCGGTCCCGGGCCTTCTGTCTTTGCGTGACAGAGCCCACGTCCTGGAGTGTTTGTCTTTGTGCGTCAGCTGATTTTCGCGCACATCGGGAAACTAATTCCTACCCGTCGCGATGATAAAGGCATCCCCCAGCCATTCGAGGCGATGTCATGGCCCCCATCTCATCTGTCGACCGTGGAGCAGCCGAGGCAGCCCGCAGGCGCGCGGAGGCGGCGCGAATCGCCGCCCAGGCGCAGGCCGCCGCCGCCAAGGCGAAGGAGAAGGCCGCGCAGAAGCCCCAGCAGACGCTCACCGCGTTCGAGGGGCCTCGGAAGGTGGGCGCGGAGCGGCTGACAGGGGAGAAGGCCTCGCCCGTGGCCAAGGGCCCGCTCGACGCCGCGCCCGCGGACCCGAAGGCTCGCGCGGGCTGGTGGAAGCAGCTGTCCCCCACGGAGCAGATGCAGGCGGTCAGCTCGGACCCGAAGAAGGTCGGCTCCCTGGATGGCCTGCCCGCCTCCGTGCGTGACACCGCGAACCGCCAGCAGCTCAAGAACGAGCTGACCCAGCTCACCGCCGAGGCCGACAAGGCCAAGAAGGACTACCTGGACAACCGCTCGCTGGGAGACAAGCTGCGCGACGCGCTCCGTCCGGGCAGCGCCGCGGACGAGCCCGCGGAGAAGTTCCTCCCGAAGGAGAAGCAGCACCAGTTGGAGAACGCGCGGGCGGTGCAGAGGCAATTGGAGCGGACGGAGAAGGAGGTCGGCTCCGCGCAGCTGCTCGTCTACGACTCCGCCTTCGTCAAGGGCGAGGGGCGCGCGGCCATCGTCGCTGGCAACCTGGACACGGCCAAGCACGTGTCGGTGAGCGTGCCCGGGCTCAACTCGGACGTGCGCGACTACATGGACAACATCACCAGCGACGCGCTGAACCTGCACAAGGCCGCGGGCAAGGAGCACGGCGAGGTCGCGACGGTGGCGTGGATGGGCTACGACGCGCCGGGCTTCCAGAACGTGGCGTCCGACAACGCCGCGGAGAATGGCGCGAAGCTGCTCGCCGCGGACGTGGCCGGCATCCGCGCCAGCCGCGAGGGCAACCCGCCCCACCTGACGGTGATTGGCCACAGCTACGGCAGCACCACGGCCTCCATCGCCGCGGACAAGAACGGCCTCCAGGCGGATGACCTGGTGCTCATCGGCAGCCCGGGCGCCGGCAGCGCGAAGTCGGTGAAGGACTACGACGGGCCGCTCGCCAACGGGCACGTCTGGTCCGGCTCGGCCAGCCGGGACTTCGTCTCCTGGCTCAACGGCAGCAACCTGCCGGGAGACCCGCTGGGCCAGGACCCGACCGAGGACCTGTTCGGCGCGAAGCGCTTCACCGCCGAGGCGACGGACCGCGGGGACAAGAGCAACTTCGAGGACCACTCCAAGTACTACCGCGCGGGCTCCGAGTCCCTGGGTAACCTGGCCGACATCGTCACCGGCAACTACGGCGGCGTGGACTCGGCGAAGCACCGCTACGGCGAGCACGACTGGTTCAAGGGCAACCGCGTCATCGACCCGGAGACGCAGCGCCCCGTGTCGTGATGCGGCCCGCGTGACTCAGGGCCGCGCGCTCCGGTGCTCGCGCAGGGCGCGCACCAGGGCCCAGAGCCCCGCCTCGGCGGCGACCTGGTTGTCATTGAAGATGACGGCCACGAAGGCGTCGTCCTCGGGGAGCCAGGCCATCACCGAGGTGAAGCCCTGGATGCCGCCGCTGTGGCCCAGCATGAGGCCCGGCCCCTGGGGCACCTCGTAGAGCTGCACGCCGCGCCCGTAGGACATCGTGTTGCCCGGCTGGGACGGCGGGTACATGACGTCCATCGAGTGCATGTCCTGGAACATGCGCTGGACGGTGTCCATGGGCAGCAGCGCGCCCGACATCAGCGCATGCCAGAAGCGCACGAGGTCCTCCGCCCTGGAGGCCAGCGAGCCCGCGGCGTACGGGGTGGCGTAGTCGACCTGCGTGATGGGTGCTCCCGCCAGATGGCCACTGACGACCTGGGGGAGCGGAGCGTCGACCGTCCTCATCCGCGAGTGCGTGAGCCCGAGCGGCCCGGCGATGCGCTCCTGGAGGAGGTCCGCGAAGGGCTTGCCCTCCACCTGCTCGAGGATGCGTCCGAGCATGACGTAGCCCGTGTTGCTGTAGGCCCAGTTCGTGCCCGGGCAGAACTGGCGCGGATGCTCGGCGGCGACCTGAATCAATTCCTCCGGCGCGTGGTGGGGACCGTCCTCGAAGCCGGGCAGGGCGTTGAAGCTCACCAGCCCGTGCGTGTGCTCCAGCAGGTCCGCGACGGTCATCGACTCCGCGCCCTGCACCTGCGGGAACCAGGTGGAGACCGGCGCGTCCAGCGAGAGGCGCCCCTCGCGCGCGAGCTGCGAGACGAGCACCGCCGTGAAGCTCTTCGTCACGCTGGCAACCTGGAACAGGGAGTCGGGGCCCACCGCCTCGCGCGTGTCCGTGCGCGCCACGCCGCGTGTCGCCGTCCATAGCCCTTCTCCCGGCAGGGCGACCGCGACGCTGGCCGCGGGCACGTGTTTCAGGACCGAGTCCAGCGCGGTGTCCAGCGCCTGGGTGAGCCCGGCGTCGAGCGCTCCGGTGAGGGAGCGCTGGGCGGCGAGCTTCGGCCAGACGGACTCGGGGGCGCTGCGGCGGGTGGGGCCGCGGTAGGTCCGCTCTCCGGTGCAGCGCTCGGGGCCCGGGTTGGAGCTCGCGCATCCCAGCAAGAGCAATCCCAGGAAGCAGGTCCAGCGTGTCATCGGGTTCATGGCATACGCTCCGGGGAAGGAACGGGCACGTCGTGAGGATGTCGCGGAGACGTCAGCCGAATCGCTCCTTGAGCACGGCCGCGTAGCTGCGGCTGAGCGGCAGCGGTGACTCCACTCCGCGCAGGTACACGTCGCCCCCACCGCCGAGCCCCCGGTCCACGCGCTCGACGAGCGTCAGGTTGACCAGGGCGGAGCGGTGGATGCGCGCGAAGGTCCGCTCCGGCAGCCGGGCCTCCCACTCCTTCAGGGGCCGAGGCGAGAGCGTGCACATCCCGCCCACCGTCACCAGCTCCACGTAGTCGCCCGCGCCGCGCAGGCAGACCAGTTGGTCCACCCGCACGAAGCGCGACTTCGCGCCGTTCTCCAGGAACAGCATGTCCGTCTCGGTCAGCTTGTGGCGCGAGGGCGCTTGCGAGGGAGCGGGCTTGTCCTTCTCCGTGTCCTCCAGGCGCGCCAGCGTCCGGGCCAGCCGCTCCGGGTGCACGGGCTTGAGCAGGTAGTCGAGCGCGTTGACCTCGAACGCCCGGAGCGCGTGCGCGTCGAAGGCCGTCACGAAGATGACCTCCAGGCGAGGTTCCGGCAGCCGGGCGAGCAGGTCGAACCCGCTCTCTCCCGGCATCTGCACGTCCAGGAACAGGAGCTCCGGCTTCAGCTCGTCGATTCGCGCGAGCGCGCTGGCCACGCTGTCCGCCTCGCCCACCACCTTCACGTGGGGGAAGGGCGTCAGCATCTCGCGCAGCTCGGCGCGCGCCAGCCGTTCGTCATCCACCAGCAACGCGCGCAGCGGGTGCGTCATGTGACTCCTCGGCGAGAATCGGGGTCCACTCCTGGGCGGGCAGCTCCACGCGGACGCGCACCCAGCCCTCCTCCTCGGAGGTCTCCAGCCGCGCGCGCTCCGCGTAGAGCTGGGCCAGCCGCTCGCGCACGTTGCGAAGCCCCGTGCCCGTGCCCTCGGGGCCCATCTCCCGCGCGGGCGGCGCCCACACGCCGGTGTTCTCCACCAGGATGCGCAGCACGTCGTGCTCCCGCGTGATTCCCAGCCGCACCCGCACCGGCAGCTTCCCCGACGCCAGCCCGTGCTTCACCGCGTTGTCCACCAGCGGCTGGATGAGGAAGGCGGGCACGGAGAGCCGCTCGGTGCCCGGCATCACCGACACCCGCACGTCCAGCTTCTCCTCGAAGCGCACCGACTCGATGCTCAGGTAGCTGCGCACCATGGCGAGCTCCTCCTCCAGGGGCACATGCGGGCTGTCCCCCTTCTGGAGCGAGAAGCGCAGGAAGTCCGCCATCTCCGTCACCATGCGCCTGGCGCGCGCCGGGTCCTCGCCAATCAGCGCGCGCACCGACGTCAGCGCGTTGAACAGGAAGTGCGGACGCACCTGGTGCCGCAGTGACGCCAGCCGCGCCTCCTGCGCCAGGGTGGCCGCCTTCAGCGCCCGCTCGCGCTCGTCCTGCCACGCCTGGGCGTGCTTGATTCCGAAGTACAGCCCGCTCCAGCCCAAGAGCGTCACCGCGTAGTCGAGCGCGGCCCTGCCGAACATCATGCGGTTGGTGCGCCAGTTGTACGTGTCATACAGCCACGTGGCCCACACCTCGGCGAGGCCCATCCACACCACGCCGAATACCGCGCTGGTGACCATGGCCCAGGCGGCCTGCCGGGTGAAGCTCCCGGGGAACATGCGCTGGTAGCCCAGCCGCATCAACGAGGTGAGCACCAGGCCGAACATCGCCCGGCTGCCCTTGGCCATGAGCAGTGACACGGTCCGCCCATCGGCCGCGGCCGCGGGCAGGAAGGTGACGATGAGCAGGAGCGCGTAGAGCCCCCAGCCGCCGAACTGCATCGGCCAGAAGGAGGGCCTCGACGCCGCGCGGGAGTCCATGCGCGGCAGGGTACCAGAGGGCTCCGGGCCCGACGACGGACCGACATGTTCGCCTGGCTGCCTCATCGCCCGAGCATCGAGCGCAGCAGCGCGGCGAAGGCGGTCATCTCCTCCACCGTGCCCACCGTCAGCCGCAGGCGCGCGGCCTCCGCCGCGATGGGCACGGTGGGCTGGGTCGTCAGGTGGAAGCCGTGGGGCGCGAAGCGCACGGGCAAATCCAGCAGCTCCGGAGGCAGGGGCATCCAGACGAAGTTGGCGTGGCCCGGCACGTACTTCATTCCCACGGTGTCCAGGGCCTTGGTGGTGATGCGGCGCGCGTCGGTGATGAGCTTGCGGATGCGCGGCACGAAGGCCTTGTCCTGGAGGCTGGCGAGCGCGGCCTCGATGGAGAGGGCGTTGGGCAGCGTCATCTGCCGCTCGGAGAGCTTCTTCACGAGCGCGGGCTGGGCGAGCGCGTAGCCCACGCGCATGCCGGCGAGCCCGTGAATCTTGGAGAAGGAGCGGGTGATGACGACGTCCTTCCCCGCGCGCACCTGGTCGACCATGGAGAGGCCGGGCGTGGGCTCCAGGTATTGGAGGTAGACCTCGTCCACCAGCACGGTGGCGCGGGGGGCCACGGCCTCGCAGAAGGCGCGCAGCCGGCCCGAGTCGACGATGGTGCCGGTGGGGTTGTTGGGATTGCAGACCGAGACGAGCTTCGTGCCCGCGTCCACGCGCGCCGCGAGCGCGTCCAGGTCGTGCGTCATCGTGGCGTCCAGGGGCACTCGCTGGACCTTGCCTCCGGCCCGCTCGGCGTAGTTGGCCACGATGGGGAAGGACGGGTCGGGACAGATGACGCCGCCGCCTCCGGAGGCGAACTCGTTGGCGATGAGGACCAGCGCCTCGAAGGCGCCCGCGGTGAGCAGGACGTGCTCGGGCGTCAGTCCTTCCTGCTCGGCGATGAGGCGCTTGAGCGCGTCGACGCGGTCCTGGGAGGCATAGCGGCTGGAGAGGTGGAGCGACTCGCGCATCACCCGCAGGGCGCCCTCGCAGGGGCCGTAGCGGTTCTCGTTGAAGAAGAGGCGGACGGGGTCCTGGCTCCAGTTCTTGCGAGGGGCGGGCGCGGCCATCGACAGCTCGGGGCGGACCACGAGCGCGGCGGTGGCGCCGGCGAGGAGGGCTCGGCGGGTGGGAAGGGGGTGGGGCACGAGGGTTCTCCCTGCGCGAGTGGGCGGGGTGTGGGTTCGCGCCAGGGGGAGGTTAGACGTTCCCGCGGGCTTCCGGGGGAGGGGCATCTGTGAGGCGCACCCGGCGTCGGTGAGTGGCGAGCCGCGTCGACGAGCTGCGGCATTCCTCGGGCTTACAGCCGGGATGGACGCAGCACCTTTCGCGCGTCGATTCCCGAGAATGTGCTGGGGAGGCTTCGAGCCATGTCTTTCGATTCCGTCGGCCGTATCCGTCGTCCGGTGGTGGAGCTGCCCAGACGTCCGCCTCCACCTCCGCCCGCCGAGGCGAAGCCCGCCGCGAAGCCCACGGGCTACTCCCAGGCGGACACCTTCGAGGCGAAGCCCGCCGCCGAGTCGTCGGCGCCCGCCGGCAACACCTGGTCTGGAGACCTGCCGTTGTCGGAGGCCCGCAACGCGCACCGCACCAACACCAAGGAGGAGTTCCAGGCCGCGCTCGACAGCGACGCCAACTGGTTCGAGGGGGATGTCCGCAAGGAGATCAACAACGACACGCCGGAGATGCGTCACGACAAGGCGCACGAGGACGGCGACAACCTCACCCTCAATGAATGGCTGACGATGGGGAAGGAGTCGGGGCGCGGGCTCAAGCTCGACATCAAGGAGAGCGACCAGGTGCCGGCCGTCCTCGATGAAATCGAGAAGGTGGGCATTCCGCAGGACAGGCTGATGCTCAACCTGGGCTTCGAGGCCATGGAGAAGTGGGGGCCGGAGATTCGCGAGCGCTTCCCCAACGCCATCCTCGCCATCAACCCGCCCACCGACGGCGAGGTGAAGGCCGCCGACGCCCGGAGGATGGTCGAGCAGGCCGAGAAGTTGGGCGGCCCCGTCACCTTCGTGGTGCGCCACGACAAGCTGTCGGACGAGGCCATCGAGACCTTCCTGCCCGCGGGCACCGTGTCCGTGTGGGGCGAGTCCGACGACCCGGTGAAGGCCGCCGAGGCGCTGCGCGAGCGGGGCGTCAACGGCGTCGTCGACATCGCCGGGCCCCACGGGAACAACTGGGGCGGCAAGGTGGACGCCGCGAAGAACTGGTTCCGCACGCAGTGGGACAAGGCCTTCGGCGGCTGAGTCAGGCTGGCGGTGGACGGGACGCCACCGCCAGGCCTTCTAGGCGCGGGGCTGGGACTGTCGCAGCCACGCCACCGTGTCGCTCAGCGTCTGGCGGTGGGCGCGCGGCTGGTAGTCGAGCTCCTCGTGGCTCCACAGGGTCTTGAAGCCCCAGTGGCACGTGGACATCTCGAGCACGACGGGGTCCGGCAGCTTCTTGAGCGGCACCTTCGAGCCCAGCTTCGCCAGGCCCTGCACGACGAGCGTGGGCACGTCGGGCTTGTCCACCTTGATGCCGGCGACCTCACCCACGCGCTCGAAGAAGGTGCGCAGGGACAGGGACGTCCCGGGCAGGTGGTACGTGTCACGCCAGGTGTCGCGCCGCGCCAGCTTCGCGAGCGCGTGCGCCACGTCGCGCACGTCGGTGAAGGCGATGCCGCCCGCGGGGATGAACGGCAGCCGACCGTTGAGCACGCGCGCGACGTTGGTCGTCGAGCGGCCCAGCGTGTCGCCGGGCCCGAGCAGCACCGGAGGCCGCACCACCGTCAGCTCCACGCCCAGCTGCTTCGCGAGCTTCCGCGACTGCTCCTCGGCGCGAATCTTCGACAGGTAGTAGGGCCAGCGGCCGACGACGCCCTCCGCGTAGAGCGAGTGCTCGTCCGCCTCGATGGTGGCGTGGGGGAAGCAGCCCACCGTGCCGGACGTCGACACCAGCACCATCCGCGCGTCGAGCGCCTTCGCCGCGCGCACCATCGCCAGCGAGCTCTCGATGTTGAAGCGCACCATCTCCTCGGCGTGGTGCCGGCTGTGGTGCACCATGCCCGCCGCGTGAATCACCACGCGCGTGCCCTTCGCCTGGGACAGCCACGCGTCGGGCTCCATCGGAGTGCCGGACACTTGCTGAACCTTCGCGTCGAGCGGCGAGCGCACCAGGGCAATGGCGTCGTCGCCCAGGACCTCGAGCAGGTTTCGCCCCAGAAAGCCGCTGGCACCCGTGACGAGCGTCTTCACGACTGCACCTCGCCCCGCCACGCGCAGGCCTGCTGGAACTGGGCGAGCTGCGCCGCGTTCGGGCCCCACTCGAGGTCGTCACCCGAGGGCTTCACGATGTCGAGCGACAAGAGTGCCTGCACCACGCCGTCCAGGTGCGGACGGTGCGCCACCGGCACGGCCTTCAGCTCGCACGGCGCGCTCACCTTCGTCGCCTCCAGGTAGTCGCGCACCACGGGCTCGAAGAGCGCCTTCACCACCGCGTCGACGCGCGCGTCGCCCATCTCCGCCAGCGGCGTGGCGCACCAGCGGTAACGCGACAGGTGCGTCTCCAGCGCGGGGTTGCCCGGCTGGCGCGCCAGCACGTCGCCCGCGAACCAGTTCTGCCACTGGTTGCGCAGCGAGTGCGCCAGCGTCGGAGTCAGGGGCGAGGGCACCGGCAGCTCGCTGGCGATGACGCGCCCGCCCCGCCGCTCGATGGCGTCCTTCAGCCAGGCCTCGTCGACGCCCGGAATCGGGTGCTCGGCGAGGAACGCGCGCAGGTGGAAGCTGCTCACCGTGGTGTGGCGCTGCAGCTCGGCCATCACCGTGTGGCTCAGCGCGCGCACGTCCGTGTCCGGGCCCATCGCCTGGGGCTGGCCGCACGCCACGTGGACGCGGCCCAGCTGCACCTGCCCACGCGCGAGCCGGCCCAGCCACGACATGACGCCCGTGAGCGTCATCTTCGGGCGCGGCTTGCCCGACAGCTCCTCGCACAGCGACGCCTCCTCCGGGAGTCGGTCGTAGGAGATGGCCACCGGCAGGACGACGAACTGGCGCCCCGTGTTCTGCAGGGCGCGCAAGAGGCCCCGCTTGGGCGGCAGCATCAGCCGCGCGCGGCTGCGCTGGCCCTCGATGAAGAACATGAGCGACGCGTTCTTCTCGGTGAGCCGGCGCAGCTCCTCGCCCAGCTCCGGCACCTCGCGGCCCACGCCGCGCTTGATGAAGAAGGCCTGCGAGTCCTTGAGGATGGGGCCCACCACCGGGATGCGGCCGAACTCCTCCGCCGCGGCGATGTGCGGCATGGAGATGCCCAGCTCCGGGTGCTGGAAGCACAGGTAGCTGGTGAGCAGGAAGTCGAAGTAGCTGCGGTGCGTGGGCGCCAGCACCACCAGCGCGCCCGGGGGCACCTGCGCCATCGCGCGCTCGAACGAGGGCCGGTCGAACGTCACGTCGCTGGTGCAGTGGCGGAACGTCTTGCGCAGCGCATAGCCGAACACCTTGAGCGTGGTGTTGGCGGCCGGGCGCTCCTTGAGCCACGTGCTGTCCGCCCGCCCGTCATCGTGCTTGGGCCCGGCGAAGGACACCTGGGACTCGTCGCGCGACAGCAGGTGGCGGTACATGCCCTCGTTCACCACGCGCACGTACTCGCGAGGCTCGAAGCCGGGGACCTCCAGCGGCGCGGCGCGCACGAAGTCGAAGGTGTGGTGCGTGAAGTACGAGAAGCCCTCGTTGAGGTACTGGACCTTCTGGTCCGCGCGCACCAGCTTGCGCAGGGCCTTGCTCTGCCCGAGCACCGTCAGGGCGGCCTTCTGCAACTGCACGGGCAGCTCGCGCCGCACCAGGTCCGCGGCGTCGAAGCCGTGGTCCTTGCGGCCGACGAACATGTCGGGCGCCTTCACCACGCCGGGGCGGTGCTTGAACCACTCGATGGTGGCCGCCGCCGCCATGTCGATGCGCAGCGCCCGCTGCACGCCCATGGTGGCGTGGACGATGGGCACCGGCTGACCCTCGGCCGGCATGGGGCCGAACACCGCGCGCACCACTTCACTGGCCACCACGTCCACCGGCACCACGTCCAGGCGCACCGACGGGTCCGCGTTGAAGGCCCGCACCACGCCCAGGCCGCTGTACAGCAGGCACCCGGCGAGCGCCGCCGGGCTGTCGAGCCAGCCGGGGAAGGGCGCGCGGTGCGCGGCCGACACGATGCTGGGGCGCACGATGACCACGGGCACGTGGCCGCGCCGCTCGCAGATGAGGTGCTCGGCGACGCTCTTGGTGAGCGTATAGGTGTTGGGGTGGCCGGTGAGCGTCAGCCACTCGCGGCCGTCGCCCTCCGCCACCTGGAACGCCTCGTAGAGCTCCGAGGCGGGCTTGGGCAGATGCGCCAGCTTCTCCTCGACGGGGCCGGGGCGCCAGACGCTGACGTACGCGGTCGACACGTCGACCATGCCCACCACCTTGGGGCACTCGCGCGCCAGCTCCAGCACGGACAGCGCGCTGCGGATGTTGGCGGACGTCGCCTGCGCGAGCGGCAGGTCGAACTCCACGCTCGCCGCGCAGTGCACCACGTGCGTGACGCCGCCGCGCACGGCGTCCCGGTCCGCGGCGGACAGGCCGCAGGCGGGCTGCTCCAGATCACCGCTCACCACGTCGACCTGCTGAGTCCAGCCGGCCGGCAGGCGTGAGAAGCACGCGGCCTGGGCCACCTTGGCGAAGCGCTCCGCGGCCGACTGCACGCGGCCCTGACGGTCCTTGGACTCGCGGACCAGCACGGTGACGCGCTCGACGCCCTGGTGCAGCAGCGCCTCCAGCACCACCTTGCCGACGAAGCCGGTGACGCCGGTGAGAAAGACATGGCGGGACATCAGTGAGGCTCCTCGTTCGGGGTGAGCGCCACCGGGCCGTTGATGCCGCTGTTCGACGCGCCGAAGACGTTCTGCGGGTCGATGGCCGCCTTCACCTTGCGGTTCAGCGCCAGCGCGCCCTCGGAGTAGACCTCCGGCAGGAAGTCGCGGCGGATCTTTCCGACGCCATGGTGGTGCGACAGTGAGCCGCCCGCGGCGAGGATCTCCTCGCGCGCCGCGTGCTCGAGCGCCGCGTAGGCGCCCACCGGGTCCTCCACGCCCTTCGCGTAGAAGCCCAGGTAGAAGTAGATGACCACGCCCGTCTGGTAGACCTGGGTGAGGCGGCCGGTGAAGAACACCTTGCCGGGCAGCTTCAGCAGGGCGTGCTCCTTCTCCACCCGACGCTGCACGCGCTCGTAGAGCTCCAGCGCGCGGCTCCACGGCACGCTCGTCTCGAAGCTCTCCGCGATGGCCCAGTGCTCGAAGGTGAGGTCGCGGATGTAGGCGATGCCGAAGGTGAGCTGGTAGCCGCGCTCGCCGTTGGCGCCGCCGCCCTTCATGCCGCCGTGCGCCGCGGCGATGCGGTAGAGCGTCTTCTCCTGGAAGTCGACCTCCTCGCGCGAGCCCTCGAACACGATGGTCGCCACCGCGAGCTTGTACGGGTCGAAGCCCTTGAGCTTGGTGACGACGACCTTCTCCAGCTCGCTCTTCAGCTTCGCGGCCAGCCCGTGCTTGGCGGGCTTGAGCGCCTGGCCGAAGTGGAACTGGGTGTTGTCCATCACCCGCACGCTGGCGGGCACCGCGCCGGACTGCTGCAGCTCGTAGAGGAACGCCAGGCCCTCGGCGAGGTCCGGGAAGATGACCGAGCCGTAGCGCTGGACCTCGGGCAGCGGGAAGAGCTTCACCACCGCCGTGGTGATGATGCCGAAGTTGCCCTCGCTGCCGAACATGTACTGGCGCGGGTTGACGCCCACGCTCTCACGCGGCGCCTGGCGCGGGCGCTCCACGATGCCCTGGGCGGTGACGACCCGCATGTCCAGCACCAGGTCCTCGATGTTGCCGTAGCGGTTCTTCTTCATGCCGCTGGCGTTGGTCGCAATCCAGCCGCCCAGCGTGGAGAACTCCAGGCTGTCGGGCTCGTGGCCCATGGTGAAGCCGAACTTCGCCAGCTCGCTCATCAGGTGGCGGCCGGTGGCCCCCGCCTCGATGCAGGCCATGCGGTTGACGGTGTCGATCCACAGGACGCGGTTCATCTGCCGCATGTCCACGGCGATGACCAGGCGCGCCTCCGACAGCGGGATGCGCAGGGCCTCGGTGACGTTGGTGCCGCCGCCGAAGGGGATGACACACGCGCCGTGCTTCGAGGCGGTCTCCACCAGCTTCACGACCTCGTCGTGGCCGCGCGGGAAGACCACCAGGTCCGGGACGCGGTCCAGCTTCGTGTAGCGGATGGCCCAGATCTCCCCGCCCGTGTGCCCGTGGCCCCGGCGCAGCCGCTGCTTCGGGTCGTCGGTGAGCTGGTCCTCCTTCAGGAAGGCGCGCAGCGCGGTGAGCAGCGCCTCGTCCTTCTTCGCCTCGGGAATCTGGGGCGGGTAGTGGGGCTCGTTGCGGTTGTCGTAGCCCAGCGGCGAGGCCAGCTTGGCGGCGAACCACGGCATCAGCTCCGGCAGCGCCACGTTGCTGATGTTGTAGCGGGTGCCCGTCAGCAGCGTGCTGCCATCGGGTTGCACCACGAAGCGCGTGTCCTCGAAGCCCCAGCCCTCGAGGGATTCGACGTCCTGGGACGCGGGGGAGACGGGGGGCGTGAAGCGCGTGTCTCCAGACGACACGGTGGACGACTTGCCGTCGAGGCGCTCGCCGGTTCCGCTCTGCACCGCATTACCCAGACGGTGCAGCAATCCTGATTTGTCAGCCATGGTCGCGCGCAGTGGTACATAGGGTTGCTCGCTGCGTCAACGCGCGCGCTTTGCGCAGGTGCGCACCGCGTTACGCACTTTCGGAACGCATCGTCTCGTAAGTGCCCTGACGAGACTCCGGGTCTCGTAATCCGGCTTCTTCCGAGACAGGAAGTCTCGTAAAGAGAAGTCATGCGTGCAGGCCGACCGAGGGACGAGGGCGTGCGCCGGGCCATCCTGGTGGCGGCGCAGGAGCTGGTGCTGGAGCGGGGCTATGCGGCCGTCACCATGGGGGATGTGGCGAAGCGGGCCGGTGCGGGGAAGCAGACCCTCTACCGCTGGTGGCCCGGCAAGGGGGCGCTGGTGCTGGACGCGTTCTCGGAGTGGGTGAGCCAGGCGCCCAGGCTGCGCGGCCCGCGCAGGCCGTCCCTGTCCTCCACGCTGGTGGAGCTGTGCCGGGGCGCTTCGGAGGCGGCGCCGGTGCTGCGCGCGCTGATGGCGGAGGCGCAGTTCGACGAGGACCTCCACCGGCGGCTGGTCGCCCAGCTGGTGCGGCCGCGCGGCGACGAGCTCCGGGCCTGCCTCGTCGACCGGCGGCCGGCGGACCGGGAGCTGGTGGTCAACGTGCTCTCCGGGCTGGTGTGGCAGCGGCTGATGCTCAACGAGCCGCTCGACGCGCGCTTCGTGCGCTTCGCCCTGAGGGTGGTGGAGCGCATCTGAAGGGGGCAGGCGGCCGGGCGGGCCCCGCCTGGGGGCGGGGTTGAACGAAGTTGGCCGGCCCGCTCCCGCTGTGCTAGCTAGCGCCCAGCCACTCGACGCTCCGATGGCGGCGCGGCATCTCGTCGCGACCGTAGGGTGTCCTCGGGTGGCATTTCTTCGGCTGGCGCCTCCCGAGCATCGACCCCGTTGTTGCTGGAGGCCTACATGTCGACGTCCGAACTGCCCGTCCTCGAGTTCATCCTCGCGAACTACAAGAACTTCAACGCGCGGGCGACGCGCGACTCGCTCTTGTCCTACTGGGACCACGTCTCCACGGGGGGGCGGATGTTCTGGAGCGTCGCGGGCGCGATGTCGTCGGCGCAGCTGGGCATCACCCTGGCGCCGGCCATCCGCTCGGGCCTGATTCACGGCCTGTCCGTCACGGGCGCGAACCTGGAGGAGTCGCTCTTCCGGCTCGTCGCGCACGCGGCGTACAAGGACTTCCCGGAGTACCGCTACTTCACCAAGCAGGACGACACGAAGATCCTCGAGCAGCGGATGCGCCGGGTGACGGACACGAGCATCCCGGAGGACGAGGCGTTCCGCGCGGTGGAGAAGTTCATCGTCCCGATGTGGAAGACGGCGACGGAGAAGGGCCAGCGCCGCTTCTGGCACGAGTACTTCTACGAGGTCATCCAGATGCTGGACCCCTCGGCGTACGAGGGAGACCCGGAGGCCTGCTGGCTGCTCGAGGCGGCGCGGCGCAAGCTGCCCATCGTGGTCCCCGGCTATGAGGACTCGACGTTCGGCAACATCTTCGCGTCCTACGTGAAGTCGGGCGAGTGCAGCGCGAGCATCGTCAAGTCCGGCATCGAGTACATGGCGGACTTCTATGACCGCTACGAGGAGCTGTCCGCGGGCCAGGGCGTGGGCTTCTTCCAGATTGGCGGCGGCATCGCCGGTGACTTCCCCATCTGCGTCGTCCCGTCCATCAAGTACGACCTGCAGAAGCCCGTGAAGCCGTGGGCGTACTTCTGCCAGATCAGCGACTCGACGACGTCCTACGGCTCGTACTCGGGCGCCACGCCCAACGAGAAGATCACCTGGGACAAGCTGACGGAGACGACGCCGATGTTCGTCATCGAGTCGGACGCCACCATCGTCGTCCCGCTGATGCTGCGCGCGCTGCTCGAGTGCCAGGGCAACCCCAAGGCGGCGGGCGCCCTCATCGCGAAGCACCGCGGCTGAGACGTTCGCAGGGCTGTGACGGCTTGCCGGGGCGGTCCGTATCTCCGCCCCGCGCCGGATTCGCCGTGACGTGGCCGCCTCGTGGAATGCTCCCACGAGGCCTGGCCGCTCCGGCGCCGAGGTGACGCTCCTCGAGGGTCGACGTGCTCGGGTGCTCGCGCATTCCCGCGAGCCGTGCTGACGCGCCTGGAGGCCCGGTGAGGCCCGGTGTCGACCGGTGGGCACTGGCCCTGGCGGGCGAGCCCCGGGCGCGGGTGCGGGGCGCGGGTGAAACACAGGCGGGGCGCGTGATGCGGGGTGTGTCGGCGCCCGCATTGTCTGTGATTGTTGCCCTGGAGTACGTCTGTGTTTCGGGTTGACGTCAGGGACGGGCGTGGTGATGTATGAGCCGCCCGGTCGTGAATCGTGCCGTGCTCATCCAGGGAGACATCGGGTTTCCGACCGGGCGTGATTCATCACCTGCCCGAGTGGCTCGCTCCGCGCTGTCGTCAGGCGTGGACAGGAAGGGACGCGTGCAATGAAGCCTCTGCTCGAACTCATTGGAGAGACCGCGCCGTATGCCAGGGCGTTCGATGTGACGGTCAAGGATGATGTCGTGCTCGGCTGGTTCAAGCCCGAGCAGCGGCGTCACGCCGAGACGACGTTGTTGAGCCTCTCCGAGACGCTGCGCTCCATGGCCCTCCACGGCGCCCTGATTGGCGCCGCGGCGAACCCGGTGAAGGCCCGTCACTACTACCTGGGCAGCCGCGCCGAACTCCGGGTGTTCCCGGTGGAGGCCACCGAATCGGAGGTCTTCCAGTGCGTGGGACGCCTGGAGGGCATCGACCGCTCGAACCTGTTCCCCATCTATCGGGTGAGCGGGATGTGTCTGACGGACAAGGGCGAGCGCTACGCGGAGCTGGACGGAGCCTTGCTGGTCCTGACGGAGGAGGAGTTCGTGGGGCTCAAGGGCGCTGATGCGTCGGCGCGGCCCTCGTGGTCCCCCGGGCAGCCGAGCCCGTATGCGGACCCCATTCGGCCCATGACGCTGGAGTGGATGGAGCCCGGGAGGATGCTCCGGGCGTCACTGCCGGGGTTGGCTCGCGAGGACTTCGCGGGCCACTTCGACCTCCGTCCGCTCTGTCCCCTGACCCTGACCCTGGCGAATGCGTGCTCGTTGGTGGGGCACTTCCCCGGGTACGGGAGGTTCTGGATCAGCCGCTGTGCCATCTCCTGCAAGGACGTGGTGGACCCGGGCCAGGCGCAGCGGATCGTCTGTGTCTCCGACGGGGCGGGCCGGTTCGTCATCACCGTGGAGAGCGACGCGGGCCAGCGGCTGGGCCGTTTCAAGCTCGAGGTCGTGCCCGCCTGAGACCCGCGACGTGATTCCCGATGTTCCACATGGAGGTGACGTGATGCTCAAGGATGAACTGGTGGGAACCTGGAAGCTCGTGTCCATGGAGTACGTGCAGCCGGATGGCCGGCGCAGCCACCCCTTCGGAATCCACCTGCTGGGCTGCCTGATGTACGACGCGCACGCGAACATGTCCGTCCAGCTCATGCGCGGAGACAGGGCCTTCTTCGAGTCCCCGGACCCGCTGGCCAGCAAGCCCCAGGAGGCGAAGGCGGCGATGGATGGGGCCGCCTTCTACTTCGGCACCTACTCCGTCGACGAGGACGCGCGCGTCGTGTCCCACGCCATCGAGGGGAGCCTCTTCCCGAACTGGGTGGGGGTGGTGCAACGGCGGCATGTCCTCGTGGAGGGCGAGAAGCTCTCGCTCCGGACCGACCCCATGCCCTTCGCGGGGGGCAGCGGGGTGATGGTGCTGACCTGGCGCAGGCTGAGCGGCCGGGCGGGCACGCCGAGCCACTGAGGGCCCGCTCCGAGGCTCGAACCTGGAGCGCGTCCACCGCCCCGGATGGACTACGCTGGGCGGCCTTCGTCGGAAAGGTCGGTGCGTGTCCCATGGGTGGTGGTCGTGTGCTCTCGCCAGTGCTCCTCGTCGGTGCCGGGATGGGGGAGGCCACGTGCGGCATCCTCTACCTGGCGAGCTACCTGCGACGCGGCGGCATCGAGGCCTTCGTGCGGCTGTACGACGGCGACGAGACGGAGGCCGAGGTCATCCGCTCGTTCGAGGCCCTGGTGCGACGCGTGCGCCCCAAGCTGGTGGGCATCAGCCTCAAGTGGTTCCACCACGTGGACCGCGCGCTGCTCATCGCGCGGACGCTGCGGAAGATCGACCCGTCCATCCGCGTCGTCGTGGGCGGCAACTCCGCCTCCTTCTGGTGGCGGGAGCTGCACGCGTTCGACTGCATCGACCACGTGGTGCTGGGGGACGGTGAGCGGCCGCTGCTGGCCCTGTGCCAGGGGGAGGATTCGCCGCCCAACTGCGTGAGGCGGGACCCGGACGGCCGGGCGCGCCGGCTGCCGCTCGAGTACGTGCAGGGCGCCACCAACACCGAGGACGTCTTCTACTCGCACTTCGACGAGATGTTCCTGAGCCAGCTGGACCTGAGCTCCTTCTCCGGCTGGGTGGCGCCGGGCAAGGGCTGCGGCGAGAACTGCCTGTACTGCGGCGGCGCGCGCGGGAACCAGAAGGCCGCCTTCGGTCGGGCGAAGCCCTTCCTGCGCTCCGAGGAGAGCGTTCGGAGGGACCATCAGGAGATCGCCGGCAAGACGTGGCAGATGCGCTACGACTTCGCGGGGAGCTCGGCGGAGTTCCTGGGCAGCACCTGGGCGGGCGTGGACCTGTCGCGCCACTGCTGCACGTACTTCCTGTGGGGCGTGCCGCGCCTGGAGCTCGTCGAGGCGCTGTCGAACACCTTCGAGCGCGTCTACATGGTGGTGGACATCGGCTGCTTCTCCGAGAAGCAGCGCCTGGAGCAGATGGGCCGCGGGCTGCTCAAGCCGTGCGCGAAGGACCGGGAGCTGCTCGAGCTCATCGAGGGCTGCCGCCGCTACAAGAACCTGGGCGTCGAAATCTCCGGCATCGGCGGGCTGCCGTTCGCCAGCGAGGCCACGCTCGTCGAGGAGCTGGCGCTGGTCCAGCGCATCATCGACCAGGACTGCGTGGTGGGCTACCAGCGGCTGGAGTCACAGCCCGGCGCGCTCGTCACCGAGCACCCCGCGCGGTTCGACATGGTGAGCGAGGCGCGCACGTTCAACGAGTTCCTCGACTTCTTCGAGCGCCGCGAGCCGGGGGACGTGTCCGTCCCGATGATTCGCTTCCGCGACGCGAAGCTGGAGGCGGCGGTGCAGCGCACCTCCGAGCAGGTGGACGCGCTGGCGTGGAAGCACCGGGACGCCCGACGCAACCTCGACGTCAACGGGCGCACGCGGCTGGTCAACACCGCGTCCTCGCCCCGGCGCTTCTCGCTGGGGGACTGGCTGGGCAGCCACCGGGCTCCGGTGAAGGTCGCGCGGGAGGAGGTGACCGTCCTGCGCTCCGTCGACGGCATCACCTTGAGCTGCGCGCCCACCGTCAACCCGCGCAGGTTCTCCGACCCCACGCTGGTCCAGGGCGACGACGGGGCCATCCTGCTGGCGGCCCTCGCCGCGTTCGAGCGCCCCACCACGGTGTCCAGCGCGGTGTCTCACCTGGGCAGCAAGGCCCGGCTGGACCCCCACTCCGCCCGGGAGGTCATCGACCACCTGGTGGAGGGGCGCTTCCTGCAGCCGGGCTGAGCCTCACAGCTCGGTGGAGCTCTCCGCCTCGTCCGCGCTCCTCGCCGCGTTGCCCGGGGGGACGGGCGAGAGCAGGAGCCGGCCGAGCACCAGCGCGAGCACCGCCGCGCAGGCGCTCGCGGCCAGCACGCCCAGCTTCGCGCCCGCGAGCAGGCCTGGGTCCGTGAAGGCGAGCTGCGCGATGAACAGCGCCATGGTGAAGCCCACGCCGGCGACCAGGCCGAGCACCACGAGGTGGCGCACGGTGAGCCCCGCGGGCAGCGTGCCGATGCGCAGCCGCAGCGTCGCGCCGATGGCGAGCAGCACGCCCACGGGCTTGCCCACGACGAGGCCCACGGCCACGGCCATCGCCACGCTCCAGGCGGAGGCGCCGAGCGTCCCGCCCGAGAGCTGGACGCCCGCATTGGCGAGCGCGAACACCGGCATGATGCCGAAGGCCACCCAGGGGTGGAGGGACTCGATGAGGCTCTCGGCGGGAGACAGGGCCTCGCGCCGCGCGACGTCCACGTGCCGGAGCACCCGTGAGAGGTCCTCGGGCGAGTGCGCGCCCTTGGCCTGTTGCCCGAGCGTCTCCAGCTCCTGGCGCACGTCGACGAGGAGTCCCTGGGGGCCGAGCCACGCGCGCACGGGCGTCATGAGCCCCACGATGACCCCGGCGATGGTCGGGTGGATGCCCGCGGCGTAGATGCCCGCCCACGCGACGAGCGCGGGGACGACGTAGGCCCACTTCGAGCGCACGCCCACTCGCTGCATCGCGAGCACGCCGACGAAGCCGAGCGCGGCCGTCAGCAGCCCGACGAGCGAGACACCCGAGGAGTAGAAGAGCGCGATGACGACGATGGCGCCCAGGTCGTCGATGACGGCCAGGGCCAGCAGCAGCACGCGCAAGGCGGGCGGCACGCGCTGGCCGAGCAGCGTCAGGATGCCGAGCGCGAAGGCGATGTCGGTCGCCATCGGGACGCCCCAGCCGCTCTTCGTCTCGGGGGCTCCCGCGAAGGCGAGGTAGAGCAGGGCCGGCGCGAGCATCCCGCCGAGCGCCGCCGCGATGGGGAGCGCCGCCCGGCGCCACTCGGACAGCTCGCCGTGGTGGACCTCGCGGCGGATCTCCATGCCGACGACGAAGAAGAAGATGACCATCAACCCGTCGTTGACGACCCACTCCAGCGAGCGCTCGAAGCTGAACGCGCCGAGCCGGAAGCCGACGGGGGTGTGCCAGAGGCGGGTGTAGCTCTCCGCCCACGGGGAGTTGGCCCAGGCGAGCGCGACGGCCGCGGCCACCAGCAGGAGGATTCCGCTCGCGGCCTGGATGTGGAGGAAGCGCTCGAGGGGTCGGCTTGCCAGGCGCACGAGGCGGAGCAGGGGCTCCCAGGCCTCCGGCGGAGATGTGGGACGGGGAGGAACAGGGGTCGACATGGCGCATCCTCGCCGGCGATTCATCCGGCTCGGATGGCGGCCCGACCATCCACTGTCCTGCAGCGGTGTGCTGCACCCTTGCGTTGTGTGAGGCCCGGGCACCTTCTCACAGGCGGCTTCGTGGGTCGACGAATACCGGCGCGTGGAGGGCTCACGTGTTGCCTCGGAAGGGGATGCCCGAGGCGCGGAAGAAGACCGCCGTCAGGGCCGCTGGGAGCGCGGCGAGCAGGGGGGAGAGCAGGCCGTTGGGCCCGCCATTCATCCTGGCGGGTATCTCCAGGGTGACGAGGAGCCCGCCCGCGGCGGCGAGCAGCAGCAGCGCCCGGAGGTCCGAGGGGCGCGCTTCTGGAGCGATGACCAGCTTGAGGGCTCGCCAGGCTGTCAGGCCCCCGGTGAGTGCTGCCACGAACTGGGAGAAGGGGGGGATGGGGGAGCCGTGGAAGGCGAGGCTCATCATGGTGTGTCCGACCAGGCTCACGACCACGGTGCCCAGGCCCCCCAGTGTGGTGAGCGCGGCCGAGATGACGAGGACCCATCGCGGCGGTGCGAGGGTGGGGGTGCGCCCGAAGGTGAGGTCCTCGGGTGTCAGGCGCCGTGCCTCGGGGCCATCGAGCTTGAGCAGCGCCTTCACCGCGAGCATCCGGCAGGAGCGTCCCTTCCGGTCGCGCACGGTCGTCAGGGTGCCGGAGCTCAGCAGTTCCCACAGGACAGCGCCCAGCTCGGGCGGCCCGCCTCGTTGGGCCACGTCGCGCAGGCGGGCGCTCAGGGTCTCCACGTCGAGCGTGGTCTCGCCCTGCTGGGCGAGCACGGCCTGCTCGGCGAGGCCGCGCATCGTCGCCACTTCCATCGCGGTGAGGTCGGACTGCGAGGGCTCGAGCACGGCGCGCAGTCTATGCCAGACGTGTGTGTTTGAGGCACGGGCCCGCGTGTGAGTGTTCAGCGAGGGGCCGAGGACCTCGCGAGCGCTGGTGCGCGTGGCTTCCGCGAGGACGCGCCGTGGGCGTTGGCGCGAGGTGCCTGGGCCCGTGAGGGCTCCGGCGTGTGTGACGCTCCCGCGCAGCCTCATCGTGGAGGGGGCGGCGAAAGGCGCCTGGGCCCGTGAGGGCTCCGGCATGAGTGAGGTGCCCTCGCGACCTCCTCGTGAAGAGGTCGGCGCGAGGAGCCGGCGAGTCATGTCGGGCTTCGGCGTGAGTGAGGCGCGCCCGCGACCTCCTCGTGAAGAGGTCGGCGCGAGGAGCCGGGCCGCATGTGCGACCCTGGCGTGCGCAGCTCCATCCGACCTCCATCGCGGCAGCTCAGGACCCAGGCGCGAGCAGGGTGATGTGCAACCTGCGCAGGTGCGCATGCTCGCTGATGACGTTGAACGCGGCGACGCGGTCTCCCGCGATGTCGACTTCAAGGACCAGCCGCAGCCGTCCCCGTGGAGCGACGACGATGCCGGGCTTGCCGTCGATGAGCGCGACCCGGGCGAAGCGCGCCCGGCCCGTGTTGGTGAGGGTCTCCTCGGCCACGCGGCGGGCACCGCGTACCTCGGCTGGTGTCGCGGGCCGCAGCGCTCCCGCGTCCGCACGCCGGACGACGTCGGGGGCCAGCACCGCGAGGAGCGCGTCCAGGTCACCGGCGCGCGAGGCGGCGAGGAACGCCTCGATGACCTGCCGGTGATGGTCGAGCTCCGCTGGGGAGCCCAGCGGCCTGCCTCGCACGCGGTGCCGGGCACGGCTCGCCAGCTTCTTCGCGGCGACGGGCGAGCGCTCCACGATGGTGGCGATGTCCTCGAAGGGCAGGCTGAACAGGTCATGCAACACGAAGGCGATGCGCTCGGCGGGGCCCAACGTCTCGAGCACCACCAGGAGCGCGAGCCCCACGGACTCGGCTCGCACCGCCTCGTCCTCCAGGCTCGGCGTCTCGCCCTGGGCGAAGGACTCCTCGAGCAGCTCCGTGTCTGCCGGTGTCTCGCCTCGGTGCTGGCGAGCGCGCAACATCTCCAGACAGACGCGACTGAGGACCGTCGTCCACCATCCATCGGGATTGGCGATGGCGCGCGTGTCGGCCCGGCTGGCGCGCAGCCAGCACTCTTGCACGGCGTCATCCGCCTCCTCCGCGGTGCCGAGCATGCGGAAGGCCACCGCGCGCAGACGACTCCGGGCGCGCTCGAAGGTCGCGGAAAATTCAGCGGAAATTCCCACCGGTCACCTTTCGAGGTCGTGGTTCATCAACACGGTGGAAGCGATGAACGACACGAACGCGACGAGGAGCCGAATATGCCGACGCTGATGGTCCGATACAAGGTGAAGGAGGAAGGTGTTCCCGAGGTGCTGGCCGCGGTCCAGGCAGCCTTCGCGGCCATCGAGGCGAAGCGACCGCCGGGCCTGCGGTTCGAGTACTTCCACCAGCCCGAGGGCCACGAGTTCTTCGGGCTGCTGGAACTGGAGGAGGGCGCCGAGAACCCCCTGCTCGGCATCCCCGAAGCCCGTGCCCTGCAGGCCACCGTGGCGCGACATGCCCTCGGAGGCGCCCCGACGCCTCAGCCCTGGGTGAAGCTCGGCTCCCACGGCTTCGCGCGCTGAGGCCGAGGCGCGCTCAGCGTTCCCGATAGAGGGCTTCCATGTTGTTGCCATCGGGGGCCAAGACGAAGGCCGCGTCGTAGCCCGCGGGATAGCCCTGGGCGGTGTCGCGCAGCCCCGGCGGGCCGTTGTCGATGCCGCTCGCTTGCACGGCCGCCGCATGGAAGGCGTCCACCTCCGCGCGACTGCGCGCCGCGAAGGCGGTGTGCTGTCGCACGCCGTGCGGGTGGAGGCGGTCGATCCAGAAGATGGGATACGTGATGCCGTAGCCCACGCCGACGGTCTGCCCGTCCTCCGCGAGCTGTTCGACCCGCCGCAGGCCGAGAGTGCGACATCCGCGACGCCCATTCCCGTGGGGTCAATCACGCTGTGTCCCTCCAGGGTTCGAGCGGGCGGGAGGCTCGCCACGAACGGAAGCTTCCTGAAGCCCTGTCCCCACACGAGCCCGGGTTTCTCGAGCATGCGAGGGGCCTCCGGCGGGGGCACGCACGGACGCGACGGCGCGCGCGTTCGGAGGCATGATGGACGAGCGCCGTCGACCTCGCGGAGGACGCACGCGCGCCAGGAGCCACGGGCGGTGGCTGGGGGAGCGCGGGAATGTCGGAGTCGGTCGAGCTGAGGTGCCTCCGGTGTGGTGCGCCGGATGCGGGGAACGTGGCGCGATGTGTGTGCGGCGCCAGCCTCCGGGTCGATGTGGTGTTGCGGGACGCGGTGGTGGACGAACGAGCGCGCTTCGCGCTCGCCCGGGCCATCTCGCAGCTGGGCCCGCCTGCTCCCTCGTTCTCCGAGGCTCGAAGCCTGCTCGCCAGGGCGGGCGCGCCCCTGGCCCACGGTGTCTTCCGCGCCTTCGCGGAGAAGCTCCTGACGGTGCTTCGCGCCCAGGGCGCCCGCGCGGAGCTGCGCCCCTTCGTGGAGGTGGCGGTCCTCTCCGAGGAGCCCGCGAGGGGCGGTCGCCGCGCGCTCCTCGGCGTGCTGCTCCTGGTCGCCGTCGCGGTGGGCGTGTGGGTGGCCCGCTCCCCACGCTTCGCGCAGGCGCGCTCGGAGGTCCTGTCCCTCGCCTCGGGTGAAGCGTCTCCGGGCGACAAGGCCCCTGGGCCCGTGACCCTCTCCACCTCGGAGATCTCCCGCCGCGCGGGGCCGAGCACCCTGACCCTGCGGTGTGGGAGCAAGACGGGCTCCGGCTTCTTCGTGGAGCCGGAGCTGGTGCTGACCAACGAGCACGTGGTGTGCCCGCCGGGCAAGATGATGACGGCGGTGCTCGCGGATGGGCGCGAGCTGCTCGGCGAGACGGTGGCCAGCGACGTGGACCTGGACCTCGCCACCGTCCGGGTCGTGGGCGCGAAGGCCGCGCCGCTGCCGCTGGGCGACGTCACGCGCCTGGAGCCGGGAGACCCGCTCGTCTTCATCGGCAGCCCCCAGGGGCTGGACTTCACCGTGCACGAGGGGAAGGTGGGCTACGTGGGCCGCCATTACCTGGGGACGGGCTACGTGCAGTTCAACGCCTCGGTGAACCCGGGCAACAGCGGTGGGCCGCTGCTGAACGGACAGGGCGAGGTGGTGGGCGTCGTCTCGATGAAGATCGAGAACTCGGATGGCCTGGGGCTGGCGCTGCCCATCGCCTACGCGAGCAAGCTCGTCCCGGTGCCCACCACGCCCGAGTCCACGGAGCGCTGGAAGGCGCTGCTCGAGCGCGTGGCTCGCGACGAGGCGCGCGAGGCGCAACGCTTCCAGATGGACACCGAGCAGCAGGTGCTCCTCTCCGTGCAGCGGGTCGACGGGCTGGGGCTCGTGGTGCTGGTGCTCGAGCGGTTCGACTCGCCGCCCACGTCGCTCAAGCGCCGCATGGAGCTGGAGGCGGAGGGGAAGACGTGCACGTTGGACCTGGAGTTCGAGGACTGGCGGCCGCTGAGCCAGTCCCTGGCGGCGCAGGAGGACTCGCGGCGGCTGCGCTGGTTCCTCTCGAAGGGGCTCACCCGGGGCATCCACGTCGGCGGCGCGCGGCTGCCCGTGGAGACGTGCGCGCTGCCCGCGACGGGCACGGCGTCACTGAAGGCGGGGCAGGGCAGCGGTGAGAACCTGGAGCGCATCGAGGTGTCGCTCAAGGACGTGCGGGACGCCCGCGACACGTGGAACCGCAACCCCACGGGCATCCAGCGCTGGGAGCGCGAGCGCTTCAAGCAGCGACTGGTGGGGACGCAGTCGCGCGAGGAGGAGGAGCGGTGGCGCACGTCCTTCGGCAAGGCCCGGGCGCGCGTCGCCCGCTTCGAGGAGGAGCGCACGCGCCTGCGGCAGGACGAGGCCTCGGGCAAGCCCGTGGCCCGGCGCCAGCAGGAGGTGGAGGCGGAGCTGAAGCTGGCGAGCCAGCAGCTCTCCGAGCTGGAGCGCTACGCCACCGAGAAGAACGTGCCCGCGGAATGGCGGCGGTAGCGCGCCGCTCCGCGCGGGGGGCCGCGGAAACCTGACACAGGGCTGTCGGCGCCGAGGACCATGAATACGGTGACTCCGACACATCGACGTGTCGGCCATTCCAGGAGGTGGAGCGTGGAGAGTCCCGTGGAGGTGGTGGAGGCGTACTTCGAGGCCTGGACGACGAAGGACGAGGCGAAGCTGCGTGGGACGCTCGCCTCCGAGGTGAGCTTCGTCGGCGCGCTCGGCACGGCGCAGGGTGCCGAGGCCTGTGTGAAGGGGCTCGTCAACGGCATGTGGAAGGTGTCCCCCCGCATGCGCGTGCTGCACCGCTTCGTGGACGGCCCGGAGGTGCTGACCTGGTTCGAGATTCATCCGTACGACGGAGCGCCCACGCCCGTGGCCAACTGGTGCCACGTGGAGGAGGGACGCATCACCCACATCCGCGTCACGTTCGATCCACGCTCGATTCTCGAGAAGCGTTGACGCGAAGGTCTGGCGGGATGGGAATTCCCGGTGGCTGTCTTCCGGGGCCCTGGGAGGCCATGGTTTGCGGGAACCCATCCATGGGATAAGGGCCGTGATTCCCACAGACCATGGCCACGACCTCTTCCGCCTCCGGTGTCCTGCGCGGTTATGTATTGCCCGCGCTCCTGCTGTTCGCCCTCCCCGTGTTCGGGCTCTGGTTCACGGGCTACGCCAGCAACTGGTTCGACGAGCGCATCCGCTCCGCCATCTCGCAGCAGGTGATGCAGGACCGGGAGCTCGACGAGGTCCAGCGCAAGGAGGTGTTGGAGGCGTACAGCACCTTCTCCGCGGTGGATGCGTGCATGAGCACGGACGAGGAGCGGGCGGGGTTTCGCGCGAGCTTCGGTGACGGGTGCACGGACGCGATGCAGTTCGGCTGGGCGTACCGCGGGGCGTTGGGGTTGGTGTTGTTGGGGCTCGCCTCCGCGTTGATTGCGCTGATGTGCGGGCTGGCGGCGTTCATCTCCCGGCCCATCCAGTACCTGAGCTTCGTGGTGGGCTGGAACCTGCTGCGCATCGCGACCGCGCTCCAGGTCATCGGCCAGGGGGCGCTGGCGGTGTGGCTGTCGTACTGGGTGACGGCGGTGCTGACGCAGCGCTACTCGGTGAAGCTCATCCTGGCGGTGGGGCTGATGGCGGCGGGTGCGGCGTTCCTGGTGGTGGTGGCCATCTTCAAGCGTCCGCCGATGGACTTCGAGGTGGAGGCGGAGGTCGTCGAGGAGTCGAAGGCGCCGGAGCTCTGGGCGCACGTGCGCAAGCTGTGTCAGCGGCTGCAGACGCCGCCGCCGGACCACCTGCTGGCGGGCATCGACGCGAACTTCTTCGTCACCGAGGGCGACATCCGCGTGGGAGAGCGGACGCTGCGGGGGCGCACGCTGTTCGTGAGCCTGTCGCTGCTGCGGCAGCTGGAGCGGCGCGAGGCGGAGGCGGTGCTGGCGCACGAGATGGGGCACCTGCTGGGCGGCGACACGGGACATGGCAAGCGGTTGGCGCCGATGCTGGCACGGTTCGGCCAGTACCTGGAGGCGCTCCACGAGGGTGGGCTGACCCGGCCGGTCTACTACTTCATGCTGTCCTATCGGGGGCTGTTCGAGCTGTCGTTGGGGCGCAGCCGGCGCGCCAGTGAGTTCGCGGCGGACCGGCTCGCGGCGAGCGTCACCTCGGGGCGGGACGTGGCGCACTCGCTGGTGAAGGTGGTCGCGTACGCCAACTTCCGGGACCGCGTGGAGGCGGCGCTGTTCAACCGTGACGAGCAGCACCAGAGCGTGGCCATCGCGCAGCGGGTGGCGCATGGCTTCGCGGAGTACGCGCAGTCGGAGGCGCTGCAGGGCGATTTGAATGGCTCGGTGACGCCGCACCCGTTCGATTCGCACCCGCCGCTGTCGGCGCGGCTGGAGAACGTGGGCGTGAAGCTGTCGCCGGAGGACATGGGGCAGATGCTGGTGGAGCCGGTGACGTCCTCGTGGGCGGAGGCGTTCGAGGACGCGGACGGCATCGAGGCGCGGCTGTGGCGGGCGTACGAGTCGCGCTTCTCGAAGGCGCATGACGTGGCGCTGGCGTACCGGTACGCGCCGTCCAACGACGAGGAGCGGGAGCACGTGGAGCGGTACTTCCCGCCGATGACGTTCGAGGCGAAGGAGGAGGGCCACGAGGTCCGGCTGACCTTCGCGGAGGTGTACTGCGAGGAGTGGGCGGCGCCGGTGCACCTGGACGAGGTGACGACGGCGACCACCGAGGACCGCATGTTCAAGAAGTACCTGGACCTGCTCCTGAACGGGACGGGGGCCACGCAGGGCAAGGTGTCCATCTGCTTGAACAAGCTGAAGGACTCGGAGGCCCTGCTCGCCGCGTTCGGTCACTACCTGGGCCGCCACCGCGCCAGCAAGGACCACCAACAGAGCGCCGAGCGCGACGCGGCGTGAGGTCCCAGGGCGCCCGCCGTCGCGGCGCCAGGGTGTCAGTTCCGGAGAGGGGTTTTCGTCCCATCGCGGCCTCGATGTCCGCAGGCCGCGATGCGGGGGCTCGGTGGGCTCGAAGCCCATGAACCTGGCGGCGATTCCCTTCGAGGTAGACCTTGGCCACTCAGCAGCGCCCGCGGTTGTCACCCGAGCAGCGTGACGCCGCGCTCGCGGACCTCCTCGCCTCCGAGCGGGCGCGCATCATCCCCGCGGCGAACCTCCTCTCGTCGGATCCGTCCACCATGCCCCGACTGCTCGAGTTGCTTGCGCTCGAGCGACGCGCGGACAATCGCCAGGGGATTCTCTTCGCGCTCACCTGGCATGCGGAGCCCGACGCCCTGTGGGACCTCATGATTCGGGTCCTGTCCGACCCGACGGAGGGCGAGAAGGTTCGGGGACAGGCCTCGGAGGGGCTCGCCTACATGTTCCCGCAGGTCGAGGTGGGCTCCTCGCGGTTCGAGGCCGGAGTCCAGGCCCTGCTGGCGGCACTGAAGGACTCATCGCCTGAGGTCCGCTACTGCGCGCTCTTCGCGCTCGGCGCGACAGCGCATCCGCCGCTCGTCCCCGCGATGGAAGCGATGCTCGTGGACGAGACGCCCGTGCCCGGTTGGGTCGGCACGGTGGCCACCTCGGCGGCGAATGCGCTCGAACACCTCAAGGGCAAGTCCGCGTCCCCGCACTGCGAGGGGCCGTAGGCGGAAGGCTCCTGCTGACCTTGGCGGCTCGGCTCCTCCACCTTCGCATCGCGGCGACTTCAGCGCGGAGGACGGCCGAGCTGCTGGCGCAGGTGCCCCTCCTCCACCAGCCCCCAGCGCTCGACCAACCTCCCCTCGGGGGAGAAGCGCAGCAGGTCCAGCAGCGTGTAGCTCACCGGCAGCCCGGTCGCGGCGAAGCCCATGAAAGGCCCCCGGTGGGTGGCCCGGGCGGTGATTCGACAGGCGACCTTGTCCCCCTCGGCGACCAGGTCCTCGAGCTCGAAGCGGATGTCCGGGAACGCGGCCCGCAGGCCGGCGAAGCCCTGCTTGATGCCCTCGGGCCCCGGCATCATGTCCGGGTCCGGATGGTGGTCGACGGCGTCCTGCTGGATGACGTCATCGACGACGTCGAAGTCGCCGGAGTGGATGGCCTCTTCGAGTCGGCGATAGAGCCTGCGCGCGGCGTCCTTGGTGGAGAGGGGCATGGGCTGAGGATGGGCACGTCTCCGCCGTGCGCCTTGAACGAATCGGACATCGGCCGCGTGGCATGCTCCGTCCGATGACCCCTCCATTCCGCATCGAGTGTGGCCCCTGTGTCCTGCGCCCCTGGCGGCGCGGGGACGAGGCCTCCCTGGTCCATCACGCCAACGACCGCGAGGTGTGGCGCAACCTCCGCGACCGGTTTCCCCACCCCTACACCGCCCAGGACGCGGCGGGCTGGGTGGGCTACGCGGGCGCGGTGTCCCCGCCTCGTGACTTCGCCATCGAGGTGGCCGGCGAGGCCGTGGGCTCCATGGGGATGATTCCCGGCACCGACATCGAGCGCCATTCCGCGGAGGTGGGGTACTGGCTCGGCCGCTCGCTGTGGGGGCGGGGCATCGTCAGCGCGGGCCTCGACGCCTTCTGCGGCTGGACCTTCGCGAACACGGACCTCCTTCGGCTCTTCGCGCTGCCCTTCGCCGACAACGCGGCGTCCTGTCGGGTGCTGGAGAAGGCGGGCTTCCAGCGCGAGGGCGTGCTGCGGCGCAGCGCCGTCAAGGACGGCGTCGTGCACGACCAGGCGCTCTATGCACGCCTGCGTCCCTCAGGGCCTTGAGCCACCGTGCGAGGCAGGGGGAATGGCATACGTCCCCACCGCGTGGGCCACGGGCTCCGGCAGGCCCTCCGAGTACAGCGACACCTCGCCCACCGCGAGGCTCCGCCCCACCTTGAGCAACGTGCACACGCCGATGATGCGGCGGTCCGCGGAGGGCTTGCGCATGAAGTTGAAGCTCAGGCTCGTCGTCACGGCGAGCGGGACGAGGCCAATCTCGCCCAGCAGGGCCACGTAGAGCGCCACGTCCGCGGTGGCCATCAGCACCGGGCCGGACACCGTGCCGCCGGGCCGAAGCTCACCGGGGCCCACCTCGTGCGCGACGGTGGCGCTCCGGTGGCCCACCTCCAGGATTCGCACGCGCGTCTGGGGGAATTCGGCGGTGATGAAGTCCGACAGCTCACGCAGGGTCGCCATGTCGCGAGTGTGAGCGAAACCCGCGCGCGTGAGTAGCGGTGCTGACGTGGCCGCACGGCGCGTGGCGCACGGGGCCTTATGCTTGGCCCATGGTGCGTCCTGAAGGACGAGAAAGAGGAGCACGTCCATGCTCCACCAGACCTGCGGGTGAGAGTCCCGTCCGG
>NZ_JAIQDH010000075.1:0-932 GCF_020037095.1 Myxococcus sp. XM-1-1-1
CTTCCCCCACCCCTCCACGCCTCCTTCCAGCACTCGCCTCACGTGCCTCACCAACCGCTCCGCTGTCCCTTCCTCGAACAGGTCGCTGCTGTAGTTCAGCGCCACCACCACCCCGTCCGCGTCCTCGCCCACGGACAGCGAGAGGTCGAACTTCGACGTCTTCGTGTCCGTCTCCAGCCCCTTCAGCACCAGCCCCTTCCCCAGCTTCACCTCCACCCCGGGCGTGTTCTGCAACGTCAGGCTCACCTGGAACAGCGGACTGCGGCTCAAATCCCGTTCCGGCAGCAGCTCCTCCACCAGCTTCTCGAACGGCACGTCCTGGTGCGCGTACGCACCCAACGTCACCTCCTTCGCCCTCCCCACCAACTCCCCGAACGTCTCCCCCTCCTCCACTCGCCCTCTCAGCACCAGCGTGTTCGCGAAGTACCCGATCAGCCCTTCGGTCTCCGCGTGCGTACGCCCTGCAATCGGGAAACCCACCACCACTTCCCGCTGCCCCGCGTGCCTCGACAGCACCACCTGGTACGCGCTCAGCAGCACCATGAAGGGTGTCACCCCTTCACGACGACTCACCTCCTCCACCTTCCTCCACAGCTCCTTCGGCCACTGCGTCTGGACGAAGCCACCCCGGAAGCTCTGCGCCGCCGGCCTCGGCCTGTCCGTCACCAGCTCCAACGCCCTCGGCGCCCCTTCCAACTGCTTGCGCCAGTACTCCACCTGCTGCTCCAGCACTTCCCCCTGCAACCACCCTCGCTGCCACTCCGCATAGTCCCCGTACTGCACAGGCAGCTCGCCCAGCGGCGACGGCTTCCCCTCCGCATACGCCCCATAGAGCGCCGCCACTTCCCTCACCAACAGCCCCGTCGACCAGCCGTCCGACACGATGTGGTGCAGCACCACCACCAACACGTGCTCCTCCTCGGAGAGCCTCA
>NZ_JAIQDH010000076.1:0-836 GCF_020037095.1 Myxococcus sp. XM-1-1-1
CTGGCGTACGTCATCTTCACGTCCGGCTCGACGGGCCGTCCGAAGGGGGCGATGAACGCGCACGCGGGCATCGTCAACCGACTCTTGTGGATGCAGCAGGAGTACGGGCTGACGGCAGCGGACACGGTGATGCAGAAGACGCCGTTCAGCTTCGACGTGTCGGTGTGGGAGTTCTTCTGGCCGCTGCTGACGGGGGCGAGGCTGGTGGTGGCGAAGCCGGGAGGGCACCAGGACCCGGCGTACCTGGCGAAGCTGCTGCGAGAGGAGCGAGTGACGACGGTGCACTTCGTGCCGTCGATGCTGCGGGCCTTCCTGGAGGAGCCAGGCATTGAAGGGCTGGGCCACCTGCGGCGGGTGGTGTGCAGCGGCGAGGCGCTGACGGCGGACCTGGTGGCGAAGGCGCACGCGCGGCTGCCGTCTGGAGCGGAGGTGCACAACCTCTACGGCCCGACGGAGGCGGCGGTGGACGTCTCGCACTTCCACTGCGCGCGAGGCACTCAGCGCACGAGCATTCCGATTGGGCGGCCTGTGGCGAACACGCGACTGTACGTGCTGGACGCGCAGGGCCAGCCGACGCCGGTGGGAGTGCCCGGAGAGCTCTTCATCGGCGGTGTGCAGGTGGGCCTGGGGTACTGGAGGCGGCCGCAGTTGACGGCGGAGCGCTTCGTGCCGGACGTGTACTCGCAGGTGCCCGAGGCGCGGCTGTACCGCACCGGAGACGTGGCGAGGTGGCTGGCGGACGGGACGCTGGAGTACCTGGGCCGCTCGGACTTCCAGGTGAAGCTCAGAGGCTTCCGGATTGAATTGGGAGACATCGAGGCGGCGCTGCTGTCACA